>NZ_CP145905.1:2662500-2992500 GCF_036894955.1 Paenibacillus sp. KS-LC4 | reverse complement strand
AAACAGCAACTATCCATGAGAGTGACAGACGGCTAGCGCCTGCCTGACTATTTAATTCACAATCACCATCATATTCATTATCATCGTATTAGCCCGGCTGTTCATGCCGCTCACTCCCTTCAACTACATAATGGACCGATCCTGTTAAAGCTTCTGAATGAAAGCACTTTCAGTTTATAACACCAAACCTATATTTGTAAATATAAACCTGATTTAAAGACCCAAATGACTTCTGGGCAGCTGCTCTACATTTAAGAGGGAATCCTTTTTCCTACTTGGTTTGCCGACCCGGCAGGACGAGGCTCTAGCTGCTTGCGCCTTGCTGTAAAACCGACCATCGCAATAAAGCATAAGCTGAACAGCAGTAAATACAGCTTGTTAACGCCCCAACTCGCAATGACGACTCCTCCCAGGGCACTGCCAATAATTCCTCCAATGCCGGAAGTGAGCGCCACAAATAACGTCTGATACGTCGCTTTGGCATAGCTTGGCGCATAGCGATTAATCACCTCAACCGAAGCGCTTGCCATGAATGCAAAGGCGATGCCATCAAACAGCTGTACCGCAAGCACCAGCCCCACCTGAGTGGAGAAAGCCATAACGAGGCATTTCAAGCTGTAGCAAAAAGCAGCCAGCATCATCATTGAAATTAAACCAAAGCGTCTATGCAGCTTAACCGCGAACCAGAACATTGGAACCTCAATAATAGCGGCAATGCTGTAAGCAGCCCCAATCCAGCCTTTATCAAAGCCTGCCTCCTTGAAGTAAATCGGAAGGAAGTTGAAATTCATCGCAATCGACGTAGAAATAAGAAAGCTGAACAGCACGAAGGTCAAGAAGCTTTGATGCTTCAAGATTTGTGAAGCATGCTGCTTCACAGACACCTTCGCTCTCGTTACCGCCTTATACGGGATGGTATAAAACGTTATGAGTGCCACAACCATAAGTAATGCATAGCTAATGAAGCTGGCACTATATCCGATGTTGCCATATACAAACCCGGTAATGAACGAGCCGAGCGCAAAGCTCAGCGCACCCCAAAGCCTGATGCTGCCGAAGGAAAATCCTTGACTATTCGCGATTTCAACCGTCAGCACATCACTCAATGGCGCAGTGGACGATTGAAACATCGCATAGAAGAAGGACACTAAACATAACGCAACGACCGTATCAAAAAAATAATAACCGCATGCTAATAAAGGCGTAAGCAGCAGACACAGCAGCAGGATACGTCTGGGATCGGATAATCGATCATTTAAAATCCCCATTATCGGCTGTGCGAGAATTCCTGTTAGCGATAGCATCGACAAAATCAGGCCAATGCTGATGAGACTTATACCCTTCTCACTTAAATAAATACTCATGTATGGACCAAACGATGATAAAGCTAAATAATAAAAAAAAATAATAAAGACTCAATTTTCTCAAGTTGTCATCTCCAAAGTCAGCATCAAATCTTATTCTCTATTACTTTATCATTAGCAGCAGCCGAAAATCTGCTTTCCAGCTAAAAAAAGCACAATTACAAATGAACTCGCCATAAAACAGGAAAAGAGCCAGCCCGGAAGGCTAGCCCCTTGTTTCCTGCTTGTTAACGAACCTCCCTATATAAAGGTTATTAGGACGTGTAGTTTTTGCCTAGACCAAGCTCCGTTAGCAGCTGGCGGTAAGCGATTGAGGTGCGGTCTGCCGGAATATGTGCTTCCGCCTGAAGATCAAGCGGCAAATCCTCCGGCGTTTGTGCTTCGACCATATCGGCATCCTCCTGGAACACCTTCAAGTTAAAATCAATCGTAGCCTGAATCGGGGCATCTTTATCAAAATTTCGCGTTATTGGGCAGAAAAGCCTTGTATAGCGGGCCGATACGGGAGAGGCGCAATTTAATATATGGAGTCTCCCCTCATCTGGAAAATAAACGGTAAGCGATGCAGCGAATGGCGGGAAAACACGGAATTCGCGCAGCCACATAAAGCCATCTGGTGCTGGATTATCCTGTCCCTTGCCATAGTTGCTGACCGTGCTCCAATATTCGGCAAGCAGCTCCTGCCCTTCCCGCTTCACCTTATACTGCGGCACCTCGGTGTTATTGCGGTCGCCGAACGTTTCCGTATGCACATAAGCAAAATGCGACACATCCAGAAAGCCTTCCATTTGGCGACCAGCAGAGCCGGCAATATCAAAGCTCGGCACCAAAATATTCAAATAATCGGGATCATCCCAGTGGGGGAAGGCCGGAATATTTTCCTCTAAGGACATCAGAGACGTCCAGATCAAGCCGTAACGCTCTACGACCGGATAGGTGATAAGCTTTAGCTTAGGAGAAATGCGTGAATCGGGATGCGCGGGTACCGCCGTGCATTTGCCTTCGCAATTGTAGCGGAAGCCATGGTACGGGCACACGATTTCGCCATTTTCTATCCAGCCCTTGCTTAGCGGAGCTCCGCGGTGAAAGCAAAGGTCACGGGCGACGACGACTCGATCGCCGCTGCGATAGCAGACGAGCTTCATATCAAGCAGCGTTACGGCCACTGGCTTATCCGCAATCTCACTTGCAATTGCAATCGGATACCAATACTGCGCTAATACATGCCAATCCTCAGGACTAAAGGTACAATTCCGCGGTAAATCGCTTTCTTCCCTTTTTTTAGCTGCTGCCGTCGTGTTTTGCTCCATTATTGTCATATCGTTCACCTCTTTATCGTAATTAACCGCTTAGTCTAATGCGTGCCTGTAAAGGCTACCAGTTTAAGCTGCCTGTTTATCGTGCGTTACAATTAAACTTGGCTAAGAATGCGTACCGGAACGTTCAAGTCTTCCTCCAGCTTGCGGTAATGCTCGCCTTTGGCTATGATCGCCTGCACGCCGACAAGCTTGACTCCCATCGTGTCCATCTGGGCAGCAATCGAGCGAATCGTTGCACCCGAGCTGATTACATCATCAACGAGCAGAATATGGTCGCCTGCTTGAAAGCCATCAAAGCAAATGCGATTCTCGTTGTACGCCGTCTCGCGCTTGGCCTCCAAATGAATATCTTTATATAAATCTGTGCTCAGTCTTAAAATGTTAATTGGCTTCAGCAGCTTATACGCCGCAAGCATTCCCCATGTGTGACCTCCGGGCTCCGGCGAAACGATATAATCGTAATCCTGAAAATGGTCCTGAATGCTCACCGCCAAATTTTCGGTAATTTCATTTATAAGCTCTGGAGCGATATACGTTCCCCGCTCGCCAAACGGATAAAGTTTAAAATCATAAAAGGTATCCTTCGTTTTCTGGATTTTAACCGTTCTGGCATTCGTAATGGATTCGGATAGTCTGGCGTTTGTGAGGCTCATATGGTTCTCTCCCTTACATTTCTCTAATTAAAAACCCCAGACCTAGGAGACCTCAGCTTCATCTTCCTGCCACAATCCGCCCTAGGGCATGGCTAAACAGGAAAAATGAGTCGCTAACAGTCTCTTGTAGCCTGGGGCAATTCACGGTTGCCTGTAGAAACGCCCATACCTTATTAATGGGCTTATACAAGAATAACGTTTTTATGATTTAATGTTAACTTATCTAACATTAAAATCTTTCATTATAATAACACCACACTTCTCCACTGTCAATGACGATTTTTATGTAATGTTATCTACCACATAGTTGCTAGAATTACCTTAGTAATAGAAATAGCGGCAGTCATCGACAGGTCAATACTGTCTTAGACTACCGATATATTTTCCTCGATTAAGCTCTGCAAGCTTTGCGACTCCCTATGGTCTGTCATTAGCGAGCAGCTTAATTTGTCCGAAAAGCACGATCAAAGCTAATACCAGCAAAATGAGTGGCATGCCCGCTGCTTCAAATCCTTGACCAGCCTTAAAATGCGTAAATACAGCTCCTGCCATAACAGCAGCCAATAAGCCGCTAAAGATAGGGATCAGCTGCTTTCTCCAATAGCCGATCAACAATCCGACAGCTCCCAAAATCTCAACAACTCCCACAACATACATGAATGCTGTACCATATCCATAAATGTCATTAAAGGCCGCCACTTGGGCACTATCTCCACTCACCTTCATAAACCCAAACATTAAAAATCCAAGCACTAGCAGTCCTTGCAATATTCGTACAAGCCATTTCATCTTAACGATTCCTCCTTGAGTATGTTTAAATCATAGATGTATAATAAGCTCTAGAGTAATTTATTAGAAGTAGGAACTTTAATTAAACCTAGTATACAAAAAGATACCCTAAGCTACGAAAGAGGAGAACGAGCATATGCCCGAGGATTGCAAGGTTGAAACGGCATTAGAAATTCTAGTAGGAAAATGGAAGCCTATTATTTTGTATCAGCTTTTTTCGCAAGGTACGATGAGATTCAGCGAGCTCCAAAAGGCCCTGCCGGACATTACGAAAAAAATGCTTACCTCGCAATTGCGGGAATTAGAATACCATAACATCGTTCATCGCGAAATATATTTGCAAATCCCTCCCAAGGTTGAATATTCCATTACGGAATACGGCATGGGAATGGGCCCCTTGCTGCAGGCCATGAATGAATGGGGGAAATCCCATATTGAGCATCTCAATGAACGTTATGGTGAGAGCCGCGAAGTTAAATGATGAGCTAGCCTGACACGATTTTGAACGTAGCTCTAAGCTAAGCAGCATAAAAAGAGCATACTCAATAACGAGAATGCTCTTTTTAATACGCCTATGTCCTAGCTCTATAATGGTTGGTTAAAATTTGCCTCACGCGCTCGCCAATTTCTTCAGTACCGATAAGCTCCTTCTGATTGCCAAGGCGCTGAACAAATTCGATCTGCCCATGCCCCGCATCTTTGCCAATAACGATACGCAGCGGAATACCGATTAGATCCGAATCCTTGAATTTAATGCCTGGTCGCTCTTCCCGATCATCGAGCAATACTTCCACCCCGCTGCTTTGCAGCTCGTCATATAGCTGCTGAGCGACCTTCATATGCGTCTCATCCTTCGCCGATATCGGAATCAGATGTACATGATACGGCGCAAGTGCCAGCGGCCACACCATTCCAGCAGCATCATGATGCTGCTCTACCACCGCAGATAAAATGCGGGATACGCCAATCCCATAGCAGCCCATAATCATTGGCATGCTTTTGCCTGCTTGATCCAGAACAGCAGCGCCAAGCTGTTCACTGTATTTGGTGCCAAGCTTGAACACATGCCCCACTTCAATGCCGCGAAAAAATTGCAGCTTTCCTTCTTCGCAGCGCGGACAACCATCTCCTTGTGCCGCATTTCGGAAGTCGCCAATTTGCAGAGGAGTGAAATCCCGTGCAGGAATGATATGACGTTGGTGATAGTCTAGTTCATTGGCACCTGCGATGGCAGACGTCATGCTCATAACAGCTTCATCAACCAGCAAGGGAAGCTCAAGACCGATTGGGCCAATAAAGCCGACAGGCGCTCCTGTTAGCCGCTGAATGGTATCGGCATCGGCAATTGCTGCATTTTCGGCACCAAGCGCATTTTTCACTTTAATTTCATTCATCTCATGATCGCCGCGAATAAGCACGGCGACTAAGCGCTCATCCACGAGACAAATCATCGTCTTAATAATATTTGCTGCATTAACATCAAGCGCCTGAACCAATTCGTCAATTGTCTTCATATTTGGCGTATAAAATTTCTCCACTGGCGTCCCGTCATCAAGCGCCCCGCCTGCTGGCATCTCCTCGAACGTCGCTGCCACAGACTCCGCCTTTTCTAAATTGGCTGCATACGCACAGCTGTCGCATACGGCAATCGTATCTTCACCGATATCCGCAAGCGCCATAAATTCATGCGTCCCGCCTTCTCCGCCAATGGCTCCGGCATCAGCTTCAACTGCACGGAAATTAACGCCACAGCGATTGAAAATCCGTTCATACGCAAGGTACATATTCCAGTAGGAGGCGTCTAATCCCTCCCAGTCAGCATCAAAGGAATAGGCATCCTTCATGAGAAATTCCCGGCTGCGAAGCAATCCAAAACGCGGGCGGCGCTCGTCTCGAAACTTCGTTTGAATTTGATACAAGGTAACTGGCAGCTTCCGGTAAGAGCTAATCTCATTTCGCACCAAGGAAGTAATGACCTCCTCATGCGTTGGCCCTAATGCAAATTCACGCTCGTGGCGGTCCTTCAATCGAATCAGCTCTGGTCCATAGACAGAGTAGCGTCCAGATTCCCGCCATAAATCAGCTGGCTGCATCGCAGGCATAAGCAGCTCCTGAGCGCCTGCTCGGTCCATTTCCTCCCGGACAATCTGCTCCACCTTGCGCAGCACGCGCCTTCCAAGAGGCATATAGGTATATATCCCCGCAGCCAGCTGGCGAATATAACCAGCACGCAGCATAAGCTGATGGCTTATCACCTCAGCGTCCGCAGGTGAATCCCGTAATGTATGAAGCAATAATTGACTTTGGCGCATGAGCCGCACTCCCCTTTGTTCATTCAACGACTTTGTATGAAAAATAAAAAAAGACACATCGTCAGGGACGAATGTGTCGTGATACCACCCTAGTTTGACCGCAAAGCAAACAATAAGCCTCGCGCTCCTCAAACATGATAACGGCATGCTCCGGCAACGGTTGAATTCCCGTCGCAGCTCGCAAGGCAGGAAAAGGCTCGTTCGCGACGAGAAACCTTGCAGCCTGCGGGTTTCTTCTCTGGACAGCGAAGCTTGAGCGCTTCTTTCTTGGTCAACGCTATTGCAGTATATCCTTATTTAGAACCTTATAATTTCAATTACAATAACTGAAAACATCGTAAGAGTCAAGGGGTTCATTTTCGAATAAATTTTGGTGTGACAACGATATTTTGCTTTACATCCAAATTACAACTGTAATTCACGTTGTGTGAGAAATTTAAAAATAATTTTTTCGAAAATTATAAATGCAACGCTATTCGTATCTGTATATATGGTATTATAAATACGTCAAATAGAAAATATAAATATTGGGAGGTTTTTTATGAAGAAGAATTTAGCAATCTATCTTGTATGTGTACTCGTTTGTTGTATGATGACATCCTCAGCGTTTGCACATTCCGGACGCACAGACAGCAGTGGTGGACATAACTGCTCGGCAAAATCGCAAGCAAAAGGCTTATGTACAGGTTATCATACTCACAATGGCGGCAGCAGTTCGTCATCCAGCTCTAGTTCGTCCAGTTCAAGCTCCTCAACACCAATTACAAAAGTCAATGTAATTAACAATCAATATGCCCCCTACCCCCATTGCAAAAAGGTAGAAGATCGTTATACTTCCAGTGACACTTATTATAATTACTATGAAAGAGTTTGGGACTGTAACTACTATACAGATAGCGGCCAAATTTATACTAATCTTGATTTGAATCTGTCGATTAATAATAAAACGTTTACACCAAGCAAAAGCCTAATCAGCATTAATGATACATCTTACATTGCACTGCGCGACTTTTCAAAAGCATTTGGATTTTCCCTTTCCATTGCATCGAATGAAGATATTATACTGAAAAAAAATAAAAATAAGTTGCTTATTCAAAATACAACTTATAAAATTTATCTAAACGGTACTTACACAGATGTAAAGGCAGTCAAAGCGAACGATTCTTATTACCTTCCTCTCAGACCTGCCATGAAATGGGTAAATGGAAAAATCACTTCCGTTGATCAATCAACTGTTCATGTATCTGTCAAATAAAACGTTAATTAGTCCATCGTTTAATACAAAAGGAGCGCCCCGCATCAGGGTCGCTCCTTTTTGTTTTAGAGTATTAAATTGCCCAGTTGCCATTGCGGAAGATAGGCTCTGCTGATCCGTCCTGCGTAATGCCATCAATGTTCATCTCTGCTGAACCGATCATAAAGTCCTCATGCACAAGACTGCGATTCGCTCCATTTGCAAGCAGCTCCTCTGGTGACATAGCTGTACCGCCAGCCAGATTGACCGGATAAGCCTGGCCCAGCGCTAAATGGCAGGAAGCATTTTCATCATAGAGGGTGTTAAAGAAAATGACATTTGAGTTGGATATCGGCGAGTTGTGCGGCACCAATGCAACTTCACCGAGCCTCGCTGCCCCTTCATCCGTTCCTACCAAATGCGCTAACGCTTCGTAGCCCTTTTCAGCCGAATACTCCGTCACCTTACCAGCCTTAAACGTCAAGGAGAAGCCGTCGATAACCTGGCCGTTGTAATTGAGCGGCTTCGTGCTGCGAACGGTGCCGTTTACACCATCCTTATGCGGCATCGTAAATACTTCCTCCGTCGGCAAGTTCGGATTAAACAGCACGCCTTTGGCATTTTCCTTAGCTCCGCCTAGCCAGATATGGCCTTCTGGCAAATCTATCGTTAAGTCAGTGCCCGGCGCATTATAGCGCAGCTGACGATAACGCTTGCTATTCAGCAGCTCCACCACTTGCAGCAGCTTGGCATTATGCTCGCTCCAAGCCTCAATCGGGTTTTCCAAACCGATGCGTGTCGCCTCAATAATCCGCTCCCATAGCTTTTGTACCGCTTCCTCTGGGGATACATCTGGAAATACCTTAGCTGCCCACTCTGGCGTCGCATAAGAAATGAGCGTCCATGCGTTCGAATGATTCATCAATGCAGCGCGATAGCCGCTGAGCGCAGTCGAAGCAGCCTTCGTTGCTGTCGCCACCCGATTAGAATCTACTCCATTCAGAAGCTCTGGGTTCGGTGAATAAATAGTGATAAACGCTGCTCCTTGCTCGACATACCCTTCCCAAGCCTTAGCACGCCACATAGGGTATTCTCCAAAAGCCTCTTCCGGCGCCATTTTGTATTTGATGCGAGCAAGCTCCTCATCGTTATACTCCACTTGTACATGCCTCGCTCCCGCTTCATAAGCCTTGGCGGCAATTAATCTTGCCAGCGGTGCCGCTGCTATCGGAGACATAAGGACAACCGTCTGCCCTTTCTGGACATTGACACCTGTTCTGACGGCCAAAGCCGCGTAGTTTTCTAATTGCTGCTGTGTAGGATTCATATGTAAAATTCCCCTTTTCAATTGGATAATGTGCAGCGCACATTTGTAAAAGAACTACGAACTTACTTTCATTATAATCGTCTTTACAAATGATCACAAATATGACTAGTCTATGGCCGTTCCACTAGCTTTAGAAGCTTGTGGGCAAGCTCAGACGTTGAACAGTCTGCAAACACCTCAACTGAAAAGGTTCGATTTTTAAGCGTAACCGTGCGAATGTCTTTTTTTACAATTCCCATCCATAAGGGCGAGTGCCACGTTTTACGGCAAACTAAATGACTGTCTCCATAAGCGATGACCTTCCATTTCATAAGTGAACTGCTCTCCCCCTTCCTTACGCTAAAAAAAGATCGAGGTATAAGCGCTCTCCCCCGATCTTCTGCTAAATAATGCTGCTAACCGTTGACTGTGCCAAAACGTTTGGCTGATTTGGCGCGTGCGCGCTCCGTCTCGATTTCGCGATTGCGTGGCTCGGCATTCGTTACAAGCGTCCCCATCAGCTTTTCCGCAGCAGCAGCGACTTCGGCAACTGCAAGGCGGAAAGCCTCCTCATTTGCTTTCGATGGGGCGTTATAGCCGGATATTTTGCGGACAAATTGCAGCGAGGCTGCCATAATTTCGTATTCCGTTGCTGGAGGGTCAAAGTTAAACAAAGGCTTAATATTTCGGCACATTTTTATTCCCCCTTCTCATTGATCGGGTTTTAGCTGCGGCAGTAAGCAACAACCTGCTTGTAAGGCAATGCGCCGCCATAAATATCGAGCGCACTGCCAATCGTAATGTCCAGCTTCCCGCCAGACAAACTTTCGAACAGCTCTAAATCAGCCATTGAACGAGCACCGCCCGCATACGTACACGGTATAGTAACCCATGCTGCCAGCGCCTTCACCAAGCTTTGCTGAATACCGCTCTGCTTGCCTTCAACATCTACGGCATGAATAAGAAACTCATCGCAATATTGCTCAAGCATCCGAATATTTGCCTCATTCACTTCGAAATCGCTAAACTGCGTCCATTGGTTCGTCACCACATACCATTTGCCATCACGCTCTTTGCAGCTCAAATCAATCACTAATCGGTCCTTGCCTACCTCTGCGACGATTTTTTCCAGATTGTCACGATTGAGCTGCCCATTGCTGAAAATGTACGAGGTCACAATGACATGCGAGGCACCTTGCGCGAGGTAGTGCTGCGCATTGTCTGCCTTTATGCCGCCGCCAATTTGCAAGCCGCCGGGATACGCTTGAAGCGCACGAACCGCTTCCTCTTCATTGCCGCCGCCCAGCATAATGACATGTCCGCCATAAAGCTCGTCCTGCTTAAACATTTCGGCATAATAGACGGAATGATGGCTGGAAACGAAGTTTTCTACGACCGCCTGCTTATCCGTACTTAGTGTCTCGCCCACGATTTGCTTTACTTTTCCATCATGCATATCTATACAAGGCCTGAATTTCAATGTGATTCCCCCATAGTTGAGTCGAATTATGAATTCGTATTATTTTTTATTGCACATGCTTGCAGCGATTCATTTCCTCCTGCTTGCTCAGAGGCGCCTGCCTCGTCCCCTTCCATTATAAAATTTATTCGGCGCGATTCCAACCGACAATTGACCGAAGAAGCAGCATAAACCAGTTTTCCTTCTCCACGGTGCGCTCAGTAATTAAATCAACCGTTCTTGTTTGTACGATGCTGTGCCCTTCGATTTCGTAAGTAAATGTCGCCGTTCCTGCTTTTGTACCAGCTGCCACAGGGGCAGCGAGCCCGCCTGAAGCTAAATGGACTGTAGCAATAGGTTGGGCAGATAAAGCTGATTTCGGGACAATAAAATAAACATCATCTTTGGTTACGATCTGAACATTTTTTTGTTTCCCGTCCTTGACAGGAGATGTTTCCATCCCAGTAACTAAACTTCCAGCGGGGATTACTTGATTCATTGTAAAGTGGTTGAATCCATAGTCCAATACCTTTGCCGTCTCTTCGAAGCGGCTCTCCATGGATGGAGTCCCCATGACAACACTGATTAAACGCATACCATCGCGCTTTGCAGTTCCGGTAAAGCAATAGCCTGCGCTTTTGGTATATCCTGTCTTGAGTCCATCCAGGCCCTCATAAGCAAAGCTCGGAGTAGCTTGGTAATTCTCTAGCATCCGGTTCGAATTGACAACGGGTTCTTTATCCGACTTATTCAGCTTGTAAAATGGAAGGGATGTCACATCAGCATAATCTGGCTCATCTTGAATAAGGTTTTTCGCCAATGTGGCCACGTCTTTGGCTGACATCAGCGTTTCTCCCCTTTCATCAGGGCGAAAGCCTTCTGGCATGTCGGCGAGGCTCAGTCCGGTAGCATTGATAAAATGAGTTTTAGTCAGTCCCATGCGTGTGGCTTCCTCATTCATAAGTGTTACAAAGTTCTGCTCTGTGCCCGATACATGCTCAGAAAGAGCAATCGCAGCATCATTCGCGGAGCCCACTGCCATTGCAGTGTACAGTTCTTTTACCGTATGCTGATCGCCTTCTGCAAGAAATGCACGGCTGCCTACGCTTCTAGCTGCATGATTGCTGACTGTGACGATGTCATCCCAGAATAGTTCTCCTGTTCTAACTTTTTTGGCAACAATGTATTCTGTCATCATTTTGACCATGCTTGCCGGCGCGAGGCTCTGATCGGCATTAATGGACAATAGTATAACTCCCGTCGTTTGTTCAATAAGAATGGCGGATTTAACATTAAGCTGCAACGATTCCACGGTCGGTATGTCTGACATCCCCGATGAGCTAAGTGTTCCTTGGTTCGTGGCTGAAACAGAGAGCAGTAACACATTTATGGCTAGTATACAAACGACAATTACTGCAATTAATGGTTTGACTATTTTAAAAATCAATGTTCTCTATCCTCATTTCTGATCATTGGACGCTCCAAATCGCTGTACTCCATTTGCTTTCATAATTGGTATTTTGCGATAATATGAAAATTATAGACCTGCATGATTGAATGTCAACCTTAGTTTTTTAGCTGGATTTAAGTTCCTCGTATATAACCTCGCTTTTGCCGTTGGCTACGACACACACAATTTATTTAAACAGACAAATAGGCTTGAAGGCAACCAAAGTGTGGCTGCTCTGCCCGCCAACGTACAGACCGCCTACGAAGCCGCAGCCTGCCCTGCTGTTCATTAACCTATTTGCTAGAATGGGCATATAGTGGAGCATCTTAGTTTGAGAGGAATATGAAGATGACTGCTACTTTTGCAAGCCATAATCACCACCAGCACTATCGCACGTATCCGATGAATGGCTGGCAATCCCAGCCTCAGCACGCCTCGATGCACATGAAAGCCCAGCTAGGCGAGCCCACGCAGCCGCTTACTTTCGTACTCATTCATGGCGCTTGGGCGGATGCCAGCTTTTGGGATGAAACAGCCGCCGAATTGCGTCAAATGGGCCATACGGTATATACACCAGAGTATCCCGGGCATGGCAAGGACCCGAATAAAGCGGTGACCCACGCCATGCTATCGCGCTCCATTGCAGATTACATTATTGCCCATCAATTGCGGCAAATCGTGTTAGTCGGACACAGCTTTGGCGGTTCTTTAGTTCAGAAAGTGGCGGAGCTTGTCCCGGATCGGCTAAAACGGCTCGTATTTTTCAACGCCTTCGTGCTGAAGGATGGAGAACGGGTAGCGGACGAGTTCCCGCCGGCTGCTCAGGCTCTGTTTCAACAGCTGCGAGAAAGCTCCAACGATGATACGATCATGCTGCCTTTTCCTTTTTTTCGAGAAACCTTCGTTAATCTTGCAAGCCTTGGCCTCGCCAAGCGTATGTACAGCCAAATTTCTCCCGAGCCAGCCGGTCCATCCTATGAAAAGCTGGATCTCAAAAAATTTTACAGCCTCACTACCCCCAGAAGCTATCTGTACTTCACCGTAGATAATGTTATGCCGCAATTTAATCAAATGTATGGCTGGCATCCCCATATGTCCAGCAGGCTCGGCCTATTCCGGCTTATATATGGGCATGGCGACCACCTGTCTACCGCAAAAACCGAGCCACGCATGCTTGCACAGAAGCTATATGAAGCAGGACGGGATTAACGGGTATCCCCATAGAAAAAGGGCAGCTGGTCAGCCGCCCTCTCTCTTGTATCTTGTATATCACTAATCATGTTGCTCCCGCTTTAAATAAATGGAAAACAAGCGGCTACCACTCTCATCAGCTTCCCCGTCTTGAACCAACTGCCACTGCCGATGAATAAGTGCTTGCAGTTCAATTGCCGCAGCCTCATTCAGCTCGAAGCCTAGCACCCCATCATCCACACTGCTATAATCCCGCTCCGCTTGAAGACTGAAGCGGAAACGAAGCAGCTTCTTCAAACCATTCAAATGTAAAAAACCAAATTCATAGCCGCTGCGCAAAGCTTGCTCCAAATCAATATGCAGCTCCTCCGCAAGCTGAACTCGCTCTACGAATGCCATTGTTGGCTCCGCCGTCCTCTCCATAATGGAGGAGAAATCCTTACTTCGAATGCAAGCTGCAATGACCGCATCCGCTTCACCGCTGCTCCGGCAGTTCTCAATCAGCAAAGCGAGCGGCAGCGGCAGCTGCATTTTATGCTTCATCTGACGCTCCCCCTCTTCCTCCAGCCGCAGCAAGATGCTTGTCCAGCCAAGCATTTACTTCACGGAGTGCCTCTACACGATAGCTCGGCTTGCCGTTCTTGAGAAAAGTGTGATTGGAGCCTGGATACCGAATCAGCTTCGTTTGCTTGCCTAGCCTTTTTAGAGCGGTATACCACTCGTCCGATTGTCCGACCGGACAGCGGAAATCCTGCTCGCCATGCATAATAAGCACGGGCGCTTCTACTTGAGCCGCATAGGTAAGCGGTGATTTTTCCAGAAGCAGGGCCTGCTGCTCCCAAGGACTCCCTCCCACAATGCCTTCGGTGTAGGAAATGCCGATATCGCTCGTCCCGTAGAAGGAAAGCCAATTCGAAATACAGCGCTGTGACACGGCAGCTTGGAAACGGTTAGTCTGAGAAATGATCCAGTTGGTCATTAACCCGCCATAGCTTCCCCCCATAACCCCCAAGCGCGTAGCATCAACAAAATCAAATCTTTCGACCGCCACGTCAACGGCATCCATGAGATTCCGATAGTCGCCGCCCCCAAAATCACCTCGGCAGCTCTTCGCAAAGCTCTGGCCGTAGCCGAAGCTGCCGCGCGGATTCACATATAGAACCGCATAGCCTGCGGAAGCTAGCGTTTGAAGCTCATGGCTATAGGTTGGCGCATACATGGCATGAGGTCCGCCATGTATGACGAGCACAAGCGGTGCCTTGCCGCCTTGCGGCAGTGCTGGCGGACGCATAATCCACCCTTGGACGCGATCTCCATCCGTGGAATTATACCAGAATGCCTCAGGCAAGCTGATGTCCAGCTCCTCCATTACCGCCTTATTCCAAGACGTCAACCGCAGCTCTTCTCCACTAAGTCGATCCAAGCGGTAAAGCTCGCCTGATCCTTGAGCATCCATCGACAGCACGATGAAGTAACGGCCATCGGCTGTTTCGGCGAACTGGTAGATGTCGCGCTCTCCCCGCGATACCGCCGCTGGCGCTTCTCCTTCGCTGAACTGATAAAGATGAGCCTGCCCCTGAAAAGTGCCTATCGCATATACACGGGTTCCATCAGAAGCTACAGACGGTCCGGGCACAACAGCAGCTGTACGCATATCGTTCAAAATATAATTGCCGACCTGTATTTCTGTCTCCTGCCAAGCAACAGGAGCTCCCCCAGTACTCGGCACGAGATAGATGCTGCTTTGAGTGCCGCTGCCATATTTGCGATCCTCGGCAATCAGGGCAATAACGCTGCCGTCCGGCGAATAGCCGAACTGGCTAATTTGAAGGGAAGTATCTGTTACCCGGTGAAGCCCTCCACCCGATGAGCTGACCGTAAACAAATCCTGATAGGAAATTAAGTCAGCATCCTGCTTCGGATCGTCTATCTTTTTGCTAAGAAAAGCAAGCCTGCTCCCATCTCGCGTCCATACGGGCTGTGACACATCGCATGCACCTGCTGTAAGCTGTGTCACGGCTCCGCTTGCAAGCTCAATCCGGAACAGCTGACTGTATCTTCCGTCCCACCAGCCTAATCCTTCGGCTTTTGGAATCGTCCGCTCATAGCTTCGGCCACGGCGGCCTTCTTGCTTGCGCATTTCATCCAGCGAGCGATTTCCCTGCGATTCTTCCTCGCTGACGCGACTCGTATAGGCGATTGTGTTCCCATCCGGCGACCAGACGAAAGCGGCAACCCCTTGCTTGGCCGAAGTAAGCTGGACAGCTGTTCCGTCACTCACATCTACCAGCCACACCTGCTTGCCGTTTTCGTTTACCCGCAAAATTCCAAGCTTCGTGCCGTCCGGCGACCAGCTCGGAGCAAAATCCTTGGAACCATCAGTTAAAGGAGCATCCTGCTCGCCATCTATGGTTACGACGCGAATATGCGTCCTGTAATCGTTGTTGTCTTGATCCATTTCTTTGTGTACATAAGCTACTGAAGAGGTGACCGGATGTATCGCTGGATCACTGACCCAGCTGTAGCGGTATAAATCCTCTGGCTTGATTAAGCGTTTGGGCTCTGACATATTAGCGCCTCCTCTTGATCTTAGCTTTTGACTGGGATGTGCGCCCTAATTCGGCGGAAAATGACAGGCCGCCATGTGCCGAGTGCCGGAAGGCTTTAAGGCAGGTGCCTCTATTTTGCATATAGGCTGTACGTAGGGACAGCGGGGATGAAAGGCACAGCCCGTCGGCGGATTAACCGCGCTCGGCAACTCACCGGACAGCACAATGCGCTCCTTGCGGATCGTCGGATCAGGCACAGGAACGGCTGATAGCAATGCCTGTGTGTACGGATGCTTCGGCCGCGCAAACAAGTCATCTCGATCCGCAAGCTCGACAATTCGCCCCAAATACATGACCGCAATGCGGTCGCTAACATGCTTGACCGAAGGCAAGCCGTGGGCGATAAAAATATAGGTGAGCGAAAATTTCTGTTGCAGCGATTTCAGCAAATTTAAAATTTGCGCTTGAATGGATACGTCCAAGGCCGATACCGGCTCATCACAAACAATGAGCTTTGGCTTAAGCGCCAGTGCCCTGGCGATACCAATTCGCTGCCTTTGTCCGCCGCTGAACTCATGGGGATAGCGATCCAGATGATGTGCGCCAAGCCCTACCGTCTCCAGAAGCTCCAATACCTCGCCATGCAGCTCTCGCCCCTTCGCCAGACCATGAATTTTGAGCGGCTCGCTGACAATATCCTTAATCGTCATTCTCGGATTCAGAGAAGCGTAAGGGTCTTGAAAAATAATTTGCAGCTCACGTCTTACCTGCCGAATGTTCTGCTCATTCATTCCCGTCAGACGTCTACCTTCAAACCATATCTCGCCAGACGTTGGCTCAAGCAGCTGCGCTACCATCTCGCCCGTTGTTGATTTGCCGCAGCCAGACTCGCCTACGATGCCTAGCGTTTCCCCTTGATTAATAGTGAAATCAAGGCCCTCCACTGCACGGACATATTCATTCCCCCTCGCAAACCAGCCCCGTTTCAAGGGATAATACTTCCGTAAATCCTTCACTTCCAGAAGGGGGGCAGCATTAAAGTCGCTCTGGCTCATCATGACACCTCCTCGCTTTTCAGGCATCTCGCATAGTGACCCGTGCCAACTCGCTCAAGCTCCGGTTTAATAACCGTGCATTCGCTGCCTGCATAGGAACAGCGAGGGTGGAAAGGACAACCGCTTGGCATGGCCAGCAAATTAGGCACCATGCCGGGTATCGTTGCGAGCTGATCACGCTGCTCGTCCATTCTTGGCAAAGAACCGAGTAATCCGGCCGTATAAGGATGCTTCGGAGCAGAGAACAAATCAGCGACAGCTGCTTCTTCGACTACTTCTCCTGCATACATCACAACGACGCGATCCGCCATTTCTGCCACAATGCCCAAATCATGCGTAATTAAAATAACGCCCGTCTGCTGCTTCTTGCTGAGCGTCGCAATCAAATCTAAAATTTGTGCCTGAATCGTCACATCGAGCGCCGTTGTTGGTTCATCGGCAATAAGCAGCTGCGGCTCACAGGCGAGCGCCATCGCAATCATAACCCGTTGCCGCATTCCTCCAGACAGCTGATGAGGAAATTGGCGAATCAGCTTGGAAGCATTGGCTATGCCTACACGCTCCAGCATGTCCACACTTTTCTGTCTGGCTTCCGCTTTGCTTGCCCCTTGATGAACCCGAAATACTTCCGACAGCTGATTGCCGATCGTAAACACAGGATTGAGCGAGGTCATCGGCTCTTGAAAAATCATCGACATTTCGTTGCCGCGCAGCTTCCGCAGCTCCTTGCGAGACAGCTTCACCAAATCGCGGCCTTGCCATATAATTTCCCCGCCCGTTATAGAGCCGGGTGAAGCGATGAGCCCCATGATGGACAACGAAGTGACGCTTTTTCCACAGCCGGATTCCCCTACAATCGCAAGCGTTTCCCCCTTTTCGACGGAAAAGCTTACACCGTTTACGGAAGGAATCACGCCTTTGTCCGTTTTAAAGCTCGTATGCAAATTTTTTACTTCCAGCAAAGGTGTCGGCATATTGCTCCCTCATTTCCCTTCTTATTCCTTCGATTTCATGCGAGGGTCCAGCATATCGCGAAGCCAATCTCCGAAAAAGATAACGCCTAGAACCGTAATTGTAATGGCAAGTCCCGGAAAAGTAGCCACCCACCAGCTTGTAGCCAAATATTGACGTCCGTCGCTTAGCATCCCGCCCCAGGAAACAACAGGCGGCTTAATGCCAAGCCCGAGAAAGCTGAGAGAAGCCTCCATAATAATCGTGGTCGCCACGCTCATCGTGGAAATAATAATGAAGGATGACAGTACGTTCGGCAAAATATGGGTAAAAATAATCCGTCCGTTACGTGCGCCCAATGCTCTCGCCGCTTTAACAAAATCCCGTTCCTTCACGCTGAGCACTTCCCCGCGGACAACCCGGGCATAAGAAACCCAGTTGGTGACGCCAATAACAAAGATTAGCGTTCCAAGTCCCGGTCCAAGCACGGCGAGTACAACCAGCATGAACAAAATAGCTGGAATGGCAATAAAAGCATCAGCAACCCTCATAATAATGGCATTTACCCATTTTCCATAAAAGCCTGCCAGCAAGCCCAGAAGGGCTCCGATTGCTCCAGACAGCATAACGGCTCCAATTCCGACGATTAAGGATACTTGCGAGCCGTAAACAATGCGGCTCCAAATGTCTCTGCCTAAATTGTCCGTCCCCAGTAAATGCTCATGCATGCCGCCCTCCAGCCACATGGGCGGAAGCAGCCTCTGCGCCGGACTAATTTTCGCTGGCTCATGAGTGGCAAATAACGGCGCGCCAATGGCAATGATGCATACGGCGAGTACGATCAAAATACCGAGCGTACCGGTCTTGCTTTTTAGCAGCGACTTGATTCCCTGCCGCCATCTGCTTTCCGACTCCTCAGGCCGCTTGCCCGGCAAGCCATCCGCTTGCGATTTGGATAATAACGACATCTGCCTCACCTCTGGCTTTAACTGTATTTAATGCGTGGGTCGAGATACCGGTATACAATATCCGTCAATAAATTCACAACCAATACGATGATCGCAATGACGAATACGGCAGCCTGTACAATCGACATATCATGTGTATTGACGGCCGACACTAGCAGTTGCCCAAGTCCTGGCCATGAGAACACCGTCTCGGTAACGAGCGTCCCGCCAATCAGGCTTGTAAATTGCAGGCCCATAATCGTAACGACGGGAATCAGTCCATTGCGCAGCGCATGCTTGAAAATAACGACGGTTTCCAGCAGTCCCTTGCTTCTGGCCGTACGAATATATTCTTGATTCAAAATCTCCAGCATGCTTGCCCGAATGAGCCTCGTCATTTGCGCCGCAATGCCGGCTCCTAGCGTTATGGCAGGCAGGACGAGATGCTCCAGTCCGCCCTTTCCCGAAACGGGGAAAATTCCCAGTATAACGGAGAATAATAAAATCAGCATAATGCCCGTCCAAAAATTGGGCATTCCTTTGCCAAGCGCAGACAAGCCTGAAATAAATAGATCCAAATACGTGTTGCGCTTCAGCGCCGAAATAATGCCTAGCGGAATAGCAATCAGCGTTGCAATCAGCATTCCCGCTCCAGCAAGCTGGAAACTGGCAGGCAGCCTTTCCAGCACAAGCGGCAAAGCTGATTGTCCGTAATGGAAGGAATGTCCGAAGTCTCCCTGTACAGCATTATAGAGAAATAGGCCGAATTGAACATATAGCGGCCGGTCCAGCCCTAGCGCTTTTGACAAAACAGCCCGATCCTCTTCAGTAGCCGTCTCGGGCAGCATCAGATTGACCGGGTCGCCTGTCACATGCACAAGCACAAAAACGATGGCGGAAATGAGAAATAGAACCGGCACCATTTGCAGCAAAGATTTAATTGTATATTTGCCCACTGAACGGCCCCTCTCCTAAGTAATGGATTAAAGCAAAAGGAAGGGAATAGAACGCTATTCCTTCTATTCCCTCCTTTATATCTGCTGTTATTTCAGCGTAATATCTTCCGCATAATACATCTCATCAAGCCTTGGCGTGTAGCCGATGCCTGCTCCAATGCCGTAAATGCCCTTCATTTGGTACAGGTAAATCGTCGGACGGTCAACTGTAAATTGCTGCTGAACCTTCTGATATTGCTTCTCACGATCCGCTACATCCATGTTTTGCAGCGCCGATTGCAGCAGCTCCTCTACTTCTGGATTGTTATAATCGGTCTCGCCAGCCGCATTTTCTTTCTTAAAGCGATTGTAATTGTTCGAGGCATCAAATAAGGAATTTCCTACGCCAAGCAGGAACAGCTCGTTGAATTTCTTCGAGTTCAGCTTCTCGCTAAAGCTGCTGGCCTCCAAAATTTCCAAATTGACCTCGAAGCCTACATCTGTAAGCATAGCCGCTACTACCTCAGCTACTTCTTTATATTGAACGGAGGATGAGAACGACACTTTCGCGCCATTTTCATAACCAGCTTCCTTCAACAAGGCTCTCGCACGCTCCTGATCATACTCAAACGTTTCATACAGGCTCGGATCTGAACCGAAGTTGCCAGGCGTAACCGACGTTCTCGTTGGGATCCCCGCTCCGCCAGCAATGCTATCAATAATAACCTGATTGTCGATTGCAAGATCAATCGCCTCGCGAACCTTAGGATCAGCGGTAATCGAGCCTTCGGTCATGCGCATAATGATATGAAGCACACGCTGAATTTTCGCTTGCTCAACACTTAGACCATCGACACCTTCTATACGCGCAATATCCGTTGCTGGAACACCGGCAGCAATATCAACTCCGCCAGTCAGCAGCTCGGAAACCCGAGTCGACGCTTCAGGAATGGAGCGGAAAACAACATTTTCCCATTTCGGCGTTCCACCGAAATAATCGGCATTTTTCACCAGCTCAATGCGGTCATCCTTCGTCCATTTGGAAAATTTATAAGGGCCTGTGCCAATCGGAGCCTTCAAGAAAGCTTCGATGCCGTTTTCCTCAATATATTTGGAAGGCAAAATGCCTGCGCCCATGCGGGACAAACGATTAAGCATAATCGGGTCTGGCGTTTCCGTAACAATATCAACCGTATAATTATCAATAATATTGACTTCTTTAATGTGCTTGTAATACGTATTTTGCTTCAAGGTAGTGTCCTTTGCAACACGCTCAAGCGAGAACTTTACATCCGCAGCTGTGAATGGGTCGCCATTGTGAAACTTGACGTCTTCACGCAGCTTCAATCTCCATGTCGTATCATTAACCTGCTCCCACGAGGTGGCAAGCACGGGCACTTTGTTTTGCTCCGCGTCATTTTTCAGCAAATAATCAAACACATTGACGAGCACCGCTTCGCTCATCGTATTGTTGTTGTTATGAGTATCAAAGCTTTCAATATCCGTTGCGTTAGCGATCGTTAAAGTCGTTTTGTCACCGCCCGCTGGAGCGCTAGCTGTCCCGCCATTCGTTTGCGTCTCATTTTTCGTCTCTGTGGCGTTGCCGCAACCTGTAATTACCAGCATAACCGCTATTATGGCTGCAAAGCCCTGTACATACCATCGTTTCAAATCGCTCAGCCTCCTGAAATTCGTTCTAGTTTGTTTTTTTCCATGGATCAGCCAAATAGTTTAGTGCAAGAGCTGACAGCATGGCCGTACCGTAAGGAAGAGCTGCTTCATCCAAATCAAACTGGGGGTGATGCAGCGGGTAAGAGGTATATTCCTCGCCGCTTCCAACGCCTAGACGGAAAAACACGCTTGGCACTGCCTCGGAATAAAAGGCAAAGTCCTCGCCGCCCATTGACGGCTTAACATAAATCCATTTTTTCCCACCTAATAACTGCTCGCTTGTCGAGGTAAGAAAATCAACCATTGCTTCATCGTTTTGCACAACCGGATAACCCATCTTGTAGTTTAATTCGTAGTCTGCCCCAAAGGATGAGGTCACGCCGCGAATGATGTCTTCAAGCAGCTGCGGCATCCGCTCGCGGACTGCCGGCGTCAGTGTTCTGACTGTGCCAACCATCTCCACTTCAGGAGCAATCGCCGCCCCCATGTAGCCCCCGTTGATTTTTCCAATCGTCACGACAACCGGCTCAAGCGGATCAACTAGACGACTAGCCACATGCTGCAAGGCCGATATCACCTGTGCTGCTACCGTAATCGCATCTACCCCTTCATGAGGACGGGCGGCGTGGCCGCCTTTGCCGATGATCTTAATGGTAATACTGTCGGCTGACGCGAAGGCGTCCCCCTTCGTTACGGAAATGAAGCCTGTCGGCAGTGAAGGGAAAACATGCAGCCCGGCCATCACGTCCACAGCGGGGTTTTGCAGCACACCGTCGTCCATCATTGCCTTCGCGCCAGCTAGCCCTTCCTCAGCAGGCTGAAACACAAATTTGATATTTCCGCTGGCTGGCTTGCCTAAACCCACAAGCAGCTGAGCGGCACCCATAAGCATAGTTGTATGCGCATCATGGCCGCATAAATGGGCTTTGCCGGGTATTTTCGATTTGTAAGCAACGGATTTCAGATCCTCAATCGGCAAGGCATCCATATCCGCCCGCAGAGCAATGGTGGGACCAGGCTTTTCACCGCGAAGCAGTGCGACTACGCCTGTTTTCCCTATATTTGTTTGAACCTCCAACCCTAGCTGCCGCAAATGCTCGGTGACGATTCCCGACGTTCTTACTTCCTCAAATCCAGTTTCAGGGTATTGATGGAGGTCTCTGCGCCATGCTACTAGTTGTTCCTTCTGCTGATTTGCAAGAGCAAGAAGCTCATTTAATTTCAAAATCCTCACCCTCCCACAGTGCCGGTTGACCAGTTAACTGTCTCCTTCGACAACGACACGCGCATAAATCGCATGTACCGTTTCGTCAATATGCTGCTTCATCGCTTCCTTTGCGCCGATTCCATTACCAGCTTGCAGCGCATCAAGCAGCAGCATATGCTTGTCATAACTTGTCCGCCTGACGTTCTCGTTGTAGGGCATTAAATCCAGTGCAGGATTAATTTTGGTCCGAATTTTCCTGACTGCCTTCTCGAAATAATCGTTGCCGGAAGCTTTCGCAATCGACAAGTGAAATTTGACGTCCAGAGAGCGGAACATTTCACGCGTGCAATCCTCTTCCATGCTCGTTTCAATAAAACCTCGCAGCTGTTCGAGCTCTGCCGTGCTTATCCGCTTTGCAGCGAGGTAAGCCGCTTCTGGCTCTATAATGGAGCGATATTCAAAAACTTTCAGCATATCGTCCCAGCCGCCGCGCACTTCCTCCCGCGTTCTCTGATGCGAGTTTATCGTTAAAGGAAGAACGAATGTGCCGCCCTTGGCTCCAATTCGCTTCTCAATTAATCCCTTGCCCTCAAGCTCGGATAAAGCTTCCCTGACCGCAAGCCTGCTGGCCTTGAATACCGCTGCAAGCTCCCGTTCCGTCGGCAGCTGCTCCTCCGCTAGAAAATCTTTAAGGATAATCGCTTCCTCTAGCTGCTCCAAAATAAAATCGCTAACTTTTTTAGCGGATACTTTTTCGAACTGCATTTGACCCCTCCAACTCAACAGAAAAACATTAAGGTTCAAACCTTAGACCAAAACTACCACATCAATCCCTATCTGTCAACTTGGTATTTGAATTTTCATATTAGGCTGAACCTTATTCTTCATTCATATTTCAAAAAACCGCCGCAGGGCTTGGACCTATCATCCAAGCTCTACGGCGGTCTGCCCTGCTATTTCATGTTGATTTTGGAGCTGTATACACAGCTTTAAGCAGCTTGTACACGAGTAAAGTACCGCGTGCACTGAATAACAGCAATCAGCCAAACCAAGCTGATCAAATATGCACCTACGACATCACTTGGATAATGCACGCCTAAATATATTCGGCTGAGCCCAATGCCGACAATCATAATCGAGCTGAAGGCAAGCAGCCATTTCCTTGCCTGCTCTGATGGAATATGCCGCCAGCATAAGTACGTAAGGATGCCATAAAAGGTAAACGCATTCATCGAATGCCCGCTTGGAAAGCTGTACCCGACTTCGGTAATAATCGCATTCAAGCTCGGCCTTGCCCGTTGAAACAATAGCTTTAGCCCCGCATTGAGCAGCGCAGAGCCAAATACAGCTATTAAAAAAAGAAGCGTCTCCCTGCGGCTTTTCCATACAAAAAGCAAAAATAAAATAATGGGAACTGAGCTTATAATCACAACGTTTACAGAGCCAATAAACGAAAGAAATTTCATAATGCTTGTCCAGCTTGGAGCTTCAAACGCTTGAATGTAATGAATCAACCATTGATCCATCATTTTCACAAATGGGGTTTGAAAGGTTAATCCGATTAATATAAAGAGAACGAAGCAGACTACTGCCAGCAAATTCAACTTTGAAATAGAAATTCCAACCACTTCCTTATTGTCTCGAATTGTTGCCAAGTTGAGTTATTGTCCATTGAGGCTTTACCAAAATGTTAAGTAAGACCACATTATACTACGATATCCTTTATTATTGAAAACCAAGCTCATTCACTGCCTTTTTCCGAAACAGCTATAGGGTTGTATAACGACCAAAAAGCCTGTGTGAACAGGCTTTCCTCCCGATTTCATTTGCCTATCCGCCCTTCATTTATCGTTTAGGGACGTTTTCGAATCAAGCGATTTAATGCCGCGGTCATCGCCTTCTGATTAACGCTTTCCGCTTCCGCCTTTTTTAACGCTAGCAAGGCTAAGCCATCACCAATCAGCGACAACGAAGCTGAAATTTTAAATAGGTCGTCAGAGGTTATTTTTTGTTCATGAGCCATTATTAACCCCTCCTCAACAATTGATTATATTAATCAGCCATATATATAAAGCGAGATTGTTCAAAACCTCTTCAGGAGGTATCCTCTTTCTCCGCTCTGGCTTTTAAAACAGCAAATAGCCCAAAAAGATCACCGACCACTAATATAACTGCGGACCATAAGGCGAGATCATCGGCTGAAGGCTCATTCGATTCCGGTTTTGTAGTTGTTTTTGACATCCGGATTAAGCTCCTTCGTTTCCTAGTAATGATAACAGCCTATGCAGCAAGCCACTGTGCGGTATAGGCATATGTAACCCCTTTTCGAAACTTTCCCCCCACTTGAACACAAAAAAACCGTCAAAGCGTGCTTTGACGGTTTAATAAACGTCTCATTCTCTAAGTCCATCACCATCCAACCGCTTTAGCTCCTCATCGGTAAAATGCTTGATCGCTTTCTCTTTGGCAAATTTCCCGGCATTGTATTGCTTCGAGCCGTTTCTTGGCACGGACAAACTGTTCCATTCGTTTTCCTTTAACCCTTTTGCCGCATAAACGATTTGTCCGATATGATAGGGGTAATGTGCCAGCTGACGGTTGATCGCCTCTAAAACGGTATGCCCTTCGTTGCGAATATAAATAATTTGACCAAGCTGCTCCGGCTGGAGCGAGTCTATCGCCTCAAAAAAACAAGCCCATGCTTCATCCCAGCTCGCGAGCAGCTCTTCCTTATTCGCCCAATCGTTTTCAAACTCGGCATCGCGATCCCGCCATTCCTTTTCCCCGTCTGACGTCAGGAAATCCGTCCATCTGGACAAAATGTTGCCGCACATATGCTTGACGATGGTGCCAATGCTGTTCACATCCTCTTTAGGCTGCACAAATAGCTGCTCTGGCTCAACCTGATTCATCGCTTTCTCAGCCAGTTTTTTGTAGTAGTGGAACTGTGATTGGATGCTATCCAAATAAATACGTTCCAAATCCATTCCAAGCGCCCCCCTTTTTCGAGTGATAAACAGTCTTGCCTGCTATTGTATGTTACTCCATGCTCCAGCCCATACGCTCACGCAGCCGGGTAATATGGGCGATATGATGATTGCCATGCCATGCATAATTGCCTGCATTCCAATCCAGCCTAATTGTATTTCCAGATTCGGGATGGATAAAAGCGCGCTCTAGCTGCTCACGGCTTAGCGAGCGAAGCAGCAGCAGCCACCTGCCGTGCAGCGCATCGAGAAGCGCTAAGGACAACTCAATAGGGCCTGTACGCCCGTCACTAAGCTCGGCCCATCTTTCCTCATAATAAGGACGTATAGTCGGCATTTCTTCTGTCAGCGCCAGCTTATACCGTGTATACGCGTTCATGTGGCTGTCCGCCAAATGATGTACAACCTGTCTTACCGTCCAGCCGTCCGGGCGATATACCGTATCAAGCTGCTCCTCGCTTAGGTCGATTACAGCTGCTCGAAGCCGTGCTGGAGCCGATTCAATGTCGGCAAACCAGCGATCCAGCTGCTGCTGCGAAATCTCACCCTCCTGCTCAAACAAACCGATGGGAAAGCGCAAATCATCCATTTTCCAGCCCCCTGCAAACATAATGATGACATCTTCCTATTTCTTATTGAAATGATAATAGCATATCCACTAGAGAAGCTCATTAATTGAATGAATGAAATGGATTGGAGCTCGGCGCACAAAGAATAATTCCTTCCGATTCCAGCAGCTTGCGAATCTGCCTGACGAACAAGAGAGCCCTCTCCCCATCACCGTGCACACAAATCGTTTCCGCAGCTAGCGGAATCTTCACTCCCTGCGCCGACGATACAGCTCCTTCTCTGAGCATCTGAAGAAGCTGCTTCAGCGCTTCCTTCGGCTCCTCTATGAGAGCGCCTGCTTGATTGCGGGGTGTCAGTGAGCCGTCTTGCTGGTAGGTACGATCTGCAAACACCTCGCTCGCCGTGCGCAGCCCTCGCTTTTTGCCCGCATGAATCAATTCGCTCCCCGATAAGCCGTATAAAATAAGCTCCGGATTCACCTTATACACCGCTTCAGCAATCGCTTCAGCCAGTTCGGCGCGTTTCGCAGCCATGTTATAGAGAGCGCCATGAGGCTTCACATGCTGCATCACACCGCCCTCCGACCTCACAAAGCCATTCAGCGCGCTGATTTGATATACGGTCAGCTCATAGGCTTCCTCTGGCGAAATCGCCATCTCACGCCGTCCGAAGCCGATTAAGTCCGGCAGCCCAGGGTGGGCGCCGATGGCAACGCCATTTTCCAGCGCCAGCTTCACCGTTCGCCTCATCGTCCCCGGATCGCCGGCATGAAAGCCGCAAGCAATGTTGGCCGATGTAAGGAGCGGCAGCAACTCAGCATCCTGCCCCAGCTCATACACGCCATAATGCTCGCCCAAATCACAATTCAGATCAATGGTCAGCGTCATTCGTCTATCTCTCCTCTCTATAGCGTATTTCAATAAACATGGAGAGACGCTGCATTTGAAGCTCATGCTTGATGTAAAGCTCTTCTGATTTTTGCCGTGTAATTTGCTGGAATCTAATCGTCTCACCCGGTTTTACTTGCGCAAGCAGCGGCAAATCTACCGTCGCCACTTGGGCGATTTTCGGATAGCCGCCAATCGTCTGATGGTCCGCCATCAAAATTATCGGGCTGCCGCCAGCAGGAACCTGAATCGTTCCCATGGACACCGCCTCCGAAATAGGCTCCAGCGCTGCTGCTGTCCCAAGACGCGGTCCTTCCAGCCGATAGCCCATCCGATCCGATTGCGAAGATATTCGAAAATCGCTTTGCAAAAAATGCTTTCTGCTCCCTTCGGTAAACGCATCAAAATGCCGTCCCGGCACGAAGCGAATGACCGGATTTTTCCGATAAAAGGGACGTCCCTCTGAGCCAATCGACCAGCTGGTTGCAAAAAAAGGCGCGTCGTCCTGCCTGTCCTCCGCCTCCTGCTCCCAATAAAACAGCGTTTCCGATGCTCCTTCTCCGATCGCCAGCACATCCCCCGCTCGCAACGCGCGGCCTGCAAAGCCGCCTATCGCCGCACGTGTGTACGTGCTTCTGCTCCCCATAACTAGCGGGACATCAATGCCTCCGGCCGCTGCTATATAAGCGCGGGCGCCCGCCTGGCAAGCTCCGAACGACAACTCATTCCCTGCTTTTATGTATACCGGCCGCCACAGCGGTACGGCTGTTCCTTGCACGGCAGGCGACAGATTGCCCCCGCAAATAGCGATTAATGCATCCTGCTCAAAAATCAGCTTCGGGCCGATAAGCGTAGCTTCCAGCACCGCTGCTCCCGCCTCATTGCCAACGAGCAAATTAGCGGCGCGAAGCGCAAAATCATCCATTGCCCCGCCTGCAATAATGCCCTGCTGCCTATAGCCGGGACGCCCTCGATCCTGCACAGTCGTGAGGAGACCAGCATGTTTAATTCGAATGCCCATTATGTCTGCTCCTCCCATGCCATAAAGGCTTCATAGCTAATCGGCTCAAAATAAACCTGATCTCCCGCCTGCAATAAGCTCGGCTGCTCATGTGACGGACGGAACAGAGCGAGCGGAGTACGCCCGATAATATGCCAGCCGCCAGGGGAGATGATAGGGTAGACGCCCGTCTGATTGCCGCCGATACCTACACTGCCTGGCTCAATACGCAAGCGGGGCGTGGTCCGCCGAGGTGTCGCGATTCGCTCAGGCAGGCCTCCCAAATAAGGAAAGCCAGGTGCAAAGCCCACCATATGTACGAGATATGGCTGCGCCGCATGCAAGGCGATGACATCTTTTTCCGAAAGTCCGCTATGTTCCGCAACCGCTGCGAGATCCGGCCCCAGCTCTCCGCCATAGCAAACGGGCAGCCTTACGATTCGTGGAGCAGCAGCCTGCTCCCCTTCCAGCTTGCTGACCATGTTCGTGAGCAACTGGAATACCCATTCATACGGAGAAGCAGCCGCTTCAGCTTGCGAATGCCAGTTGTTCTCGGCTAGCGAGGTCAGCAGCTTCATTGGATCATAAAAAATCGTCAGCGTGACATAAGCCGGAACAAGCTCAACGAAGCCAGGAAATGGCTCACGCTGCAAATAGGTGCGGAGTGCTTGCACGCGCTCATGCGTCTTGCAGTCAATCGCGCTGCCGAGCTCTACGATAATCGCCGTATCTCCGAGAGGCGACAGCTTTACTTCAAAGACTGGATGGACAGGAGCAATAGACACGCCCTCACCTCTTTTTTCACAAATAAATTGTAAGCTCTTATTTCTTATATCGGTCAATGATCAGTATAATCACATCCCAGCACAATAGATATTTGCTTTACCGCTCGCTTCACCCGCTTGCCATCATCTGTCATGTGCTCCTGCTATAACATTCGGCAATAGATAACGTTCCTCCTTCCTTCACCCCTCAAGCAAAAATCAGGTCTAAAACAGACGTAGACAATAAAAAAACTGCAAACCGCCGTTTGGCAATTTACAGTTTCGTCAGCCTTTTATGTTTCGTGCTTAGGCCGTCCTATAGAGCCTCCCCCAGCCCGCATGCTCAATTGCCTGCGATCCAACCGGAAGGCGACAACACTCAATACAATCAATCCAGCGGAAAAAGCAGCCAGCAGCCATACCGACTGGTTCAACTGCAAATGATCCAGCCCCCAGCCCATCGTAAGCGGCAGTACGGCACCACCGACACCACCCGCTGCAATCATAAAGCTTGGGGTAGATTCCTCAGCGCCTGGCAGCAGCTTGCTCGAAAAGACGAGCGCAATAGAGAACACGCCGGACATAGCAAGTCCAAGCAGCAATATAACCGCAAAAGCGGACCATACCTGGTTCATGAACGGAAACAGGATGCACAGCAGCACCGTCGCACCACAGCTCGCCATTATGTACACCCGGTATTTGATTTTCTCGGCAATGACGCCGGCGAACATTCGTCCGAATGCCATTGCAACCCAGAAGCAGGTTACACTTAGCGTTGCTCCTGCCTCCTTCATGCCTAGCTTCTCAATAAGAATGGCGGGCATAAAGTTTGCAAGGCTCATCTCCGTCCCCACATAGAGAAAGAAAAACACAAGGAATAAGGAAAAAATAATCCACTGCTTGCCCTGATAAAGCGGCTTGCCTCCACTTTTCGCCTGCTGCCTTTCCTCTGCCGCCGCTGCGACTGACTTTCGCAGCACCGCATCAAGCTCGCCAAAGGAGCCTTTTGCCCACAAAATCAAAGACAAAATAGCAAATAGCGAAACGAACATAAAGGACAGCTGCCAATAATTGGCCCAGATCAGGCCGCTTGCAATGAGCGGCATCACCATAGCGCCTACGCCGAAAAACACCTCAAGGCGGCTCATGGCGACGGCCGTTTGATTTTTGACTGCTGCGATAATAATCGTTCCGATTACCGCTTCAATCATGCCAAAGCCAAAGCCAGCTACAATGGCGATCGGATACAGCAAGCTCCAAGGCGGCAGCAGCATGAAGGCAAGCTCGGCGCTAAACAGCATAGCGAAAGCAAGGAGCAGTCCTCCCCTTTTGCCCAAATGACGGTTCAGCCACGGCGAGAGCAGCACGCCGACTAGAAATCCGCCGAACTGTGTGAAAATGAGCGTGCCGCCTTCGCTGTAGGCTTTGCCATAATGCTCAAGCACAACGGGCAATACAGAGCCAAGCACAACATGGGCAAGCCCGATAATGAAGTAAGACAAACAGCCTAGCCAAATCAATCGTTTCATCATAGACTCCTTCTGGTAAATTAAGATTGCCAGAAACAATTGTATGACAAATGAGGGCTAAGAGCTAGCAGATTCCAAATAATTGCTTCATTCATTTGCATTTATTCGAGCAGCCGACTATGAATGCGCGCTCCGCTGTGATTGTTATCCAATTGCAAGGCGGCGCCAAGCTGCTCCGCTGCCCGCTCTCGCTCGCCAAGTCCAAGAAGGCCAAGCCCCATCATATAACGGCAATGAATTTCGTTGCGTTTGCTTAAGTCATCCTCAAACACGAGGAAATCCGGCAGTGATACAGCAAAATAATCAAATTCAACCCGGTCGAAAATATGCTTTTCCGCATAATCAAGCAGCTTATGGAAGCGGCGCTTCGCCTCCTGCTCATTGCCTAGCTTCAACCACGCTAGCCCTTGATAAAAAATCATATCCGGCGGCTGGTCATTGTAATACAGCGCACTTGCAGGCTCCTCCAGCCCTTGGGAGGCCTGCTTAAAGCACTCTTCCGCTCTATGCGGATCATTCAGCGCTTCATACGCGCAGCCTAAGTAATAATAAATATTGTTTTCCTGCGCGCCATGCAGCTTGCCTTCTCCATAATGCTCCGGAAAAATGAGCGCATTGTTCAGCAATTGAATTGCATGGGGAGCATTCCCTTGCTGGAGCGCCTGTTTGGCCAGCTCCACATGCGTGAATACATGCTGCCCCGTCACCTTGCCTTCTCCACCCTCCCAAGGATGGAACTGACGGGAAGATAGCGCCGCTGCCGCTTGCTCATGCTGCTGAGCCGCATTTAGCAGCGTGACATATTCGATGTACAGATCGTCGCGAAGCTCGACAAGCGTTCGCTGCTGTTCCAGCTTGGCGAGCCGCTGCTCAGCGGGGTAGCCTAGCTTTTTATACAGCTGATCCAGCTCATAGAAGACGCGAGCGTCGGTCTGGTCAAGTGAAAAAGCCTGCTCCAATGCTTCAAGTGCAGCGGCCTTGTCGCCGCGTTTATTGTAGTAGGCAAGCGCTAAGTTGCGATGTACGGTGGCAAAGTTCGGCTCTGCTGCGCGCGACGCCTCCCAATGGGCAATCGCATCGCTATGCCGCTTTTTGTCATACAATAAATTGCCCAAATAATAATGCGCCTTCGCATCATGCGGATTGGCCGCTATTGCATGCTCCAGAACGAGCAGCTCAAACAAGCTATTTGGGAAGCAATAATGAGGAGCAGCTAATTCCGCAGCTTGGCGCGAAGCAGCAGCCGCTTCCGAATGGCCTGTCTGCTCATAGGCATACGCAAGCGTATAATGCAGCATTGGATAGATCGCCGCCGCTTCGTCTTCTAGTAAAGTCACGAGGCGCGCCAGCACCTCAATCGCTTCCTCATGCAGCCCGCTGCCCATATAGTCGGCAGCTAAGTTCAAATAATTGTGCGCATCGCCGCGCATCAGCCGCAGCAGCTCGGCGCGCGCCTGATCCGCAAGCTGCTGCTGTCCTCCAGCAGCCAGCGCCAAGCACCGCTCGTTGGCCGCTCCGAAATCGGCCACATCGAGCCCGAGCGTCTCCGCCGCGAAGGCTGTCGCCTCCTCGCTGCGTCCCAGCTTGCGCAGCAGCGCCGCCTTCAAATGGCGCGCTTTATAATTACGGGCGTTCCGCACGATGGAACGCTCCACCAGCTCCAGCGCATCCGCAAGCGCGCCCTCCGCGCAAGCGATCTGCGCCAGCGAGAAGTAGCTGGCATCCTGCCAAGCCGCTGACCACGTTGCCTTGTAGAAGGCGGCGAACGCTTCCTTGCGCTTCCCTTGATGCTTCAAGGCAACGCCAAGCTGATAAAGTGCCTCGCTGTCATATGGATTCGGATTGCGCAACGTCAGCGACTTAACGGCGGTGCGGAAATAGCCCTCCGCCTGTTGAAATTTCCCCTGCCGCAGCAGCAGCGTGCCATAGGCTATATTTATGCGGCTATCGCTTGCGTCGCGCTTCAGCCCTTCCAAATAATACGCCTCCGGCTCAAAGGTCGCATGACGATATTGCTCCAAGTGGAGCCCCGCCAAATACAGCTGCTCATTCGTCTTGAGCGCAGCTGGCGCTTCAAGCGGCTTCGCCGCCTCAGGTATTTGCTCTAGCGCGGGCTTGGCGGGCTGATAAGAAATGAGCAGCCTGCCTGCCGCATCATGAACCGACAGCAGCAAATCACAAGCCTGGTCTGCATCATCCAATGCGACGACACGCTTGAAAATGTCGGTCGGCGACAGCTTCACCTTCTCCTGCAAATAGCTGCGCCCCCATCCGCGCAGCTCGATCTGGGCATCCTCGAACACAGCTGTCGCATAAACGAAAAGCGTAGCCTCCTGCGCCTGCTCATCGACCTCCAAATTAACAGCGGCATCAATAGACGCATTTTTGACGACTCCTATCTTTTTGTAGGGCATAAAATATTGCTTGAACGACTTCTCCTCATACGGCTGAAGCCAGGTGAAATCCGGCTGATTGTCCGTATAGACGCCCGTCATCAGCTCAATATAAGGACCGTCCTCATCGGTCAGATTGCGATCCCAGGCAATGCCAAATTCGCCGTTCCCCCAAGTCCATTGCTTTTTGCCGGGGGAAATATGATGGTTCGCTACATGCAGCAGGCCCGCCTGCACCCCATGGTCATACCCGCCTACAAAATTATAATCGGATTTGTAAGCCATATAAGAGGTTGGCACGGGAATGTTGCGATAGCGGGAAATATCGACGCCGGCGGAATAATCCATTTTATAATAGGTGCCGGTTGCAATTGGAAAGCGGCTTACGTCCCGCTTGCCGTGATCGAACACCGCGGTCACATCAGGGGGAAATACCGACTGCGTATGCTCATTAACCGCAACCGCCGGATTCGCCCACCACAAAAAAGTTTGCGGCTGCGACGTACGGTTGTAAAGCTGTGCGGAAATTTCCAAATAAGCCTTGCCTGCGTGCAGCGTGAAGCCAGCCGTTACCTTCGTGCCATACATGCGATCAATCTCGCTGACCCATACGGTAGCGCTGCCGTCTTTATTTTCAGCTAGACGATATTCTACTGGCCCGTAGGTGTTTGGACGATGATGCTGCGGCCAGTTGAATTCAATGCCGCCGGAAATCCACGGCCCCGCAAGCCCCACCAGCGCAGGCTTAATGACCCTGTTGTAATAGACAAAATCGTAGTCATTCGTTTTATCCAGCGCCCGATAAATGCGTCCACCTAGCTCTGGCATCATTTCGATACGCACATATTCATTTTCGAGAATGACGAGCTTGTAGGGCTGTGGCTGCTTTTCATTTTCGATTTTATCAATAACGGGATGCGGATAAACCCGGCCCGAGCTGCCTTGATACACTCTTTTTTCTAAAAACATAGGATTTCGCTCTGGTTTGCCTATGCCGTAGGTCGGTATGGAAACCGTCTCTTCCCAAATCTTCACCTGCTGCTCCAACGTGATTCCTCCCTAGCTTTGATGCTTTAACTTTAGCGCCTGAGAGCAGGAGAGCCAATTCACGATACACTTGTTCTAATGGACTATATTCTGATTTCGTGAACCGCCCATTGAACCGACTTCCGCGCCAGCTCTTCACCTCCGTCTAGGCAGCTGCATACAATGCTGGAAAAACTGCGATTTCAGAAAGGCAGGCCGATCATGAGCACAGAATATGTAGACCTCGCTTCACCCGCATTAAATTTGTTTTACGATGTTAATTGCGCCCCCTTGTTCCATAAGGACTCCTGCAACTACTTAAACCAATTAACGGCACAGCAATTGCCGGTGCTAAAAAGCACGTCGTTTTTTGATGCGCATATGACCAAAAATCATATCGTTGAGCCGCATTGGCATCCCAATACGACGGAGCTTGTATTCGTCACGCATGGTGAAATTGTCGTTTCGATTTTAAATCCTTTTACGAAGCAGCTGCTTACTTATCGGTTATGCGACCATCAAGCCGTATACATTCCAATGGGCTGGTGGCACTGGATTATTGCGTGCAGCGAGCATACGCATTTTATTACGATTTTTGATGACCGCTGTCCACAAACGGTATTCGGCTCTGACGTGCTGCGTCTTACACCAAAGGAGGTGTTCCAGCTCGCCTATTGTGTCGATGCAAGGCAGCTTGCCCATGTACTGTCGCCGATTCAAAATACGACCATTATCGGACCGGCATGCGTCAATGCCCAAGCTGGCGCAAGCGGATATGGCGGCTACAGTAACGAAGCGGCGCAAGGCGTACAATGGCGAATTGGCAACCCGCCGCCGCAGGCATTGGATGAGGAGCAAGAGCAAGGACAGTATTTGCAAAGGTAATATATCCTTTTCTATATTTTAAAAGGCACGCCAGCTTACACCTTTGACAGGTGGAGCTGGCGTGCCTTTCGAATTGTAATATAGCTTCAAAATAAGAAAAGCTTGTAACTGTTCCGTGTTTTTGTATAATTTAAGGGAAAAGCTGCCCATTAATCCGAACTTGTTTATAAAATACAGGAAAGGCTATAATTTCCCCATCCTTTCTCTATGTTTCTACGCGAAACGGCAGCTTTGCCGCCAGAGGACGGCTTTCGGCCGTTTACGCTTAATACTATTCATTGTGAAATGGAGTTCTTTATATGTTAATTGCATCTGAACGATTATGGATTCGTCTATTTGAACGAGAGGATTGGAGAGCAGTGCTTGCGTACACATCCGATCCCGCTGTCATGAATTACATACCCGGAGGCGTGCAAACAGAAGAAGACGCCAAGCAGTTCGTTATCCATAATATCGGCGACAAGGCGCAAAATTACGCTGTACGATTGAAAAACGGCGGGTCGCTTATTGGACATATTGTGTTTCATAAGTATTTTGGCGATCACACCTATGAAATCGGCTGGGTATTCAGCCCGCATTATCGCAATCAGGGCTATGCCACGGAAGCTGCACGCTCGATGTTGAAATATGGCTTTGAGGAGCTGCGGCTTCACCGCATTATTGCCACCTGCCAACCCGAAAACACTCCCTCCTATCGGGTGATGGAGAAAATCGGGATGCGTCGGGAGGGCTTTTTCAAAAAGTGCATTCCTAGTGGCGCCCACGATTGGTGGGACGAATATTATTACGCCATCCTGCAAGAAGAATGGCTAACCCTCACTTGCTAATCAACAGCGACAGCAGCCCCGCTGCAATTAGCGGACCGACTGGAACGCCTTTGAAAAAAGCAACTCCGATAATGGTGCCGATAATTAGACCGGTCACGATCGTCGGCTGGCTGGACATGAGATGGAAGCCGCGCCCGCCCAAATAAGCAACCATCACTCCGACGACGATGGCCGCTAGCGATTTCCAATGGAGAAACGATTCATAGACGGATTTCATACTGATCGTTCCGCTCGCCAGCGGCGCGAGAATGCCAATTGTCAATATGATGATGCCCAAAGTGAGGCCGTGCTTCTCAATCCACGGGAAAGCCTGATGTACGTTCGTTACCCGGAGAAGCAGCAGAAATACGGCGGCGATGGTGATGGAGTTATTTTTGCTCAATATGCCCAGCAGCGCGAAAAAAAGCAGCAGGACAGACGGCGTGTCGATTTGCGGCATTTGCTAAAATCTCCTATCTCTTAATTAGCAAGCTTTTGTCATTTATTAGTATTTGCTACTTATCCGAAAAATTAACGTCTTCTATTGCGCCGCTTGATCCATTCCATTAGCTCCATACAGCCGATAAACAATGCAAATAAAATAAACAACGGAATCGTTTTTCCGTAATCCATTAGTTTGAACAGCGGAGCGACAACCGCTGTCGTCCCTACAACAACTAGTCCCAGCACCGAAAGGCGCCATCCCGTAAACATAAACCAGCTTCCTCCCAATCCTTATCGCAAAATGACCAAAGAGCCTGCCCGCGGCAAGCTCTCTCGTTTTCTACGGCTATGCAGCTAGCCTTGAACAATTGCAACGGCCAGAATGACCCAACCGATCAAAAAACACAGTCCGCCTAGCGGAGTAATCGCGCCAAGCTTCTTCACGCCGCTGAGGCTAAGAGCGTAAAGGCTGCCGCTGAACAAAATAATGCCCGCAAATAAAAACCAGCCTGCGGTTACAACGAGCCCGCTCGTAAGTATACCGCCTGCTAAAACACCAGCAAGCAGCAAGCCCAGCGCATGGGCAATTTGGTATTGCACCCCCGTCTGATAAATAGCCAGCATGTCGGCGGAAAGCTTCTTCTTCAAGGCATGCGCGCCAAAAGCGCCAAGCATAACCGCTAAAAACATATTGATGCTGCCGAGCAGCAATAAAATCGTCATTTCGTCCTCCTGCATCTTCCCATTATTCGCAATAGCTTTGTCCATTGTAGCATGATTATAATGAACAACCTAGATCAAATATTTATCGCTGGCGACATGCAAGGCCATGTATAGGCAAGCTGCTCAAAGCCTCGTTTCGCCAAAATCGGGCGACTCATAGGACTCGCATCCACGGTCATCAAACGAAAGCCTGCCTGCCAGGCAGCCTGTGCACGCACAGCCAGCAACGCTGTATAAAATCCTTTGCCGCGGTATTCCGCAAGCGTAGATCCGCCCCAAATGCTTGCAAACGAAGTTCCCTCGTGTAAGTACATCCAGGCAGCACTGACCATTTTGTCTCCCTCATAAGCGGCATAGATGCGCAGCCCAATTTGCTCATCCTGTAAATCCTGCTTCAGTCGCTCCCCATGCTCGATGTGGGAAACTCCCCATACCGCTTCTTCCAGCGCTACTAATGCATCAATGCCTGCCGCATCTGTCACAGGGCGAATAGCTGGTGAAATTTCACACTGGAGCAGCTCATGCCCTTCCGCAAGCTGAATAACCATCATCGCCTCTTCTTCGCCGATGTCGAAGCCATGTGCCAGCAAGCGCTCCTTGAGATTGAGAGGCTTGTCATCGCTGTACACCTTCCACTCAAACGATTGCCCAAGCTTGCGGAAATAAGCAAGCTGCGCCTCAATGGCTTCATCAACATTATCCTCGTTCAAATCGGTATATAGAACGAAGCCGCCTTCGCCGTCATTTTCGAGCGCGATTTGCCGAATAATATCGCCGTCCATCTCGCGGCGATATCCAGGAAACACTATATCCATCCGCTGCTCCTTCGTAAATAGCGCTACCAGTTGTTCTCTGTTCATCTCAAGCTCCCTTCTATTGCTCTATATTCAACCTATCCTTATCCACCAAAGTCAAAGAAATCATGCTTTATATATATCGTCTTGCGTCCTTTTCCTTCTCGGCCCAGACGAATGTTGAACGATTCTGTTTTGGCCAGCGCCGCATATTGCGGCTCACTGATGGCCCTTGGAATGGCGCTGCGGATAAGTTGGGCTGCAAACTGGTGGAACAAAACCAACTCGCCCCGCATCATGTTCTCAACATCGCCGCCCAATATTTTTCCCTTATATGCTTTACGCTGCTCATTTAAATTCGTCATCAGCTCTGGTACGAACTGATACAGCCAGGCGGTATTATAATTTTCCGTGTAAGGCTCCGTATCTTCATACCCCTGCTCGCCATAGGCCACTACCCGATAGCCAAATAATTCTACCGTACTTGGGGATGGCTGCAAGCTGTATTCAATGATGCTAATGGCTCCGATCCGCCCCTCCTGCTGCCTGACATAGAGCCGATTACACAGCTGGCGAAAAGAAGATAAAAACAGCTCGATCAGCTGTTCCTGATGGTGTTGGTAATAACGATTTTCCTGAAAAACCGTTTGTTCAAGAGCTGGTATAAAGCAATTTTTATAGAAGTGCTTTAACGCCCGTACTTTTCGGATATCCTTCCGCTCTCGCCGTCTGCACGGCTCTTCCCGTTCAAAGCCTGTCAGCCTGATCCATTGGAAAGCTGCCTCCCCGGCATCTCTGCTGCTGTGGCCTGTATCGCCCAAAGCCTTCCCTCCTCCAACCTTTTTCCCACGCGCACAAGTATTTGCTCTATATATGTACACGGCGCAGCCCGTTTTTAATAACATCGCATCGACCTTTTTAATTATATCGGTGGGAAATGTTGGATTGTTAAGAGGATATTTCAACAGATTCCAAGAAACCTTATGTGCCGAAAAAAATCTAACAGCTGCCGAAACGGTTAATTTTTCTCGCTTGATGCCTGCATATGATTATTAATTCGCAGCATTAGTGAAATCATCAGCTCATATTCCGCTGCGGAAATGACCTTCTTGACTTCATCGTTCACCGACTCATTTATGGCAATCGTTTCATTAATAAGCTGCTGGCCTTTATCTGTAATATATACTACAAAGCTGCGGCGATCCTGTACGCCAGGCCGCTTGTAAATCAGCTGCTCCTTCTCCAAATAGTCAATGATTCGGGTAACGGTGGGATTTTCCTTGCTCGTCCGCAACGCAATTTCCTTCTGGATCAAGCCCTCCGACTTGCTTATTTGAAGAAGCACTGACCACTGCTCAGGCGTAATCGCATATTCCCTTAATTGTTGTTGAAAAAAATTAGTAAGCTTGCGATAGGTCATTCCCATCGTAAAGCCAATGGATTGCTCAAGTCCCTGATAGGGCATAAACCTGTCCTCCCAATCTAAAATAACTCCAGCTGCTCTACCGCTGGCGGCTCCGGCTCATTGCGCACAAAATATGGCCCTTCCCCATCCGGACAGTTCAGTTCGAGCAGGTCCATCAGTTCTTTGGCATTATCAGCCGCATCCCCGCCAGAGTTATTGTTAAAAATAATGCAAATATGCTTGCTCTGCTGCTGCAGCTCCTTAATATGGTCTGCCCATTCTCGCAGCTCCGTACTGTTATAGCGGTATAAATAGCGAACCTCGCGCCAATTCGGCGCTCCGCTCTGGTTCCAGCCCGATACATTTCGGCCATGCAGCCTAACGAGCGTCAGCTCCTGATCAGTCGCATGCAGCACAGTTGGCACTGAGCCAACGCCTGCTTGCGGCTCATCACAAACACTGTGTATCCAGCCCTCGCGCTCCATAAACGCCAGCGTCTTCGCACGAAACTCCGGCATAAACCAGCTCTGATGACGGAACTCCAGCGCGCAGCGAATGCTGCCCATTCTGAGCTTTGTTTCGCGAAGCAGCCGGACATTATCCTGCGTGCAATCAAACCACGGTGGATATTGGAAAAGCACGGCGGTCAGTCGCCCAGCCTCGATAACTGGCTCAATGGACTCGCGAAAAGCAGCGAACATTTGCCCGGTGTCGTTTAAGGCCGCCGATGCTGCCGCTTCACCGCGCTGATGCCCGGTCATGCCTTGATAGGCTTTTATCATAAAATGGAGCGAGCTTGGCGTTTCAGCCACCCATTTGGCAAATCGTTCTCGAGATTGAATCGCATAGAAGGAGCTGTCCACTTCAACGACGGGAAAATATGTTGCATATTTGCCCAGCCTGTCCTTCGCCTTTGTACCGGGAATATACAGCGAATCATGGTCGCCCCAGCCTGTAAGTCCGATTTGAACAGCCATCATTCGGCTCCTTTCGTATGTCATTGGCATGTTATAGGTCTGTTGAAGATGTCTTTTTTATGATAAAGCAACTACAGTTGCTTTGACAACTTTTGCACGTACTCACGAGATAATGGGCTGCGCAATGCCCTTCCTTTATCTTCATTCAGATCTCCATAACAAAGAGAAACCCCAACTGTCTTGAGACAAGACGCAGGGTTTCTCGTCAATCTGAAGGACTGATTACTCAGGCCTCCTTTTGGTAAAAAGAATACTTCCCGCTAAGCAGATAGGTTTCAGGAATAAACCGACTGCTTAACAAGGAGCATTTCCTGAGTCGGATTAACCTTTTTTACGGGTTACCTTTAAACAGTAAAATGTTCAAGTATAGATTTTATAAGCAAGGCGTTGGTTGAAGCATAATCTCTTTCTAGCATCTGCTCATGCTTGCCGCTTCCTAAATAAATTCGCAGCTGTCCTGTTGTTAAATGGCTCCAGGATGTCCTTCTCCATTCCTCTTCTCCCACAACATCTGCTGATTGGATCAGATGAATTTCAGCATGAACTTCCCCAGTAGTTTTACTTCCATCAATCCATGCTGTGTAAGCCAGGATGTTTTGTTTAACTTTTTCTGCCGTCTCCCCGGGAACATGGCGAATGAACATCGCAATCTCTTCTTTTAACGTCTCCAGATACGCCTCTTGCTGCATATTAGTGGAAGACGTTTCTCTCGGATAGGCGTCAAGCATAAGGATACCCGCTACTTTACGACCCTGTTCCTCCAGTCGCTTGGCTACTTCAAATGCAAGGTTGCCCCCAGCAGAGTAGCCCAGCAAATGAATAGGACCGTGAGGCTGCAATTTTTGGACATATTGTGCAAAATATTCCGCTGCATCATCGCAAACGATGAAATCATAGGCATATATAGACGCCGTTTCCTGCAACGATTGTGCCATCATCGTGAACACTTGCCCATAGCCTACGATTGGCGGGAAGCAATGCAAAGTTAAACCGTCTCCTTTGCTGCTGTTCCACACAGATACCCCTGTACGTTGCTGCTCTGTCAGCTCATCAAGGTTGTTTTGGCTTTCCAGTTGCTCGGCAAGCTCCATAACCGTCGGGTAAGTGAAGGCGGTGCTAAACGATATTTCCACACCCAGCCTGCTGCGAGCTTCTCCAATCATATGAATCAGCTTCAACGAATGTCCGCCTGCATCGAAGAAATTATCGTGAATACCAATCTGTTCTATGCCCAGAACCTCTTGCCAGATGTCAGCAAGCGCTCGTTCCAGCGGATTCCTTGGCGCAGTGTAAGTGGCTTGAAGCGGCTCATTTTGCTGCAAAAGAGATAAACGTCTGCGATCGACTTTACCATTAGCTGTTAACGGCAATTTATCCAGTTGCACGAAGCGGCTTGGAATCATATACGCTGGGAGCTTCTGCAATAATGCTCTCCGCAGCTCCCCGGCCGTAAGCTCGCTATCCGCTACATAATAGGCATATAGCTGCTTTTCTTTCGCGTCGTTTTCGCAAGCGATGGCCGCAGCTTCCTGCACCGCCTCTACTTTCATCAATTGCGCCTCTACTTCGCCGAGCTCAATACGGAAGCCGCGTATTTTTACTTGGTCATCTGCGCGGCCTAAATATTCCAAATTTCCGTTTGACAGCATTTTGGCTAAATCCCCTGTTCGGTACATCCGCTTTCCAGTAATGAATGGATGGTCAACGAACTTCTCAGCGGTCAATTCGGGACGACGGAAGTACCCTCGTGCGACGCCATCTCCAACGATGTACATTTCTCCCGGTACCCCAATCGGCACTTGCTTACGCTCCGCATCCAGCAAATAAATGCCGACATTCGCAGCCGGTACCCCAATGGGAACGGAGCCGCTCGTATCGGTTTTTGGTTCGTAACGATAAATCATACAGCCGACAACGGTTTCAGTTGGTCCATATTCATTGAATATCGTAATAGCTCCGCCAAACTTGTCATGGATGCTTCTCGCTATATCCGCGCCAAGATTGTCACCTCCGACAATTAGCTTACGAATATTGGAGCCGGCCCTTATATTCATTTCTTTGATTATACTTAAATGGGCTGGTGTCAGTTTAATAATGTTGACTTGATTGTCTGTTACGATCTGCTCGATTATTAGCGCCTTGTCTTCTCCGCTGTAGATGCGAATAAGGTTGCCAGTAAGCAGCGGCGTGAATATGGAAGTTACCGTCAGGTCGAAGGAAATGGATGAGTACAGCGGAAAATCAAGCTTTTCCCCAGCGATATATACCTCTTGTGCCCACCACAAGTAATTCGTTAGTCCTTGGTGGGTAATCATCGCGCCCTTCGGATTTCCTGTCGTTCCCGACGTGTAGATCACATAAGCAAGATCGTGCGCGCCAGATAACGGCTCCAGGTTCGGCTCTTCCTCGCTAAAGCTCTCCGGATCATTCAGATTGATAAGCTTTCCTTCAAAAGGTACGCGATTTAGCAAATGCTGCTGCACTAGCAGCACCTCTGAGCCAGCGTCCTCCAGCATGTAACGGATACGCTCTTCAGGATACTCCGGATCTATTGGCACGTAAGCCCCGCCAGCTTTCAGCACGGCCAGTATGCCTATAATCATTTCCACGGATCGATCAGCCAGAATGCCAATCAAATGATCCGGTTGCACCCCGGATGCTCGCAGCGTCCTTGCCAAGCGATTGGAACGAGCGTTTAGCTCGCCATACGTCACTTGCTCTTCATTATGAACGACGGCTACCGCTTCCGGCGTTTTTTCTGCCTGCTGCTCAAACAATTGGTAGACCGTTTTTTCGCTTGGATATTCCGCTGCTGTCGCATTGAATACCGCGAGCTGTGTGTGCTCCTCCACTGTTAGAATCTCTAACGATGCTAGACTTGCATACGGATTTGCCGTAACCGATTCAATTAGCTTCTCGAATTGCTTCGCCATCCGGAGCACCGTCTCGCGCTTGAATAAGCCAGAAGCATATTCGATGCTGCACGAGACACCATTTTCCATTTCCTCTAGCTGGAAGGTTAAATCAAACTTCGCCGCGATATGCTCATTTGCATATGGCTGAATCTGCAAGCCTTGCATTTGCAAATCTCTTTGCTCCATATTTTGCAAAACAAACATCGTATCAAAAATTGGGTTGCGGCTCATATCCCTGCTGACCTGCACCTTCTCCACCAGTTCCTCAAATGGGTAGCCTTGATGCTCGTAAGCGCCTAGCATCGCTTCCTTGATTTCTTCCAGGTACGAAATAAATGTTTTCTCGCGCGCCGGATAGCTGCGGATCGCCAATGTGCCTACAAACATGCCCACCAACGACTGGAGGTCGCCATGTGTTCTGCCCGCAATTGGTGTACCGACCACAATATCCTCCTGCCCCGAATATTTATGCAGTAAGGTTTTGTATATCGCCAGCAAGATCATATAAAGCGTTGATCCGCTTTCGGCCGCTATGCGCCGCAAACCTTCAATCTGCTCAGCGCCAAGCATAAATGAAAGCTCTTCACCCTGGAAGCTTTGCACCGCAGGCCGCACATAATCCGTTGGCATTTCCAGAATCGGAATATCCCCGCTAAATACATCTAGCCAGTACCCTTCCGCCTGAAGTCGGCGCTTCTTCTGCTCCGATGACTGCTCCCATGCCGCATAGTCTTTGTATTGATTGCGCAGTGGGGGCAGTTCCTCCCCGGCATACATGCGTGCGAATTCATCTACCAAAATGCCCATCGAAATACCATCGGAAATAATATGGTGCATATCAAGTACGAACAGATGGCGCTCAGATGAAAGCTCGATGAGTCCAGCACGCAAGAGCGGCGGCTGCTCCAGATCAAAGGTGCGAATGAAGCGCCGCATGACTTCAGCTGCTTCCTCTTCACTTGCCTGGATATATTCCACAGCAAAGCGTACTTCATGATGCACACGCTGCACCGATTCTCCTTGCTCCATATGGAAGCTCGTCCGCAGCGTCTCGTGCCTTGCAATTAGCTTGTGCAGTGCGGCCTCGAACAGCTTTCGATCCAGCGTTCCTTCCAGCAGCATAGCTCTCGGCAAATTGTAGCTCAGCCCTGTCCCTTCTAGCTGGTGCAAAATATACAGTCTCTTCTGAGCTGAGGAGACGGCATAATACTCTCTTTCCTCGATAGGCTCGATAGTCTGGAACGCTTGCCGCTCCATGTCTGCAATGGCTTTGGCAAGCAGCTCGATGGTCGGGAATCTGAAAATGTGTCTCAACGGCACGTTCAAATGCATTTCTTTATGCAGACGGCTCACCATTGCCGTTGCCCGCAATGATTGACCGCCAATCTCAAAGAAGTTGTCGTACACCCCTACCCGTTCAAGACCGAGAACATCTTGCCAAATGCGGGAAAGATGCGCTTCGATGTGCGTACGCGGCGCTGCATATTCGACCGCAGTCGAAATAATTCCTTCTGGCGCTGGCAGCGCCTTGCGGTCGATTTTGCCGTTTGGCGTCAGCGGCATGCGATCGAGCTGGACAAAGTACGTTGGAATCATGTACCCAGGTAGTTGCTCGGCTAAGTGCCTTCTCAGCTCACCGGCAGCCAGCTCCCGATTGGCTACAACATACGCACAAAGCTGCTGTACTGCGCTGCTATCGGCTTTTGCGACCACAGCCACTTCACGCACAGAAGCCATTCGGCCAAGCTGTGCCTCTATCTCCCCAAGCTCGATCCGGTACCCGCGAATTTTCACCTGACTGTCCATACGCCCTACGTATTCAAGCGTACCGTCTGGCAACCAACGTGCAAGATCACCCGTCCGATACATTTTTTGCCCAGGTACAAAAGGATTATCAACAAATTTCTCCGCCGTCAAATCCGGTTGATTCAAATAACCACGTGCCACACCGTCTCCAGCCGCATACAACTCTCCAATTGCACCCTGCGGCAGCAACATGCCTAATGAATCGAGCACATATACTTGCGTATTTCCGATAGGCCGCCCGATTGGAATCAAGGCACGCTCCATATCCTCCAAACGGATCGTATGGCAGCTTGTAAATGTCGTATTTTCCGTCGGACCATACCCATTAATCAAACGCAATTTCGGATATTGTTCCATTGCCTTCTTTACATGCGCTCTGGATACTACATCGCCTCCAACGAGCAATTGGCTGATTCCTGCCAATCCTTCAAGCTTGTGCTCAACCATAACCGTGAACCATCCTGACGTGAACCATGCAATTGTAACCTGATGTCTTCGGATCGCTTGTGTCCAATCTTCAAGCGACAAAGTGACAGGAGGCAGAAGCGCCAATACCGCTCCATTCAGCAAGCTGCCCCAAATCTCAAACGTCGCGGCATCGAATGAAATCGTTGATCCCTGCAAGAAAACGTCATTTTCGCAAATGTCCACATAGCTCGCATCTGTCACAAGTCGAACAACCCCGCGATGCGTGACGCATACTCCTTTGGGAGTCCCTGTCGAGCCGGAAGTATAGTTGACGTACGCCATTTGAGTTGATGCAGTGGCCGATGCCAGATTTGAACCATCGTTGTCATAAGCCTGCTCAGCATCAAGCAGTACAACCACCGCATCCGAAAACATAGGAGCTTGCAAATGGCTCTGGATCAGTACAGTCCGCACATTTGCATCCTGCATCATGTAGCGAATGCGCTCCTCCGGATACTCCGGATCAATAGGCAGGTAAGCCCCTCCAGCTTTAAGAATCGCCAATATGCCGACAATCATCTCAAAAGATCGCTCTGCCACAATGGCTACCAGTTGTTCAGCCTCAAGTCCTGCCTTCTGGAGCGTCCGTGCCAACCGATTGGCCTTATCGTTTAACTCGCCATAAGACCATTGCGAATTTTCAAATAAAATCGCTGTTGCATGCGGTCTTCGTTCCGCCTGATTTTCAAACAGTTGATGAATAGCTAGCTCTCGCGGATACGCTGCCGTTGTATCGTTAAACACGTCTATCAGCCGTGTGCGTTCCTCATCCGACATGATTTGCAGCATCGCAAGGGTTGCCTGAGGACGGGCGATCATCTCATCAATCAAGCGGACAAAATTCCCCGCAATTCGCTGTATAGTTTCCGGCTTATACAATGCGGTTGCGTACTCCAAGCTGAAAGCCAACCCATCCTCACTTTCTATTGCCTGAAGGGTTAAGTCAAATTTCGCTGTCCTTTGTGCGCTAGCATACGGCTTCATTTGGAGCCCATCCAGTTCAAACTGCCTGCTTTCCGTATTTTGCAGGACAAACATCGTATCAAACACGGCATTTCGGCTTAAATCACGCTTAACTTGCAAATTCTCAAGCAATTCTTCAAATGGATATTGCTGATGCTCATACGCGTTAAGCAACGTCTCCTTGACCTCATTCAAGTAAGCCGATAACGCCTTCCCGCCCTCTGGATAGCTGCGAATGGCCAACGTGCCAACGAACATACCGATCTGCTCTTGCAAGTCGCTGTGCGTTCTGCCCGCAACAGGCGTACCGACGATGATGTCTTCTTGCCCGGAGTATTTATGCAGCAAAATCGTATACGCTGCGAGCAGCACCATATACAGCGTTGCTCCATGCTGAGCCGCAAGCTCATGCAGCGCATCCCTCTGCTGCGAATCGAGCTCGAAGTCCAATACAGCGCCTTCGGACTGTCTCACCGCAGGACGTGCGGCGTCTGTCGGCAGCTCCAGTACAGGCAATTCTCCATCCATGGCTTTCAGCCAGTAGGCTTCATGCTCCTTCATTTGTGCTTTATTGGCCTCCGACTGCTGCCAAACCGCATAATCCTTGTATTGTATCCGCAGCTCAGGCAGCTTCTCCTCCCGGTATAAACGGGCGAATTCCTCCTCCAAAATATCCATCGACGCCCCATCGGAAATGATGTGATGCATATCCAGCAGCAGCACATAGCGCTCCTTCGCCCATTCGATTAATTCTACCCGCAGCAGCGGCGCCTCGCTGAGGTCGAACGGCTGCACGAAGTCGCGCACACGGCCTTCGACCTCCTCCTTGCTGGCCTCTACATAGGCGATCTCAAAGTCAACTGCTTCCCTTACCCGCTGCATCGGTTCGCCCTGCACCAGCTCAAATTCGGTACGCAGCGTTTCATGCCGCGCAATTAGCTCCCGGAACGCGGCTTCAAAACGCGCTCGGTTCAGCTCGCCTTCCAGCATCAGCATCCCCGGCATATTGTAGCTTTTCCCCGCCTCTTCAAGCTGCTGTAAAAGGTACATCCGTTTTTGCGCCGAGGATAGTGGATAATAGGCTCTCGCTTCCACACGAGGAATCGCCGCATACGCCTTCTGTTCCCGTACGCGAATCACCGCTGCCAGCTCTTCAACGGTCGGATAGAGAAATACGTCTCTTAATGGCACCTCCGTCTCCAATGCCTGATGCAGACGCGAGACGAGCGTCATCGCCCGGAGCGAATGGCCGCCAAGCGCAAAGAAGTTGTCGCGAATGCCGACGCGCTCAAGCCCCAGCACCTCTTCCCACAGCCGCGTGATTTCCGCTTCCACTGGTGTCCGCGGCGCCACATACGCCGCTTCGCTCTGCCCCCCGGCTTCCGGCTTCGGCAGTGCCTTGCGATCCAGCTTCCCGTTAGGCGTGAGCGGCATCTCCGGCAGGGCTATGATGTGCGTAGGCAGCATGTACGAGGGAAGTCCCTCGGCCAGCCTGCTTCGCATCTCCTTCACTCCCAGCTCGCTGCTGCCCGTCACGGTCACATACGCCCACAATTCCGCGGCATCCGTCTCCCGTTCTCCAGCGTTCACCGTCACCACCGCTTCTTTTATCCCTTCGATGTGCAGCAGATGCGCTTCCACCTCACCCAGCTCGATCCGGTAACCCCGTATCTTCACCTGATGATCCATCCGCCCCATATGCTCCAGTCGACCATCCGGCAGCCATCTCGCTAAATCGCCAGTCCGGTACATCCGCTCGCCTGGGATAATCGGATGCGCCACAAACCGCTCCTTCGTCAGCTCCTCGCGTGCCCAGTATCCTCGGGCTACACCGGCTCCTCCGATGCACAGCTCGCCCACCGCTCCAATCGGCTGCACCTGCAGCGCCTCGTTCAGCACATACACCTGCGTATTCCCCAGCGGACGGCCGATGCTTATTTTCCCGCCTTCTCCCGCCTCGCTCAGCGGTTCAAATGTCGACCAGACCGTCGTTTCCGTCGGGCCGTACATATTGTAAAGCTCCGCCTCCGTTTGACTGCGCAATTGCCTTTCCAGCGGCGCTGGGAAGGGCTCCCCGCCAATCAGCAGCGCCTGCATATGGCGCAGCGCCGCTGCACTCCGCGCATCCGCCAGCAGCATCACGAGCCGCGACGGCGTCGTCTGCATCATCTCGGCCGGATGCTTCATCAGCAGCGCTGCCAGATGTGCGGGGTCCTGCTGCTCCGCCTCGCTCGCCAGCAGAACCTGCATCCCGCAGCTCAGCGGTACCCAGCTTTCGGTCACGAAGATGTCGAAGGACACCGTCGTCACGCTGAGCATCGTTGTAGCTGGCGTAAAGGGCAGAGCTTCCACCATTCCCGTTATAAAGTTGACCACGTTCCGATGCTCGACTACCACGCCTTTCGGCGTGCCCGTCGTCCCCGAGGTATAGATGACATACGCGCTGCCTTCAGTACGGCTCTCCACCTCCGGTGATGCCGAGGCATAAGCTTTCAGTTCTTCCCTTGCGGCGAACCTCACCGGCGAAGCCTGCTGTGCATATAAGGCCTTTTGCTGTGCATCAGCGTCCTGCTCCTTCTGCTGCCCATCTGAAGCCTTCTGCTGTTCGGCAGCATCCTGCTCCTCCAGACACAGCACGTGACGCAGCGGAGTTTCTACCCAGCCTGTCACCGTTTCTCGTTGGGCTTCTTCGCTTAAAAGAATGCGGATTCCCGCATCTCGAACCATCCCTTCGAGGCGGCCGCCTGGCAGCGCCGGATCTAGCGGCACATAGGCCGCGCCCGCTTTCATAATCCCCAGCAGGCCCGCAATTAGCCAAGGCGAACGGGACAGCAGCACACCGACCCGGTCTTCGGTGCTCAACCCATGTGCGCGCAGCCAGCCCGCGATGCGGTTGGCTTGCCCCTCCAGCTCGCCGTATGTCCACACCGCCAGGCCACTGACCAGCGCCGGATCATCCGGCGTTCGCGCTGCCTGCTGCTCGAACAGCCCATGCACCGTCGCGTTCGCTGGAAGCTCCAGCTCCGTCGCGTTAAAGTCCACCAGCAGCTGCTCCCGCTGACTTGCCGTCAGCAGCTCCAACTGCGTGACCGGCACGTTCGGCTGGCTTACGATCTGCTCCAACAGTTGCAGCCAATGACCCTGCACCCGCTCCATCGCTTCCTGTTCATACACCTGTCCGTTATAGTCGAAATGTACGACCAGCTCTTCTCCAGGCTGAATCATCACATTCAGGTCATAATTCGTTTGTTCGTCCGCCTGCACATCGGTAATAACGAGTCCGCTCGCATCCAGAGAGGTTTCCGAGCTTGTCGGCATCGGATAATTCTCGAACACGAGAATATGGTCAAATAGCTCTCTCGTTCCCGTGCAATGCGCTTGGATCTCATGCAGCGGATAGTAGCCATAGGCTTGGGCCGCCAGCGCATCCGCCTGCATCCGCCGCAGCACATCCGCCGCTGTATCCTCTCCCTCGCACACGACCCGGACGGGCAGCGTGTTGATGAACAGTCCGATCATGCTTTCCACGCCTGGCAGGTCAGCAGGTCGACCTGCTACCACCCCGCCAAACACCACATCCCGGCTGCCGCTGTAGCGATGCAGCAACAATCCCCATGCCGTTTGCAGCAGCGTGTTCATCGTTACGCCGTGCGCTTTCGCCGCTGCCGCGATTCGCTCGCTTTGCTCCCGTGCCACAACTCCGCTCACACGCCTCGCTTCATAGCCTAGCGTCTGGCGCTGCCGTTTCGGGAACACCGCCTGTGCTTCGCAGCCCGCCAGTCGTTCCTTCCAATAGCGCAGCGCCGACGCCTCGTCCTGCTCCGACAGCCAGCGAATATAGTCCCGGTACGCCGGGCCTTTTCGCTGCTCTTGCTCCTGCTGCGCCTCTTCACGAACCGACATGCTGTTCGCACTGTAGGCGCTGTAGGTGCGCAGCACTTCCTCCATAACTAGCGGCAAGCACCAGCCGTCCATCACAATATGATGGAAGCTCCACACCAGCTCGTGCGTCTGCTCCCCTGTGCGGAATAACGCCACCCGCATGAGGCTCTCCGCTTCCACATCAAAGCCTTGCCTCCGGTCCGCTGTCCGCCACTGCGCCACGCCAGCTTCTTGCTCCGTGGCGGGTTTCCGCGACAGATCGACATACGCGAGCTCAAACGCCCGGTCGCGATACACGACTTGCAGCGGCTCTTTTCTCCACCCGCTATCGATGCTCGTCCGCAGCACCGCATGCCGCTGAATAATCGTCTGCCAGCTTCGTTCAAACGCAGCCACATCCAATTCCCCTTGCAGCGTCAGCTGCATCTGGTTCACATAAGCTCCCGCTTGCGGCTCCAGACGGCTGTGGAACAACATGCCCTGCTGCATTGGCGTCAGCGCGTATACCTCCTCCAGCTCTCCGATGGCGGCGCTCCGCTGCACCAACGCATCCAGCTCTTCCTGCGTCAGCTCCGGCAGCCCCACATCGCTTGGCGTTAGCTCCGTTCGCTCCTGCGCCATACAATGCGCGATCACCGCCTCCAAGCTCTGCTTCAACCGCTCCGCGAACAGCTCCATCGTCGCTGGACGGTACTGCGCCGTGCTGTAGCTCATCGTTAGACGCAGCGCTCCACCCGCGATCATCCCGTTGCATTCCAGTAACGCCGCTCGTTGCCTTCTGCCGCTGATCGCCTCTCCCGCGGACAAGGGGGACAGCTGCAGCGCGCTGCGCTCCAAATCCTGATCAAACTGACCCAAATAATTGAAGGTTATGTCGGGGTCACACGACCAGTCCTCTCCTTCCACCTGCTCGGACCCATACCGCAGCAGGCCGTAGCCGACCCCTTTGTCCGGGATCGCTCGCAGCGTTTCCTTCACGCCCTTGATCTGCTGCGACAAGCTCATCTCTGGCTTCATCTCCAGCACTACCGGGTACGCGCTCGTGAACCACCCGACTGTTCGGCTGACATCCACATCCTTCAGGATCGTTTCCCGGCCATGTCCTTCCAGCATGATCCCTACACAACCCACACCGCTCCACGCCTGAACCGCCAGCGCCAGCGCCGTGAGCAGCAAATCATTGATCTCCGTTCCGTAGGCTCGGTGCGCTTCCTTCAGCAGCTGCTGCGTCTGCACTTGCGACCACTCCACAGCCAGCGTTTGGCTGGTTGCTAGTGTTGAAGCTCCTAAAGCTTCTGAGGCTTCTGAGGCTTCTGAGGCTCCTAAAGCTTCATAGGATTCATAGGCTTCTGAAGCGACTACTTCGTAATCCTTAGGCAGCGGCGGAACCACCTTCTCTACGATCTGTTTCCAATACGCACGCTGCGCCTTCATGGCCGGACTTCCCGCATAAGCGCTCCATTGCTGCGCCCACGTCTGGAAGGCATCCGTTTTCTGCGGCAGCCGGATCTCTTCCCCTTGCAGCGCTTGCTCGTAAGCCGTCGCAAAATCCTCAAACAGAATGCGCCAGGATACCCCGTCCACGACCCAGTGATGAATGACGAGGAGCAAATGATCCCCATCCTCACACTGGAACAAGCCCAGCCGCATGAGCGGGCCGGTCGCTAACGAAAGGCTGCCTTGCAGCTTCGTGGCAGCGGCTTCGACCTTCTCTCTCCATCCGGGCTCTCCCCGGAAATCGAATACGTCCATCCCATAAAGCTCACCGTCCGCCACCTTTCGGTTCCAAGCGACATAGCTGCCGTCCTCGGCCTGCGTCAGCGTCATCCGCAGCGCGTCATGATGGGTGGCAAGGTGCTGCATCGCCACGCTCAGCGCTACGCGGTCAAACCGTTCTTCCTGATACAGCATGACCGCCTGATTGAAATGATGCAGGTCAACGGGATCACGTTCCACCAGCCAGCGCTGAATCGGCGTCAGCGGCACCGACCCGTGCACCTCTCCTTGTTTTGCCATGCGCGTTACCGCCGTCAAATGGAGGCTTAGCTGCGCCACCACCGGATAGCGGAATAACGTCTTCATTTCCAGCTTGTACCCGACCTGCAGCAATCGGGAAGCGACTTGAATCGCTTTGATCGAGTCGCCGCCCAAATCGAAGAATTGGTCATGGATGCTCACCTCAGGCACGCCAAGCACTTGCTGCCACACCGTCACCAGCGCGTGCTCCGTCGCCGTGCGAGGCGGAGCATACGGAAGGTGCGAGGCCTGAGCCTCTGGCATCGGTAGCGCCTGACGGTCCACCTTGCCGTTGGCCGTGAGCGGCAGGCTCTCCATCTGTACGAAGGAGCCCGGCACCATATACGCGGGCAAGGAAGCCGACAGCAAGCTGCGCAGCCCCGCCATCTCCAGCTCGCTGCCTACGACGTAGGCGCACAGCTGAAGGCTGCCCGCTGCATCCGGCAGCGCCTGCACGATGACCTCGCGAACCCCTGCCCCTCGCAGCAGCACCGCCTCAATCTCGCTCAGCTCGATTCGGTATCCGCGAATTTTCACCTGCTCATCCCTTCGTCCCACATAGGCCAAGGAGCCATCCGCCTGCCAGCGGACCATGTCTCCCGTACGGTACATTCGCTCCCCTGGCTCATACGGGTTCGACACAAATGCTTCCGCTGTCAAATCCGCTCGATCCCAATATCCTCGCGCTAGACCTACTCCGCTTATACATAGTTCACCTGGCACGCCAATTGGCTGGAGTTGCCCATCCGCTGCGAGTACATAGACCTTCGTTTTGCCAATCGTTTTGCCAAGTCCATGTTCCTGCCATACACCAGTGATAGGCATAGCGGTTGTAACAACGCTGTTTTCCGTCGGTCCGTACTCGCTAACAAACGCAATTTGAGGATAATTCAGTATTTTTCCAATGAGCGCCCTGCTGAGCTTCTCACCGCCAATCACCACACTGCGCACAGTTGCTAGTTGGGCTGGCTCCAACATATCCAGTAGAACAGCAAACATCCCTGTCGTAAATTGAACGTGCGTAATCGAATGCTCCACTAGCGCCTCCGCAATGGCTCCCGGATCTTTCAGTTCTTCATCTCGAATCAATACGACCGTCGCTCCTGTAATTAGAGGTGCGAAGAAGTGCGAGATGAAAGCATCAAACACATACGGACTGGCATGAAGTACTTTACCCTGATCAAAATGGTAGGTTGCAGCTTTCCATTGAAGTGTATGAACAATGCTGCGATGCTCCACCATAACGCCTTTAGGTTGGCCTGTCGTGCCGGATGTATAGATGACATAGGCTAAATTTTCGGGCTTTGCAGTGTTTAAAAGATTTTCAGACATCTCGGCATCGATGCGGGCGTCATCCAATAGCAATACGGGGCACGATGCTTCCTGCATAGAATCAGACAGTAGTAGCAAAGCACCGCTATTCTTCAGAAGAAACTGTTTACGTTCCACAGGTTCTTCCAAAGAAAGTGGCAGATAAACGGAGCCCGCCTTAAGAACCCCGAGCAAGGCGACGGCCATCTCTACGGAACGTCTGCACTGAACCGCAACAATACGTTCTGGTCCTGCACCGTAGCCCTGTAGCATTCTCGCAAGTCGATTTGCCCGTTCGTTCAGCTCTTGGTAGGTCAAGGCCTCATCCCCGCACACGACGGCAGTACGCTCCGGCGTCTTCGCCGCTTGCTCCTCAAACAGCGCATGCAGCGTCGATGACTGCTCAAGCAGCGCTTCTGCCCCTGTATCGTTAAAATGCACCAGCAGTTGCTCCCGCTGACTTGCTGTCAGCAAGTCCATGCTTCCCAGCTTGGTATGTGAATCGCGGGTCACTTGACGCAGCAGCTCTGTAAAATGACCCACCCAGCGCTCGATCGTGCCCTGCTCAAACAGCTTCACCGCGTATTCCAGCGTGCAACGCATTCCCTGCTCCTCTTCGCTTACCGACAGCGTCAAATCGAATTTTGCCGCCCCGCTTTCTATGGGGTACGGCGTCCATTGCAGATCCCCCAGCTCCAGCTCCGATTGCTCCGTGTTTTGCAGCACCAGCATCACATCAAATAGCGGATTGCGGCTCATATCCCGCTGCCTTACCACCTGCTCCACCAGCTCCTCGAACGGATAGTCCCCGTGTTCGAAGGCCCCTAGCGCCGTCTGCTTCACCTCCTGCAAGTAAGCGGAGAATGATTTTCCCCCTGACGGGCTTAGTCGCAGCGCCAGCGTGTTCACAAACATCCCCAGCATGCCTTGCAGGTCAGCATGCGAACGTCCCGCAATCGGCGTGCCCACGATCAGCTCCTCTTGGCCGCTTAATCGACCCAGCAGCGCACTGTACGCTGCCAGCAGCACCATATACAGCGTTGCTCCATTTGCCCGGGCCAGCTCCCGCAGCGCTGCTGACAACTCGCTGTCCAGCTCAAATTCTACGTGCGCTCCCTCGAAGCTGCGCACTGCCGCATGCGGATAATCCAGCGGCAGGCTCAGCACCGGCAGCTCCCCGGCGAACTGCTTCAGCCAGTAGCTCTCCAGCTCCCGATACGACGCACTTTCCCGGTAGCCTTGCTGCCACACTGCGTAATCTTTATACTGCAACCGCAGCGGCTTCAGCTCTTCTCCTCCATACAGCTTCGTAAACTCCTGAATAAAAATACTCATCGACGTACCGTCGGAAATAATATGATGCATATCGAACAGCAGTAAATGATTCGCTTCGCCCACACGCACTACCGTCGTCCGCAGCAGCGGCGCTTCGCTGAGGTCAAATGGACGAAGGAAGGTGCGAACGCGCTCCTGCGCTTCCTCCTCCGTCGCTTCCTCGTACGTTACCGAGAACGCGGTAGACGCCGCAATACGCTGCATCGGCTCTCCGTCCACTACAACGAACTCTGTCCGCAGCGATTCGTGGCGAGCCACCAGCGCTTGCAGTGCCCTTTCCAAACGCTCGCGATCCAGCGCTCCTGCCAGTCGCAGCGCGACTGGCATGTTGTAGCTAAGCTCCGCTCCCTCTAGCTGCTGTAAAATGTACAGCCGTTTTTGCGCCGAGGACAGCGGATAGGCCTCCTGAGCCTTCACAGGTACCAGCGCTTCAAATTCGCGCTCGTCGGCTACTTCCAAAGTTGCTGCCAGCTCTTCAACGGTCGGATAGAGAAACACCTCTCGTAATGGTACCTCCGTCTCCAATGCCTGATGCAGACGCGAGACGAGCGTCATCGCCCGGAGCGAATGGCCGCCAAGCGCAAAGAAGTTGTCGCGAATGCCGACGCGCTCAAGCCCCAGCACCTCTTCCCACAGCCGCGCGATTTCCGCTTCCACTGGTGTCCGCGGCGCCACATACGCCGCTTCGCTTTGCGCCCCGGCCTCCGGCTTCGGCAGCGCCTTGCGATCCAGCTTCCCGTTAGGCGTGAGCGGCATCTCCGGCAGGGCTATGATGTGCGTAGGCAGCATGTACGAGGGAAGTCCCTCGGCCAGCCTGCTTCGCATCTCCTTCACTCCCAGCTCGCTGCTGCCCGTCACGGTCACATACGCCCACAATTCCGCGGCATCCGTCTCCCGTTCTCCAGCGTTCACCGTCACCACCGCTTCTTTTATCCCTTCGATGTGCAGCAGATGCGCTTCCACCTCACCCAGCTCGATCCGGTAACCCCGTATCTTCACCTGATGATCCATCCGCCCCATATGCTCCAGTCGACCATCCGGCAGCCATCTCGCTAAATCACCAGTCCGGTACATCCGCTCGCCTGGGATAATCGGATGCGCCACAAACCGCTCCTTCGTCAGCTCCTCGCGTGCCCAGTATCCTCGGGCTACGCCGGCTCCTCCGATGCACAGCTCGCCCACCGCTCCAATCGGCTGCACCTGCATTGCCTCGTTCAGCACATACACCTGCGTATTCCCCAGCGGACGGCCGATGCTTATTTTCCCGCCTTCTCCCGCCTCGCTCAGCGGTTCAAACGTCGACCAGACCGTCGTTTCCGTCGGGCCGTACATATTGTAAAGCTCCGCCTCCGTTTGACTGCGCAATTGCCTTTCCAGCGGCGCTGGGAAGGGCTCCCCGCCAATTAGCAGCGCCTGCATATGGCGCAGCGCCGCTGCACTCCGCGCATCCGCCAGCAGCATCACGAGCCGCGACGGCGTCGTCTGCATCATCTCGGCCGGATGCTTCATCAGCAGCGCTGCCAGCTGTGCGGGGTCCTGCTGCTCCGCTTCGCTCGCCAGCAGAATCTGCATCCCGCAGCTCAGCGGTACCCAGCTTTCCGTCACGAAGATGTCGAAGGACACCGTCGTCACGCTGAGCATCGTTGTAGCTGGCGCAAAGGGCAGAGCTTCCACCATTCCCGTTATAAAGTTGACCACGTTCCGATGCTCGACCACCACGCCTTTCGGCGTGCCCGTCGTCCCCGAGGTGTAGATGACATACGCGCTGCCTTCAGTACGGCTCTCCACCTTCGGTGATGAAGAGGCGTAAGCTTTCAGCTCCTCCCTTGTGGCGAACCTCACCGGCGAAGACGGCTGTTTATCGGAGATTGGCTCCTCCTGCTGTCCATCTGAAACCTTTTGCTGTGCATCAGCGTCCTGCTCCTCCAGACATAACACGTGACGCAGCGGGGTTTCTACCCAGCCTGTCACCGTTTCTCGTTGGGCTTCTTCGCTTAAAAGAATGCGGATTCCCGCATCTCGAACCATCCCTTCGAGGCGGCCGCCTGGCAGCGCCGGATCTAGCGGCACATAGGCCGCGCCCGCTTTCATAATCCCCAGCAGGCCCGCAATTAGCCAAGGCGAACGAGACAGCAGCACACCGACCCGGTCTTCGGTGCTCACCCCATGTGCGCGCAGCCAGCCCGCGATGCGGTTGGCTTGCCCCTCCAGCTCGCCGTATGTCCACACCGCCAAGCCGCTGACCAGCGCCGGATCTTCCGGCGTTCGCGCTGCCTGCTGCTCGAACAGTCCATGCACCGTCGCGTTCGCTGGAAGCTCCAGCTCCGTCGCGTTAAAGTCCACCAGCAGCTGCTCCCGCTGACTTGCCGTCAGCAGCTCCAACTGCGTGACCGGCACGTTCGGCTGGCTTACGATCTGCTCCAACAGTTGCAGCCAATGACCCTGCACCCGCTCCATCGCTTCCTGTTCATACACCTGTCCGTTATAGTCGAAATGTACGACCAGCTCTTCTCCAGGCTGAATCATCACATTCAGGTCATAATTCGTTTGTTCGTCCGCCTGCACACTAGTAATAACGAGTCCACTCGCATCCAGAGAGGTTTCCGAGCTTGTCGGCATCGGATAATTCTCGAACACGAGAATATGGTCAAATAGCTCTCTCGTTCCCGTGCAATGCGCTTGGATCTCATGCAGCGGATAGTAGCCATAGGCTTGGGCCGCCAGCGCATCCGCCTGCATCCGCCGCAGCACATCCGCCGCTGTATCCTCTCCCTCGCACACGACCCGGACGGGCAGCGTGTTGATGAACAGCCCGATCATGCTTTCCACGCCCGGCAGGTCAGCAGGTCGACCTGCTACCACCCCGCCAAACACCACATCCCGGCTGCCGCTGTAGCGATGCAGCAACAATCCCCATGCCGTTTGCAGCAGCGTGTTCATCGTTACGCCGTGCGCTTTCGCCGCTGCCGCGATTCGCTCGCTTTGCTCCCGTGCCACAACTCCGCTCACACGCCTCGCTTCATAGCCTAGCGTCTGGCGCTGCCGTTTCGGGAACACCGCCTGTGCTTCGCAGCCCGCCAATCGTTCCTTCCAATAGCGCAGCGCCGACGCCTCGTCCTGCTCCGACAGCCAGCGAATATAGTCCCGGTACGCCGGGCCTTTTCGCTGCTCTTGCTCCTGCTGGGCCTCTTCGCGACCCAAGATGCTGTTCGCACTGTAGGTGCTGTAGGTGCTGTAGGTACGCAGCACTTCCTCCATGACTAGCGGCAAGCACCAGCCGTCCATCACAATATGATGGAAGCTCCACACCAGCTCGTGCGTATGCTTCCCTGTCCGGAACAACGCCACCCGCATGAGGCTCTCCGCTTCCACATCAAAGCCTTGCCTCCGGTCCGCTGTCCGCCACTGCGCCACGCCAGCTTCTTGCTCCGTGGCGGGTTTCAGCGACAGATCGGCATACGCGAGCTCAAACGCCCGGTCGCGGTACACGACCTGCAGCGGTTCTTTTCTCCACCCGCTGTCGATGCTCGTCCGCAGCACCGCATGCCGCTGAATAATCGTTTGCCAGCTTCGTTCAAACGCCGCCACATCCAATTCCCCTTGCAGCGTCAACTGCATCTGGTTCACGTAAGCCCCCGCTTGCGGCTCCAGACGGCTGTGGAACAACATACCCTGCTGCATCGGCGTCAGCGCGTATACCTCCTCCAGTTCCCCGATGGCTGCGCTCCGCTTCACCAATGCATCCAGCTCTTCCTGTTTCATGTCCGGCAGCCCCACATCGCTTGGCGTCAGCTCCGTCCGCTCCTGAGCCACACAATGCGCGATCACCGCCTCCAAGCTCTGCTTCAACTGCTCCGCGAACAGCTCCATCGTCGCTGGACGGTACTGCGCCGCGCTGTAGCTCATGGTCAGGCGCAGCGTTCCCCCCGCGATCATCCCATTGCATTCCAGCACCGCGGCTCGTTGCCTTCTACTGCTGATCGCCTCTCCCGAGGAAAGCGGGGACAATTGCAGTGCGCTGCGCTCCAAATCCTGATCAAACTGACCCAAATAATTGAAGGTTATGTCGGGGTCACACGACCAGTCCTCTCCTTCCACCTGCTCGGACCCATACCGCAGCAGGCCGTAGCCGACCCCTTTGTCCGGGATCGCCCGCAGCGTTTCCTTCACGCCCTTGATCTGCTGCGACAAGCTCATCTCTGGCTTCATCTCCAGCACTACCGGGTACGCGCTCGTGAACCACCCGACTGTTCGGCTGACATCCACATCCTTCAGGATCGTTTCCCGGCCATGTCCTTCCAGCATGATCCCTACACGACCCACACCGCTCCACGCCTGAACCGCCAGCGCCAGCGCCGTGAGCAGCAAATCATTGATCTCCGTTCCGTAGGCTCGGTGCGCTTCCTTCAGCAACTGCTGCGTCTGCACTTGCGACCACTCCACAGCCAGCGTTTGGCTGGTTGCTAGTGTTGAAGCTCCTAAAGCTTCTGAGGCTTCTGAGGCTTCTGAGGCTCCTAAAGCTTCATAGGATTCATAGGCTTCTGAAGCGACTACTTCGTAATCCTTAGGCAGCGGCGGAACCACCTTCTCTACGATCTGTTTCCAATACGCACGCTGCGCCTCCATGGCCGGACTTCCCGCATAAGCGCTCCATTGCTGCGCCCACGTCTGGAAGGCATCCGTTTTCTGCGGCAGCCGGATCGCTTCCCCTTGCAGCGCTTGCTCGTAAGCCGTCGCAAAATCCTCAAACAAAATGCGCCAAGATACCCCGTCCACGACCCAGTGATGAATGACGAGGAGCAAATGATCCCCATCCTCACACTGGAACAAGCCCAGCCGCATGAGCGGGCCGGTCGCTAACGAAAGGCTGCCTTGCAGCTTCGTGGCAGCCGCTTCGACCTTCTCTCTCCATCCGGCCTCTCCCCGGAAATCGAATACGTCCATCCCATAAAGCTCACCGTCCGCCACCTTTCGGTTCCAAGCGACATAGCTGCCGTCCTCGGCCTGCGTCAGCGTCATCCGCAGCGCGTCATGATGGGTGGCAAGGTGCTGCATCGCCACGCTCAGCGCTACGCGGTCAAACCGTTCTTCCTGATACAGCATGACCGCCTGATTGAAATGATGCAGGTCAACGGGATCACGTTCCACCAGCCAGCGCTGAATCGGCGTCAGCGGCACCGACCCGTGCACCTCTCCTTGTTCTGCCGTGCGCGTTACCGCCGTCAAATGGAGGCTTAGCTGCGCCACCACCGGATAGCGGAATAACGTCTTCATTTCCAGCTTGTACCCGACCTGCAGCAATCGGGAAGCGACTTGAATCGCTTTGATCGAGTCGCCGCCCAAATCGAAGAATTGGTCATGGATGCTCACCTCAGGCACGCCAAGCACTTGCTGCCACACCGTCACCAGCGCGTGCTCCGTCGCCGTGCGAGGCGGAGCATACGGAAGGTGCGAGGCCTGAGCCTCTGGCATCGGCAGCGCCTGACGGTCCACCTTGCCGTTGGCCGTGAGCGGCAGGCTCTCCATCTGCACGAAGGAGGCCGGCACCATATACGCGGGCAAGGAAGCCGACAGCAAGCTGCGAAGCCCCACAATCTCCAGCTCGCTGCCTACGACGTAGGCGCACAGCTGAAGGCTGCCCGCTGCATCCGGCAGCGCCTGCACGATGACCTCGCGAACCCCTTCCCCTCGCAGCAGCACCGCCTCAATCTCGCTCAGCTCGATCCGGTAACCGCGAATTTTCACCTGCTCATCCCTTCGTCCCACATAGGCCAAGGAGCCATCCGCCTGCCAGCGGACCATGTCTCCCGTACGGTACATCCGCTCCCCTGGCTCATACGGGTTCGACACAAATGCTTCCGCTGTCAAATCCGCTCGATCCCAATATCCTCGCGCTAGACCCACTCCGCTTATACATAGTTCACCAACAGCACCAACAGGCTGCAAACCATTCTCCTGAGTAAGAACATACACTCGGGTGTTAGAAATGGGCTCCCCAATCGGTATGACAGGAAGGGATGCATCCACTCGGGCCGTTGTAGCAAGCACCGTACCTTCTGTAGGTCCATAGTTGTTGTATAAAGCATACCGAGTATGACTAATTTTCTTCAAACGATCCCCGCCCGTCAGCAAAACGCGCAAAGAACGATTTTCCAGCGTTATAAATTGTTCGCATACCTGTGTCGGCAAGAAGCTGATCGTTATGCTTTTTTCCTCGAAATAGGCATTTAAGGCGACAGGGTCCAGACGCAAATCTTCCGGTACGATATGCAAGGCGGCTCCTATCGTAAGGGTAGGGAATATTTCCCACACTGCTGCATCAAAACCAATACCTGCATATTGAGTTGTCCGATCTGTTGCACTCATATCAAAATGAGCCTGATGCCATCTGCACAAATGAACGACCGAGCGATGTTCGATCATAACGCCTTTCGGCCTGCCGGTCGAACCAGACGTATAAATGATGTAAGCTGCATCTGTCGGTTGGATTACAGGTAAAGGCTCAGCGGAATGCTCCTCTAGTTTTTCTAACCCGTCTAGCAGATCTAGCAGAAGAACCTCTACTGCTGAATGTTTAACTTGATGAAGATTTGCTTGATGCGTCAGGCAAACACGAGCTCTGCTATCCTCCAGCATAAAATGAATCCGTTCTGCCGGATAATCCGGATCAATCGGCACATAAGCAGCGCCCGTTTTCAAAATACCAAGAATACCAATAATCATTTCCACGGATCGCTCAGGCATAATGGCAACGATATCCGCTGGCGCTACACCGCGCTTCTGCAAATGATGCGCCACCGTGCTGCTGCGTTCGTTCAGCTCTCGGTAGGTTAAGGCCTCATCCCCGCACACGACGGCAGTACGCTCCGGCGTCTTCGCCGCTTGCTCCTCAAACAGCGCATGCAGCGTCGATGACCGCTCAAGCAGCGCTTCTGCCCCTGTATCGTTAAAATGCACCAGCAGCTGCTCCCGCTGACTTGCCGTCAGCAAGTCCATGCTTCCCAGCGTGGCATGTGAATCGCGGGTCACTTGACGCAGCAGCTCTGTAAAATGACCCACCCAGCGCTCGATCGTGCCCTGCTCAAACAGCTTCACCGCGTATTCCAGCGTGCAACGCAGCCCCTGCTCCTCTTCGCTTACCGACAGCGTCAAATCGAATTTCGCCGTCCCGCTTTCTATGGGGTACGGTGTCCATTGCAGATCCGCTAGCTTCAGCTCCGACTGCTCCGTGTTTTGCAGCACCAGCATCACATCAAATAGCGGATTGCGGCTCATATCCCGCTGCTTCACGACCTGCTCCACCAGCTCCTCGAACGGATAGTCCCCGTGTTCGAAGGCCCCTAGCGCCGTCTGCTTCACTTCCTGCAAGTAAGCGGAGAATGATTTTTCCCCTGACGGGCTTAGTCGCAGCGCCAGTGTGTTCACGAACATCCCCAGCATGCCCTGCAGGTCAGCATGTGAACGTCCCGCAATCGGCGTGCCCACGATCAGCTCCTCTTGGCCGCTTAATCGACCCAGCAGCGCACTGTACGCTGCCAGTAGCACCATATACAGCGTTGCTCCATTTGCCCGGGCCAGCTCCCGCAGCGCTGCTGACAGCTCGCTGTCCAGCTCAAATTCTACGTGCGCTCCCTCGAAGCTGCGCACTGCCGGAAGCGGATAATCCAGCGGCAGGCTCAGCACCGGCAGCTCCCCGGCGAACTGCTTCAGCCAGTAGCTCTCCAGCTCCCGATACGACGCACTTTCCCGGTAGCCTTGCTGCCACACCGCGTAATCTTTATACTGCAACCGCAGCGGCTTCAGCTCTTCTCCTCCATACAGCTTCGTAAACTCCTGAATAAAAATACTCATCGACGTACCGTCGGAAATAATATGATGCATATCGAACAGCAGTAAATGATTCGCTTCGCCCACACGCACTACCGTCGTCCGCAGCAGCGGCGCTTCGCTGAGGTCAAATGGACGAAGGAAGGTGCGAACGCGCTCCTGCGCTTCCTCCTCCGTCGCTTCCTCGTACGTTACCGAGAACGCGGCAGACGCCGCAATACGCTGCATCGGCTCTCCGTCCACTACAACAAACTCTGTCCGCAGCGATTCGTGGCGGGCCACCAGCGCTTGCAGCGCTCTTGCCAGACGCTCGCGATCCAGCTCTCCTGCCAGTCGCAGCCCGACTGGCATGTTGTAGCTAAGCTCCGCTCCCTCTAGCTGCTGTAAAATGTACAGGCGCTTTTGCGCCGAGGACAGCGGATAAAATTCGTTTTCATCAATAATTGAAGGAATGAAGCTGTAAGCAGCTTGCTCCAGCTCACCAATCGCAAACGCCATTTGTTCAATGGTAGCGTATTGAAACACATCTCGCAGCGGAAGGTCCACATTCAGCCCTTTACGCACCATGCCGACCAGCGTTGCTGCCCTTAAAGAGTGACCGCCAAGCTCGAAGAAATTGTCCTTTACACCAACCTGCTCCAGCTTGAGCACTTCCCGCCAAATTTCCGCAAGCGCCGCTTCCTGCGACGTGCGCGGCGCGACAAGCTCCTCTCCTGTTTGCAATCTGCCTTCAGGCGCTGGCAGCGCTTTGCGGTCGATTTTCCCGTTCGAAGTCAGCGGCATCCGATCCATCTGCACAAAGTACGACGGAATCATGTACCCCGGCAGCTCTTGCGATAGCAAGCTTCTTATCTCGTTCACCGATAACGGCTGAGCTGCTACAAAATACGCGCAAAGATGCTTCTCCCCGCCTCCATCCTCGCAAGCAAGAACGATTGCTTCCTGCACCGCTTCCACCTTGGTCAGCTGCGTTTCGATTTCGCCAAGCTCAATACGGTACCCGCGAATTTTCACTTGATGGTCGATTCGGCCCAAATACTCAATGCTGCCATCTGGCAGCCATCTTGCCAAATCACCGGATCGGTACATTTTTGTGCCAGCATCAAAAGGATTGTCAACAAACTTCTCATTTGTCAAATCAGGACGGTTCAAATACAGACGCGCCAGCCCTTCGCCAGCTACATACAGTTCCCCAGTTACACCAACAGGCACGCAATTGCGCTTTGCATCCAGCACGTATACTTTTAGCGTAGGAATCGGACGGCCGATATTGCTTTTTGCCTGCTCAATCTCGATCTCGGTAATCTCTTTGTACGTGACATGCACCGTCGTTTCCGTAATGCCGTACATATTGATCAGCTGCGTCGCCGGGTATTTCGCTCTCCAGTTTTTTAACAGCTGCGGGCTTAATGCCTCACCGCCAAAAATAACCTTGCGAACGCTGAGCATCGGCGCTTCCTCTGCCAGTGCTTCACGCAGCAGCTGGTAGAAGTAGGTTGGTGTCTGGTTCAAAATCGTCACTTGCTGCTCAGCAAGCAATTGCAGAAAGTGCGCCGGATTTTTTGCCGCCAATGGCGGCACGATGATCAATTTTCCGCCGTACAGCAAAGCCCCGTACATCTCCCATACCGAGAAGTCAAAGCAGAACGAGTGGAACAGCGTCCACGTATCCGACGGACCGAAATCAAACAGGTTTTTGCTGTTGAACAGCAGCCGCACAACATTTTTATGCTCAATCAAGGTTCCTTTCGGCTTGCCTGTCGTCCCCGATGTGTAGATGACATAGGCCGCATTGCTCGGCATATTGACGGATTCCAGATTAGCCCCATCTTCATGATAAGACTGCTCATGATCCAGCAAAATGACCGTGCCTTTAAACACAGCTTGCTGCTGCCGATGCTCCTGAACCAATAACACCTGCGTCCCACAGTCTTCCAGCATATAGCTGATTCGTTCCTGCGGATAGTCTGGATCAATCGGCACATATGCGCCCCCTGCTTTTAAAACCGCCATCATGCCAACGACCATTTCCAGCGAGCGATCGGCCATAATGCCCACCAATTGATCAGGCTTTACACCTGCAGCCCTCAATGTTCGTGCCAAGCGATTGGCTCGTTCGTTCAACGCCCGATACGTTAGCTGCCCCTGCCCAAACAGAACGGCTACAGCCTTTGGATTTTGCTGCGCCTGCTCCTCAAACAGCTGCTGAATCGTCTTCTCCCGCTGATACTCCGCTGTTGTATCGTTGAAACCGTGCAAAATCTGTGCCAGCTCCTTACTGCTCAGCATGCTCAGATCGGCAATTTCCGCCTCAGGTGCTTCAATAATGCTGTCTACCAAATGAGCAAAATGCTTCGCCATCCGCTGTGCCGTTTCCCTATTGAACAAAGCTGTTGCGTACTGTAGGCTGCATGATAGTCCGTCGCTTTCTTCCCGAACGTCCAAAACAAGGTCGAATTTAGCTATCGCGTATTCGCTCTGATAGGACTTTAGCTCAAGCCCATCTATACGAATGGCTGTGTTTTCTGTATTTTGCAGGACAAACATCGTATCAAACACTGGATTGCGGCTTAAATCACGATTAACTTGCACATTTTCTACCAGATGCTCAAACAAGTAGTCCTGATGCTCGTAAGCTCCGAGCGCCGTTTCCTTCATTTCCTGCAAATAGCTCAAAAACGGCAGGCTGCCGTGCGGGTATGTGCGGATCGCAAGGGTATTGACGAACATTCCAATTAGCGGCTCTATGTCCGGATGCGTTCTACTTGCAATCGGCGTACCGACGATGATGTCTTCTTGCCCAGAGTATTTATGCAGCAAAATCGTATACGCTGCGAGCAGCACCATATACAGCGTTGCTCCATGCTGAGCCGCAAGCTCATGCAGCGCATCCCTCTGCTGCGAATCGAGCTCGAAGTCCAATATAGCGCCTTCGGACTGTCTCACCGCAGGACGTGCGGCGTCTGTCGGCAGCTCCAGTACCGGCAATTCTCCATCCATGGCTTTCAGCCAGTAGGCTTCATGCTCCTTCATTTGTGCTTTATTGGCCTCCGACTGCTGCCAAACCGCATAATCCTTGTATTGTATCCGCAGCTCAGGCAGCTTCTCCTCCCGATATAAACGGGCGAATTCCTCCACCAAAATATCCATCGACGCCCCATCGGAAATGATGTGATGCATATCCAGCAGCAGCACATAGCGCTCCTTCGCCCATTCGATTAATTCAACCCGCAGCAGCGGCGCCTCGCTGAGGTCGAACGGCTGCACGAAGTCGCGCACACGGCCTTCGACCTCCTCCTTGCTGGCCTCTACATAGGCGATCTCAAAGTCAACCGCTTCCCTTACCCGCTGCATCGGTTCACCCTGCACCAGCTCAAATTCCGTACGCAGCGTTTCATGCCGCGCAATTAGCTCCCGGAACGCGGCTTCAAAACGCGCTCGGTTCAGCTCGCCTTCCAGCATCAGCATCCCCGGCATATTGTAGCTTTTCCCCGCCTCTTCAAGCTGCTGTAACAGGTACATCCGTTTTTGCGCCGAGGATAGTGGATAATAGGCTCTCGCTTCCACACGAGGAATCGCCGCATACGCCTTCTGTTCCCGTACGCGAATCACCGCTGCCAGCTCTTCAACAGTCGGATAGAGAAATACGTCTCGTAATGGTACCTCGGTCTCCAATGCCTGATGCAGACGCGAGACGAGCGTCATCGCCCGGAGCGAATGGCCGCCAAGCGCAAAGAAGTTGTCGCGAATGCCGACGCGCTCAAGCCCCAGCACCTCCTCCCACAGCCGCGCAATTTCCGCTTCCACTGGTGTCCGCGGCGCCACATACGCCGCTTCGCTTTGCGCCCCGGCCTCCGGCTTCGGTAGCGCCTTGCGATCCAGCTTCCCGTTAGGCGTAAGCGGCATCTCCGGCAGGGCTATGATGTGCGTAGGCAGCATGTACGAGGGAAGTCCCTCGGCCAGCTTGCTTCGCATCTCCTTCACTCCCAGCTCGCTGCTGCCCGTCACGGTCACATACGCCCACAATTCCGCGGCATCCGTCTCCCGTTCTCCAGCGTTCACCGTCACCACCGCTTCTTTTATCCCTTCGATGTGCAGCAGATGCGCTTCCACCTCACCCAGCTCGATCCGGTAACCCCGTATCTTCACCTGATGATCCATCCGCCCCATATGCTCCAGTCGACCATCCGGCAGCCATCTCGCTAAATCACCGGTCCGGTACATCCGCTCGCCTGGGATAATCGGATGCGCCACAAACCGCTCCTTCGTCAGCTCCTCGCGTGCCCAGTATCCTCGGGCTACACCGGCTCCTCCGATGCACAGCTCGCCCACCGCTCCAATCGGCTGCACCTGCATTGCCTCGTTCAGCACATACACCTGCGTATTCCCCAGCGGACGGCCGATGCTTATTTTCCCGCCTTCCCCCGCTTCGCTCAGCGGTTCAAACGTCGACCAGACCGTCGTTTCCGTCGGGCCGTACATATTGTAAAGCTCCGCCTCCGTTTGTCTGCGCAATTGTCTTTCCAGCGGCGCTGGGAAGGGCTCCCCGCCAATCAGCAGCGCCTGCATCGGACGCAGCGCCGCTGCACTCCGCGCATCCGCCAGCAGCATCACGAGCCGCGACGGCGTCGTCTGCATCATCTCGGCCGGATGCTTCATCAGCAGCGCTGCCAGCTGTGCGGGGTCCTGCTGCTCCGCTTCGCTCGCCAGCAGAACCTGCATCCCGCAGCTCAGCGGTACCCAGCTTTCGGTCACGAAGATGTCGAAGGACACCGTCGTCACGCTCAGCATCGTTGTAGCTGGCGCAAAGGGCAGAGCTTCCACCATTCCTGTTATAAAGTTGACCACGTTCCGATGCTCGACTACCACGCCTTTCGGCGTGCCCGTCGTCCCCGAGGTATAGATGACATACGCGCTGCCTTCAGTACGGCTCTCCACCTTCAGTGATGACGAGGCATAAGCTTTCAGTTCTTCCCTTGCGGCGAACCTCACCGGCGAAGCCTGCTGTTTATCGGAGACTGGCTCCTCCTGCTGTTCATCTGAAACCTTTTGCTGTGCATCAGCGTCCTGCTCCTCCTGTTGTCCATCTGAGGCCTTCTGCTGTTTAGTAGTATCCTGCCCCTCCTGCTTCCCATCTGAAGCCTTCTGCTGTTCGGCAGCATCCTGCTCCTCCAGACATAACACGTGACGCAGCGGAGTTTCTACCCAGCCTGTCACCGTTTCTCGTTGGGCTTCTTCGCTTAAAAGAATGCGGATTCCCGCATCTCGAACCATCCCTTCGAGGCGGCCGCCTGGCAGCGCCGGATCCAGCGGCACATAGGCCGCGCCCGCTTTCATAATCCCCAGCAAGCCCGCGATCAGCCAAGGCGAACGGGACAGCAGCACACCGACCCGGTCTTCGCTGCTCACCCCATGTGCGCGCAGCCAGCCCGCGATGCGGTTGGCTTGCCCCTCCAGCTCGCCGTATGTCCACACCGCCAAGCCGCTGACCAGCGCCGGATCATCCGGCGTTCGCGCTGCCTGCTGCTCAAACAGCCCATGCACCGTCGCGTTCGCTGGAAGCTCCAGCTCCGTCGCGTTAAAGTCCACCAGCAACTGCTCCCGCTGACTTACCGTCAGCAAGTCCATGCTTCCCAGCGTGGTATGTGATTCGCGGGTCACTTGACGCAGCAGCTCTGTAAAATGACCCACCCAGCGCTCGATCGTGTCCTGCTCAAACAGCTTCGCCGCGTATTCCAGCGTGCAACGCAGCCCCTGCTCCTCTTCGCTTACCGACAGCGTCAAATCGAATTTCGCCGTCCCGCTTTCTATGGGGTACGGTGTCCATTGCAGATCCGCTAGCTTCAGTTCCGATTGCTCCGTGTTTTGCAGCACCAGCATCACATCAAATAGCGGATTGCGGCTCATATCCCGCTGCCTTACCACCTGCTCCACCAGCTCCTCGAACGGATAGTCCCCGTGTTCGAAGGCCCCTAGCGCCGTCTGCTTCACTTCCTGCAAGTAGGCGGAGAACGTTTTCCCCCCTGACGGGCTTAGTCGCAGCGCCAGCGTGTTCACGAACATCCCCAGCATGCCTTGCAGGTCAGCATGCGAACGTCCCGCAATCGGCGTGCCCACGATCAGCTCCTCTTGGCCGCTTAATCGACCCAGCAGCGCACTGTACGCTGCCAGCAGCACCATATACAGCGTCACTCCATTTGCCCGGGCCAGCTCCCGCAGCGCTGCTGACAGCTCGCTGTCCAGCTCAAATTCTACGTGCGCTCCCTCGAAGCTACGCACTGCCGGAAGCGGATAATCCAGCGGCAGGCTCAGCACCGGCAGCTCCCCGGCGAACTGCTTCAGCCAGTAGCTCTCCAGCTCCCGATACGACGCACTTTCCCGGTAGCCTTGCTGCCACACCGCGTAATCTTTATACTGCAACCGCAGCGGCTTCAGCTCTTCTCCTCCGTACAGCTTCGTAAACTCCTGAATGAAGATACTCATCGACGTACCATCGGAAATAATATGATGCATGTCCAGCAGCAGTAAATGATTCGCTTCGCCCACACGCACTACCGTCGTCCGAAGCAGCGGCGCTTTGCTGAGGTCAAACGGACGAAGGAAGGTGCGAACGCGCTCCTGCGCTTCCTCCTCCGTCGCTTCCTCGTACGTTACCGAGAACACGGCAGACGCCGCAATACGCTGCATCGGCTCTCCGTCCACTACAACGAACTCTGTCCGCAGCGATTCGTGGCGGGCCACCAACGCTTGCAGCGTTCTTACCAGACGCTCGCGATCCAGCTCTCCTGCCAGTCGCAGCGCAACTGGCATGTTGTAGCTAAGCTCCACTCCCTCTAGCTGCTGTAAAATGTACAGGCGCTTTTGCGCGGAGGACAGCGGATAGGCCTCCTGAGCCTTCACGGGCTCCAGCGCTTCAAATTCGCGCTCGTCGGCTGTTTCTAGTACAGCCGCCAGCCCTTCGACCGTAGGCGAAAGGAATAGCTGCCGCAGGGGAACCTCTATTCCCAATACCTGATGCAGACGCGATACAAGCGTCATCGCTCGGAGCGAATGGCCGCCAAGCTCGAAGAAGTTGTCGCGAATGCCGACGCGCTCAAGCCCCAGCACCTCCTGCCACAGCAAAGCCAGCTTAGTTTCTAAAAGCGTTCGCGGCGAGACGTAATCGCCTTCCGCCAAATTTTCCGTCGGCTTCGGCAGCGCTCTGAGATCAATTTTTCCGTTACGGGTTACCGGCAGCACGGCAAGCTGCACGAAATAGGCTGGTATCATATATTCCGGCAACATCGTTCTAAGCGCTGCGCGCAGCTCAACAAATGTATATTCACGCTCACCTGCCACATAAGCGCATAGCTCATTGCTGCCGCGTTCATCTTGAAGCGCAATTACAGCAGCCTCTCGAATCCCGCCCAGCTCCAGCAGCTTGGTTTCGATCTCGCCCGGTTCGATTCGGTATCCCCTAATTTTAACCTGATGATCCATACGGCCTAAATACTCAATACTTCCGTCAGCCAACCAGCGGGCCTTATCCCCCGTTCGGTACATCCGGGTTCCGGGCGACCATGGATTGGGCAGAAACTTCGCACTTGTCAAATCAGGCTGATGCAGGTAGCCTCTACCGACACAAGCTCCCCCAATGTACAGCTCGCCGGCTACATTGATCGGTTGCAGCTGCCCCAGCGAATCGACAATATAAACAGACGAATTGCTGATCGGTCTACCAATCGGAGGCAGCGCAACCATCGCCTCTTGCGGCATTATCGTATACGTCGTAGCCACATGCGTCTCGGAAGGACCGTAATGATTGTGCAGCGTTACGCCCTGCTCTCGCAAAAACTGCTGTAGAGTATGACCAACAATGAGCGCCTCTCCCGCTGTAATCAAATGCTTCACGCACTTCGGCCACACCGATTCATAAGTAGGATCGTTCCAGACGAATTTGACAAACGACGAAGGCAGGAGCATGGTCTGAATGCCTCGATCCTCCACATAACGGAAAAGCGCAGTTGCATTTTGGCGCATCTCCTCCTCGATCAAGTGCAGCGTTCCTCCGGCAAGCAATGTAGAGAAAATCTCTTGATAGCTCACATCAAAGCTATACGAGGCATACTGCAACACATCCTTGTCAAACGGAATGTCAGTATGCTCATATTGATGCATAATTAAGTTGATGAGGTTGCCATGTTCAAGCATGACACCTTTCGGATTGCCTGTCGTACCCGACGTATAGATGACGTAGAGAAGTTGGCTGCTTTCGGTCGCCGCCGTAATCCGAAGCTCCTCATGCGAAACCCCACTTGTATCGCTGGAGCTTATTGAGGCAAGAAGCTGTTCAATGACTCTCGTTTTACTGCGACGGACAAGATAATCATGCGTTTGGGCGCAAGCCGAATCCATCAGTAAGCAAGAGACTTTAGAATTTTCCAGCATGAATGAAATTCGTTCCTCAGGGTAGGAGGGATCAATCGGAAGAAAGGCCGCTCCCGTTTTCAAAATGCCCAGCAAACCGATTATCATTTTTGGAGAGCGCAGAGCCAATAGTCCTACTATGCTTCCGCCTCCGATCTGCTCTTGTCGTAGAGCAGCAGCCATTTGATCCGACAAACGATCAAGCTCACCATAAGTAAGCTGGGTATCGCCAAATACGAGCGCAGCGGCTTCCGGTGTTTTCTCCGCCTGCTTATGGAATAACTCATGCACACTAGTGTCTTCGAGCTTCTTCACAGGCCCGTCCATCCACTGATGCAGAGTCATCAAATCTTGTTCATTAAGCAAATTCGCCTTGCCGAGCATAACGTCCGGTTCAGCCACGGTATGACGAAGCAGTGCAATAAAATGTTCTTTCCAGCGTTCAATGGTACCCGCCTCAAACAGCGATGTCGCATACTCCAAGCTGCCATGCAACTCATCTGCGGACTCGTTGACAAACAAAGACAAATCGAATTTTGCCGTCGGGTTTTCCATCGGGACAGGAAGGATTTCGACATCTGACATATGAAGTTCAGATTGTTTCATATTTTGCAGCGCGAACATTGCATCAAAGACCGGATTCCGGCCTACATCACGGTGTTGAACGACTTGATCGACAATTTCCTCAAACGGATAATCCGCATGTTCGAACGCAGCCAATGAAATTTGCTTAATTTCCTCCAAGTAATCCCTGAATGTTTTGTCTACAGACGGCATGGATCTAATGGCTAATGTGTTTACGAACATTCCCATCATATTGGACAGGTCGACATGAGGACGACCAGCAATCGGCGTACCCACAATAATGTCATCTTGACCTGAGATTCTCGCTAAGAACACGTTATAAACAGCAAGCAATACCATATATAAAGTAGTCCCTGTGTCTTGCGCCAGCTGTTTTAAATGGGTGCTCAATTTTGCATCTATAACAAAATCCAGTCGACTTCCCGCAAAGCTTTTTATAGCTGGGCGGGGAAAATCCGACGGTAAATGAAGAATCGGCACCTCGCCGCCAAGCTGCTGCACCCAATATGCTTTATGCGCGACATACGTTTCCGCCTGCTTGTTAACGGCAAGCCATACCGCGTAATCCTTGTAATGAAGCGATAACGGCTCTAATCGTTCGCCTGCATACAGCCTTGTCATCTCCTCGATGAAAAGACTGATTGAAGTCCCGTCAGAGATGATGTGATGCATATCAAATAGCAGCAGATGCTGCGTATCGGTCAGCTTCGTCAACTGAATGCGCAGCAGCGGAGCCAGATTCAAATCGAAAGGACGCATGAACCTTCGAATTATTTCTTCAATCGGTATGCCTCCAGCTTCCCGGTAAGACAAATTGAAAGCAACCTCTGCGGTAATTTTTTGAACGGGCTCGCCGTCAAGCATATCAAAACGGGTCCGCAGTACTTCGTGACGGGCGATAAGCTCCTTAAAGGCGCGTTCCAGTCGTGCAAACTCCACCCGTCCATTTAATACGAGGGCCGCAGGCATGTTATAGCTCATTTCCGCACCTTCAAGCTGGTGCAGCACATACATCCGCTTTTGCGCAGAAGACAGCGGGTAGTAGTCACGCGGTTCAGAAGGCCTCAAGCCCTCAAACAGCTCTTTCGCTCCCTGCTCTACTTTGAGCGCCAGCGCTTCAAGAGTTGAAGAACGGAATATGTCACGAATCTCCACTCGCACATTCATTACTTGATGGATGCGCGATGCCAGCGTCATCGCGCTTAGCGAATGCCCTCCCCGTGCAAAAAAGTTGTCCCGCGCTCCCACTTGCGACGTCTGCAATACATCCTCCCAAATTGCTGCTAGTTGAGCTTCCGTCGTTGTACGAGGCGCAACATATGGCGCAGTTGCCGCTGTATCGTACGCAGGTGCAGGCAATGCCGAGCGATTCAGCTTTCCATTCCTCGTAAGCGGCAGTTCTGTAAGCCGGATGTAATACTCGGGAACCATATACAAAGGCAGCGCTGTGCTCATCTGATCTCTCAATTTCGAGGGATCTAGCGCATCGTCGCTAACATAATAAGCGCAGAGCATTTCGTTTCCAGGTGTATCTTTCCGAATGACGACTGCCGCTTGATGAATATCGGCATGCAGCAGCAGACGCGCTTCAATTTCGCCCAGTTCAATCCGGTAACCCCTAATTTTAACCTGTTGATCAATTCGTCCCATATATGCGAGATTGCCATCAGGCAGCCAGCGAGCCAAATCCCCTGTTGCATACATGGTTTTACCTTCGATAAACGGATCAGGTTTGAATTTTTCCTTCGTAAGCTCAGGCTGGTTCCAATAGCCTTTAGCTACACCGGCACCTCCAAGGTGAAGCTCTCCCGGTACGCCAACGGGAAGCATTTGACCGCCAGCACCCAGCACGTAGGCTGTCGTTCCACCAATCGGTCGTCCGATTGGAAGACTAGTCATCCCAATCATCTCACTGACAGGGAGAGCAGTCGAAAACGTAGTGTTCTCCGTCGGCCCGTATCCGTTCCATATCGTAATGGACGGGCTAGCCTTCTGAACAGCGTGAACAGGCTTCGGCAGCAATACTTCTCCACCCATAATCAAATGCTGAAGCCCAGTAAACATTCCCACTTCCTCATTAGCCAAGTGGTGAAATAGCGATGTTGTCAAAAACATGACCGTAATGCCGTTTGCTGCAATAAAATGTCCTAATCGTCGCGCACTCAGCAGTACGTCCTTTTCTACCGGATACAGCGCTCCGCCATGAAGCAGTGCGCCAAAAATTTCAAATGTTGCCGCGTCAAAGCTGACCGAGCCGGTCTGCGCAAAACGATGCTCGCTATGAAACGGCACATAGCCGCCGCCCCTCACCAGATTGACGACGTTGCCGTGTGTGACCAGCACACCTTTTGGATTGCCTGTTGTGCCAGAGGTATACATGATATAGGCAGGATCATCGCCGCGAATTGGACGGAGCGTATGCGATTTCCCGTCGTCCCCCAGCGCCTCCTCCAGAAGCATATCAGCATCAAGCCTGATGACCGCCCCCTCATACCGTTCCGGCACGTGCAAATCGCCAACAACGATCAAGCAATCGGCGCCACAATCGTTCAATATATACAGATGGCGATCCTCCGGAGCCTCCGGGTCCATAGGTACATAAGCGCCGCCCGCCTGCAAAACGCCCATGACCGCAACAACAAATTCGATGGAACGCTCAGCCAAAATGCCAACAGCCGCTTGCGGCAGCAGCCCGTTGCTAATAAGCTTCCCAGCAATCGCTAAGGACTGGCACAGCAGCGCCTCGTACGTAAGCTGCCGCTCGCCAATTACAACGGCTAGGCGTTCAGGCTGACGATGGACGATTTCTTGAAAACGATCTGTAATAGACACTTGCAGCATAGGCGACACAGGTAGCCCGCTGTAGGCCATAAGCTGTTCATGCTGCTCTTGCTCACGAAGCAATCTTGCTTCCGCCAGCAGCGTATCCGGCTCAGCGACTACATGATGAAGCATGTCTGTGAAATAATGGCACCAGCGCTCTATCGTTTCACGAGCGAACAATGCTGTGGAAAACTCCAGGGAGCAGTCGTAGCCGTCCTGATGCTCATTAACCTGAAGCGTGAGATCAAACTTCGCCGATGTTTCGGCAAACAGATACGATTCTACGCTCAAATCGGGTAGCTCAATAGGCAACAAATCGGTATTTTGCAGGACAAATACGGCATCGAACAACGGATTGCGGCTCATATCCCGCTCTTTGACAACCTGATTAATAAAATCCTCCAAAGGATAATCCCCATGCACTAAAGCATCCAGCGTCGTTTGCTTGATTTCTTCTAAAAATTGGGCAAAGCCCTTTGTTCCTGAAGGGAATGTACGCAAGGGCAGCATATTAACAAACATCCCCATCATGGATGTTAAATCTGCATGCGGACGTCCAGCAACAGGAGAACCAATCAGGATCTCATCCTGGTTGGACAGCCGTGACAGAAATGTACTGTACGCCGCCAGCAGCACCATGTAAACAGTGGTCCCTTTATCCAGCGCGAGCTTTTGTACCGCCTCCGACAATGCCTTGTCTAGCTTGAAGTCAACCCGGTCCCCCTCAAAGCTGCGCAAAATCGGACGTGTGTAATCAGCTGGAAGATGCAGCACGGGCAGTTCTCCGCCCAAATGCTGGAGCCAGTACGCCTCTTGCTCCAGATATACGGCACTTTGGGTGTATTTTTGCTGCCATACGGCATAATCTTTGTACTGCAGCCGCAGCGGTTCCAGTTTTTCTCCAGCGTATAGTTTCGTAAATTCTTCTACAAAAATGCTCATTGACACGCCGTCGGAAATCAAATGGTTCATGTCGAGCAGCACATAGTACAGCTGTGCTTCCACGCGCACAACCTCCACGCGCAGCAAAGGAGCCTGTCCAAGATTGAACGGACGTACAAACTCCGCGATTACAGCATCAAGCTGCTGCTGTTCCGCTTCCCGGTAAGCTGCGGCTATCTGCACATGCTCATGCACTTGCTGTACGGGCTCGTTGTCTATAAATGCAAAGGATGTTCGCAAAGCGTCATGTCGCAAAATGAGCTGCTGCAAGGAGGACTCAAAGCGTAATGGATCCAGCATGCCTTCCATCCGCAGAACGGCGGGCATGTTGTAGCTAACCTCTGCTCCTTCCATTTGTTGCAGCACGAATAGCCTTTTTTGCGCGCTCGTAAGCGGATAATAGTCCATCTGTGCCGCTGGCTCCAGAGCATCGAATATTTTCATTGATCTGGATGCAATCACTTCTGTCATCGTCTCAACGGTCGGATATTGGAACAGATCCCGCAGCGTAACGTCGGCCTGAAGCTCTTTTTGCATGCGAGCAACAACAAACGTGGCCTTTAACGAATGTCCGCCTCGTTCAAAGAAATCATCCCGAACCCCGATCGGACTTACGCCCAGCACCTCCTGCCACACTTCGATCAGCTTTCGTTCCGCCTCGGATCTTGGAGCCAAGTAGCTGCTGTCTTTGGTCAGATTGCTGCTGTCAGGAAGAGGAAGCGCTCTGCGATCCAATTTGCCATTGGCAGTCAGCGGCATTTGCGGTATTTGAACAAAATAAGACGGCATCATATAAGACGGCAATGCCAAGCCAAGCAGCTGTCTTAATTCCTTCACAGCGTATTCCCGCTCCGCTACAAAATAAGCGCATAAGCTGGCGTTGCTCTCTGATTCCTCGATTAAAGTGACGGCTACCTCATTCATTTCTGGAAGCGTTAATAGATGCGCCTCAATGTCACCGAGCTCAATCCGGTTCCCCCGAATTTTCACTTGATGATCCATTCGTCCCAAATATTCCAATGTGCCATCCGGCAGCCATCGGCCCCAATCGCCTGTTCGGTACATACGCTCACCCAGCACGAAAGGATTCGCCGTAAACTTGGAGGCCGTCAATTCCTCTTGATTTATATACCCTCGGGCTAGGCCAGCCCCAGCAATGCAAATTTCGCCCGGTACCCCAAGCGGATTCAGCATGCCATGTGCATTCAAAATATAAACCCGTGCATTCGGTATAGGGCGCCCAATCGTTACAGCCGTCTCTACTGTTAGTTCCACTGCTGTCGTCACGACGGTATTTTCGGTTGGACCGTATTCATTCATCAACTGCATATGTGGATTCATAGCCTTCAGTCGACGAATTAAAGGCAGGCCAACCGCCTCGCCGGCTACTACCGCACTTCGCACCGAGCGCCAATCCTTGTCCATCATGCTTTCGAGCATGGCAGAGTAGAAGCTCGGAGGGCTTTGCAAATGGGTAATTTGATGGTTCACGATTGCTTCGCGAATGGCTGAAGCATCTTTGCTGTCTTGATCATTCAAAATGACAACGGCTGCGCCTGAAACGATAGGCCCAAAAAAGTGAGTCACAAACGAATCAAAAATAAAAGGATTCAACATCAACGCTCTATCATGCGGCCCAAACGAATAGTGGCGTTTTTTCCACTGTATTGTGTTTGCCAAGCTGCCGTGTTCTATCATAACGCCCTTGGACTTACCTGTAGTTCCCGATGTGTAAATGACATAGGCCAAGTGTTCTGGAGCGAATGAGCGTTTCACTTCCTTCACTGGGATGTGCCGAAGCGGGTGATCCTCAAAATATAAAATAGAACTGCCCTGATGGTGTTCCGCAACAAGCGGCTCATACTTTCTGAACGTTAACAGCACTTTAGGTCGGCTGTCCCCCAGCATATACCGGATGCGGTCGATCGGAAATTCAGGATCAATCGGAAGGTAGGCACCCTCTGCTTTCAAGGCTGCCAGTATGCCTACCGCCATTTCTAACGAACGATGAGTCATAACTGCGACAATCGTGTCAGCCCCTACTCCCTGCCTCCGCAGCTCAGCGCCGAGTTGCTCTGCCCACTCATTGAGTTGCCGGTAGCTCAGCTCTTCCTTCTCCCAAATGATCGCCGGTTGGTCTGGAGTTTGCATAGCTTGCTGCTCAAATAACGTTAGCACCGACGTTGCTGGGCCATCGTTTTTCTTAGTCCCGGCAAATTGGTCTAACAGCTGCGCTCTTTCCTGAGCCGTTACTATATCGTATGCACCCAGCTTCGCGTTCTGGGAGCAAGCAGCCTGCACCAGCAGCTCATGGAAGCAATCGCTCCAGCGTGTGATCGTACGGTGTCCAAACAAAGCGGAGTCATACTCCCAGCTTAACGAGAAGCTTTCCTCCCGCTCCGTCACGGTAAGCGTCAAGTCAAATTTGGCCGCCGTATAATCCAATGCGTGTGATGTAACATGGACATTGGCAAGCTTAAACGCCTCGTGATCCGCTTGCTCCAAAACGAGCATCGCGTCAAAGAGCGGATTGCGACTTAGATCACGCTTCTGCACCATACGCTGGGCCAATTCCTCAAACGGGTAATTCCCATGCTCGAACGCAGACAATGCCGTCTGCTTCACTTCTCGCAAATAGGCGGCAAACGTTTTGTCGCCTTCCGGGTACATGCGAAGCGCTAAGGTGTTGACAAACATACCTAACATCCCTGACAGCTCCCCGTGCTGACGCCCTGCAACAGGCGTTCCGACAACAATCTCCTCTTGCCCGCTAATTCGCGACAACAGCGCACTGTATGCTGCAAGCAGCACCATATATACGGTGGCACCGCTTTTGCGAGCCAACTCCCGGACCGCTGCTGCAAGCTCGCCCTGAAGCTCGGCGTCCACTCGGTTTCCTCTAAAGCTGCGTACAGCCGGGCGAGGCTCGTCAGTCGGCAACTGAAGCACAGGCACGTCTCCGGCAAACTGATTCAACCAATAGGCTTCCTGCTTGGCGTAATCATGTGTATGCATGTAAGCTTGCTGCCATACAGCATAGTCCTTATATTGCAGCTGTAGCGGCGCAAGCGTTCCCCCGGCATACGATACAGCTAGCTCTTCGGTTAAAATTTGTACGGAAATACCATCCGAGATAATATGATGCATGTCAAAAAAGAGCAGGTGCCGTTGCTCCCCAACACGTACTATTTTTGCCCGCAGCAACGGAGCCATGCCGAGGTCAAACGGTCGGATGAAAGTCGAAATTTGCTCGTATGCCTCGTTTTCCTCTGCTTCCTCATAAGGAAGGGAGAAGACCAACTGCTGATGCACATGCTGAACAGGCTCTCCATCTACAACGGTAAACGAAGTGCGTAAAGCGTCGTGCCGAGCGATAAGGACTCCCAATGCCGCCTCCAACTGCTGCTTGTCCAGGTGCCCTTCCAAATGCAGGACAGTGGGCATATTGTAGCTTAGTCCTGAAGCATCCAATTGGTGCAGCATAAATAGCCTTTTCTGTGCAGATGACAGCGGGTAATACGGCTGAAGAGGCGCGGGCATAAGCGACTCGTAAATAGATTCGCTCGCTGTGCTGACCATCTCGGTTAAATCTTTGAGCGATACAGCCTGAAAAATGTCCCGCAAGCCAAGCTCTATTTGAAATTCCTGATGGATGCGCGTCAGCAGCGTTATGGCTTTCAGCGAATGGCCTCCAAGATCAAAGAAATTGTCTTCCAGCCCAATCCGCTCTTGACCGAGCACCTCCTGCCATAACGCGGCCATCCGCTGCTGTGCATCTGTAACTGGACGTATGTATAATTGGGAGGAGACGATTTCATCCAGAGCAGGCAACGCTCTGCGATCCACTTTGCCGTTTGCTGTCAAAGGCAGCTTCTCCAGCTTCTTAAAGGCAACAGGCACCATATAGTCCGGCAGCATTGAAGACAAAAATGCTCGTAGTTCAGCCGTTTCAAGCTCCGCTTCTGCTGTGTAGTAGGCGCAAAGCACCAGCTCTCTCTGGCGATCTGGCATGACCGCAACAACCGCCTCGCGGATGGATTCAATATCTAGCAGACGCGCTTCAATCTCGCCCGGCTCGACCCTGTAGCCCCGAATACTGAGCTGGTCGTCCAAACGCCCCAGAAACTGCAAATTTCCGTCCGGGAGCCAGCAAGCCTGATCCCCTGTGCGATACATGCGCCCATCTTCAACAAATGGATCTTGTACAAAACGCTCGGCCGTCAGTTCCGGCATGTTCAGGTAACCCCGAGCTACGCTGGCTCCGCCAATGCACAGCTCTCCCGGCACGCCAACGGGCTGCAACGTTCCACCCTGACCTAGCACGTAAAGATTGACATGGGGAAGAGGTCGACCAATTGGCAAACTTCCTTCCTGAAGCTGAATGCCCCCCGTCTCCACTTCATAATAGGACGCATCAATACATGCTTCCGTTACCCCATAACTGTTGAGAATGCGCATGGCAGATCCAAAACGCTCGTGCACCCTCTGAAAGTCTTTCGCAGGAAAGCGGTCAGAGCCCATAATTAACAGCTGCAGTTGGCCCGTACTTAAATCATTTTCATATATATAATCCATCAGCGGTACGAGCAATGCTGGCGTCGACTCCAGCAGCGTAATGCCGTTTTCGACTATAGAGGCGTGAAGACGAGGCAAGCTGAGACGAGCCTCATCCGAACATAAAACAAGCACCCCTCCACTGAGCCATGCTCTGGCCAAATCGCCAGCAAACACGTCAAAAGAAAAGCTCGCTAATTGCAGGAGCCTTACCTCCATAGCTTCCAGCTGGTATTCATGGCCCCAAGACCTCGCTGTTTCAGCCCAACTGAATTGATCGACCATAACCCCCTTCGGTCTGCCTGTAGTTCCAGACGTGTAGATAACATACGCAAGCTGTTCAGCAGCACAATGCTGCAGCAAATTGGCCCCATCCTCGCCATAGCTTGCCTCTTGTCTCAAATCAATAATTTGGCAGTAGTCAGGAATAGCCATAATGACATCATCTGCCGTAAGCAGAATACGTGCTTCACTATCCGACAGCATATAGGCCAGCCGTTCAGCAGGCAGCGAATTATCCAGCGGAACGAAAGCCCCCCCTGCTTTCAATACAGCAAGAACAGCGGTAACGATGAGCGGAGATCGCGTTCCCAAAATAGCCACAGGCTCCCCTTGGCGTATGCCTTGTTGACTTAGTGTTCTCGCCAGCTTATTAGCCCGCTCATTCAATTGACAGTAAGTCAGCGACGAGCCGTCAGATCCCGCAACAGCGATATGATCTGGTGTATTTGCAGCATGCGCCTCGAACATTTCGTGCAATAAAAGCTCCTGTCGGTGCTTAATCCGCTGTCCATAGCTGTACGAGTTCAGTACGCCTTGCAGCTCCCAAGGAGGCAGAATATTAAAATGTCCTATCGCTTGCATAGGAGCAGTTATCGCTTCTCTAATTACATGCAGCAAGCGTTGAATCAAAAGGTCAATATCTTCGCGTGCGAACAGGTCTGTTAAATAATCGATTTGAAGAGCCATTTCGCCTGTTTTTACATGCTCGCGAATGTGCACCGTCAATTCGTTATCTTGATGTTCATTCCCGAGCGGCTTCGTCTCATATTGGAAAGGTGCGTCAGCGGGCAGTGCATCCCACTCCATCGGATGGTAATTGAAAAATACAGGCAGCAGCGCATCCGTAAAACCAAATTGGTTGCGAAGCTCAGGTACAATACGGTTAAACGGGTATTTCTGATGCCGAATCAACTCGCTTTGCTTGCTTTTCACCTGTTTCAGGAAATCTGCGAACGACCATGAAGCATCCAGCCGCATACGGAAAGGCGTTGTGCTGACCAGCATCGCCACCATCGCTTTCTGCTCCCGCGATGTCCGATTGGCATACATCGTTCCGAGCACAATCTCCTCCTCCCCACAAATCCGCGACAAATAAAGACAAAGAGCAGCCACGAACAAGTTAAATGGGGAAACCTGCTGCTCCTCACAGAAAGCATGAATGACATTCCCTTCGGATGCAGCTATTTCATAATAGACACAGCTTGCCGAACTACTAGCTAGCTGCCTTGCGCTTTGGGAGGAGTCAATACGAGTAATTGGAGGCAGCGTGCTGAACTCTTCGTCCCAGAATGCCTTATCCTTTAGAAAGCGGGAAGATTGCAAATATTGCTCCTCACTTTGCAGCAGCCCCGTACAAGCTGGTGCCAAATCCTTAGGAAGCTCCTCATGACAAAGCAAGGCTCTGTAGCCGTTAATAATTTCATTCCCTATTAAATTGAGCGAATAGCCGTCGGCAATAATATGATGAATGCTCAAAAACAATCTGGCTTCCTTTTCTCCAGTCCGAAGCAAGGAAAATTTAAATAACGGCGAATCAAAAAGAGAGAACGGCTGACGCGATAGAAAATCGACGTTTTCCCGCCATGCTTCAGCTTCACTCTCTCTTAAATCCACAACATCAATATCAAATGGCTTATATTGCACAACATAGCTGAGAGGCTCCTCCCCCTCCCTATACAGCAATTGCATACGCAAAGCTTCATGACGAAATGCAAGAGTTTGCAGCACCTCCACAATCAATTCCTCTTGTATCGTCCCCTTGATAGTAAGCAAGCTGTTCAGTGTAGCTACCGTGGTATGGGGATTCAGCAGCTCCATGTACCATATTCTTCGCTGTGCTTCCGTAAGCACGTAAACTGCTCCTTCATGATCTTCAAGCTCCAGCTTGGTTTTACTCATTGACATGGAATAATCCTTCTTTCCTTTGATATCATGATTCAATCTCTTTTATTGTGAAAAATTTTCCTCATTGCTCCAGACATAATAGTGGCGGACTCTACAGAGGTACCCGACAAAAAATGTACTTCAAATGCACATCTTGGGAGAAAAAATCGAATAGTTGGATTATATTACCTTGTTCTACACCGATATCCAAATCCCTCTTTGTCGAATTGTAAAAATAAAATGAAATGAGTATAAAATGTAAATAAGGGGTTTATTTTATAATCACTATAAATTGTCTGTTACCGATTCCAGAAGGTTATCCCTTGTAGCACAAACTCGATAAACTAGCTCAAGCTGCCCTCATCAAACCGTGTCTACTGGAGTAACTACAACAAAAAAGCCGGGAATCCTCGTTCCCGGCTTTTTTGTTCCTTATTTTTCAATTAAAGTAAATATGCTCATTTATAGAAAAATAGTGTTTTATCAAAATCCCTAATCCTTTAGCAGAACCTAAAATAGCAGGAGCGACAAAATCAGCCATTGTTTCAAAGCTTGCACCGCCTTTTAGCTACAGACAGAAAATTCAGCTAAATGTTTCAATGGTTGATGAAAAAGAAATTATGCCTTTTGCAAATCTGCTCCTTTTCAACAAAAAACAAGCGTTAGCTAAGCAGCCATTGTCCGCTGTGAACGCCCTTTAAAGCGTTTCAGCTCTGGCAGCAATATGCCCATTAGCACGACAACGACACCCACCCATTGCAGCATGCTCACATGCTCATTCAATATAAGGGCCGACATCGTGACAGCTACAGGAAGTTCAGCAGCGCCTAATACGCCAGCCATGCCTTCACCAATATGCGGCACGCCGATTGCGAACAGGACAGGCGGGATAAAAGCGCCGAACAGCCCTAGCAGGATGCCGAATACGAGCAATTGTCCCCAAATCAAACCATTAAATAGAAACAGCGGCGGGAATAAAATAAACACGAGCAGCAACCCGCCAGTAATCATCCAAGCGCTGCGAAAAGCCGGATGTACAGCTGGCACCGCTTTGCCGCTGAACAAAATAAACAAGGAGTAGCTTACGGCGGACAATAAGCCGAAAATGATGCCGATCCAGTTGAACTGGGCAACGCCTTCCTCCATAATGCCGGCAGCAAGCAGCGTGCCTCCAAACAAAACAATCAATGCCAGCAGCATAACGCCTTTAGGACGTTGACGCTTGCTGAATGCTTGAATCAAAACGCTGATCCAGGTGAACTGAAACAATAAAATAATCGCCAGCGAGGCTGGAATATAACGGAGCGAATGATAATACAACAAGCCTGTTATTGCTGTCGGCATACCCGCAAGCATGAGCAGCGCTCTGCTTTTCCACGTCAGCTTAGCGGCAAGCGCTTTGGCGGCATCGGCCGCTTGAGTGACAGAAGAAACTGCGTTTGGAGCCGTACGGGCTTTGCGCTGCTCCCGCTGTTTTGTATAAAAAGCCAGCATCCAGGCCAAAATAAATCCCGTCAGCAGCTGCGCACCAACCACTTCACCTAATTGATAGCCTTGACCATAGGCCAGTACCACGATTGTAGACAACACACCGTAACTAATCGCACCGAATAAAACCGATAATAAATACTTCATTTATACCCTTAGACCTCCTTGATTGTCTCTCTAAGCTTGCCCAGACAACACAAAAAACCTAACCACATAGCAACGACCAATACAGCTTGATCCTTGTTATCGTAGTTAGGAAGTAAAGGCTTCCTGTAGATACCCCCGACCTGTTCTTATATCCAGCTGCAGCTGAATACGGCTTACGAGGTTATACGAAAAGTAATATATGGTTTGATGCCTTGCTGTCATCTGATGTTAGATCGTAATTCATTTTACATCTTACATGACAAGTAAGTTGATGTCAATTGTTTCTCATTGAAATTTTTGCGAAACCGCTCCCGGCCTGCTCCAGCGCCGCTTTTTATGTTTTGCAGCCATCGTTATGCTAAGAACCAAATATACGAGTAAAAAGATAATCATGATGCCAGCAGCGCAGCGATACATCATTTCATAGCTCGTCGCTGAGGCAATGGCACCTAATAAAATAGCTCCTGTCGCAACACCAAGATCCGTTGCGTTATAGAACATGCTATTCACAGCTCCATGCTGCTCCGGACTTGAGCTGCGCAGCATCCAAGCTTGAATCGTTGGCTGGACAGCGCCGAATCCTAGACCATATAGCAGCGCCGATATGATCAGCAGCGAAATGGAGGTCGTAAACGACAGCACCGTCAAGCTTGCGATAACACATAACGCACCAGGAATAAGCACGGCCGCATGGCCTTTGCTGTCAAACAATTTTCCAGAAATTGGACGAACGCTAATGATTGTCACCGCATTAAACAAGAAAAACAAGCCGATCTGGTTGATCGCAATTTTCTCACCATACAAGGCGATAAAGCTTAATATCCCGCTGTATGTAATCGACAGCAGCACAGTTAATAGCGCGGGAAGCACAAGCTGGAAATTAAAGGGAGGCTTGCTTGAGGCAGCCCGTTTTCGCTCCTCCCGGCTCTGGCGCGGAGGCTCTGGCGGAAGAGGACGAAACCCGAGAAGCATCGGGATAACGAGCAAAATAGCTGCCGTTCCCGTGATGGTTAACGCCTCAAAACCGAATTGCTTCCAAATATTTAGCCCGATCATGGGGCCAATGGACATCGCAAGGCTGGTGGACAAGCCAAAATAGCCAATCCCTTCCCCAATGCGCCTAGCGGGAATAATTTGCGATACGAGCGTCGGAATAATCGTACTGGCTATGCCAAAGCCAATGCCATAAAATACACGCATGATGAGCAAGGAGCCTAAGGATTCAGCCGCGATATACATAGCGGTAAAAAGGGCAGCAAGCACAATGCCGATGTACAAAATGGCCAATCGTGGCATTCTTTTCATCACAAATGCCGTCATAAAACGCGTTAAAATCGCAGAAACGGCAAACACGCTCGTCACGAGGCTGACCGATACGTCACTGGCCATAAATGTGCTTTTCGTATAAGCCGTAAGCGGTGAAAGCAAAAGCTGCAAATTAAAGAAAACTAGAAAAGAGCAAATGGTTAGTGTAATAAATGCAGTAGTCCATAAGCGCGGGCGTTGTTCTTGAGACAGCATGCTGTTCCCCCTCATTGATGCATAACTCACATAGTTGACTTAGGCAATTATAATCCAGGCAACTATCACTGTCAATGAAGGGGCATGACTTCAATCGCTCGTTAGTCTATAGCCCGTAATTTAGCTATTAGGCGGCATCGAGTATAAAAGCATATTGCAGCGCCATATTCCGCGCTTCTTCAGGAGCCGTCAGCCGCCGTGACGCAAGGCGCCCCAGCTCATGCTGGGCCATATGGATGGCCAGCTCTGGATCATTTTCGCTAAGCTGCATTAAATCGGCAACTGCCTTCATATTGCCTGACAAATAGGCGGAGGCCAGCGCCCGTACATAGGTTTTCATTTGCTCCTCCTGCGGCTGAGGCAGCCCATCCTGAAGCAGCTGCTGGCGCACAGCAATAAGCGCTCGCCTGGCACGGTGCAGCGCCGCTTTTACCGCCCCTTCCGTCATCCCCAAAATTTCCGCAGCTTCAATGCTTGAACAGCCATATACATCCCGCAGCATAAAAACAGCCCTTTGAGCCGTTGTCATATGCTTCACCAGCACATGAAAAACAATTTCAAGGTCGCTAGCCTCTTGATTATTGACTGCGATTTCCTGCTGTTGCAAATGCTGCATTTCTCCGCTTATTTTTTGCCAGACCGCTTTTCTGCGGGCTTGGTCGATCCAGCTATTTTTGGCAATGCGCCGCAGCAGCGCTTCGGGATTCTGATGGCTGGCGGCAACCGCATAGAGGCTCGCCTTCAGCCACGATTCCTGCGCCAAATCCTCGGCATCCCAGCTTGAGCCTGTCAGCGAGATGCTGTACTTGCGCAAGTCTGCAAGCTGCTGCCCAGTATATACGTTCGGCAAGGCGATTTTATTTTTCAAACGCATGGGACATGCTCCTCTTAACCAGATTCCGGACGAAGGTCCGGCGGAATCGTTTATTTTATAAACGAATGGAGTCCTTATTAAGATACGCAGATGAGCAAAAAAAAGCTTGCGGCGCTGCATATCCTTTTCGTCCCCGATAATCGTTTACTCAGTGAAAGTAAATATCTAACGGAATAAATGGAGGTATAACCTATGACCAATTATGTCCCTTACGTAGTGGAGCAAAGCGCACGCGGTGAAAGATCCTATGATATTTATTCACGGCTGCTGAAGGATCGCATCATCTTTCTTGGCTCAGCAATTGACGACCAGCTCGCAAACAGTATCGTTGCCCAGCTGCTGTTTCTCGCGGAGGAGGACAAGGCGAAAGACATCAGCATTTATATTAATAGTCCGGGCGGCTCTACTTCAGCAGGCTTTGCCATCTATGACACGATTCAATATATTAAGCCGGATGTCAGTACGATATGTGTGGGGCTTGCGGCATCCTTCGCCGCTATTCTACTGCTTGCGGGTGCTGAAGGCAAGCGCTTTGCCCTGCCCAACAGCGAGGTAATGATCCACCAGCCGCATGGCGGCGTTCAGGGCCAAGCAAGCGATATTGCGATTTCTGCCAATCGGATTATTCGCATTCGAGAGCATCTCAATCAGATAGCCTCCGCCCGAACCGGCCAGCCGCTGGAGAAAATTCAGCTGGACATGGACCGCGATTATTTCCTCTCCGCAGAGGAGGCGGTACAATACGGCATCGTGGATCGCGTCATTACATCCTTACAAGCGTAAACGGCAATAAACAGCAACGCCCCTTCCGGCTTATCTGCTCGGAGGGGCGCTGCTGTCTGTTTTGATTATATGTAACCATTCTGCCACTGCCTCGCCATGACTTTCGCTCTCATCTACTTTATAATAAAGAAAGAATTGATGAAAGTTGGTGTCCATGTGAGCGGCAAAAAAGCAGTTTATATCGTTTTAGGCATATGTACAGGCCTCGCCTTGTTTGTATACACATGCATTCAGTACGTCCTGTCCTTGCGGCCTTAATCGCAGCAGCGATTCAAACAACCGCAGACACGATTTTTCCACTTGGACAGCTAACATTTCCACTCAGTCCCAGGGATGCTTTACCGTCAAAAATTCAGCAAAGCGTTTACTCTGCTCGCGGCGGGTACGGCGCATTTCCGCCCGCTGCTCTGCTGTCTCAAACAGCTTAAGCTCCTCTTCCGTTTCCGGAACGACCGCTGGCACCACAACTGGACGCCTGTCCGAATCAAGTGCAACGAATGTCAGAAAGGACGTCGCCGCCACTTCCCGCTCTCCACGCAGCAAATCCTCTTTCACCACTTTAACGAACACTTCAATGGAGGAACGGCCCGTCCAAGTAACGAACGCTTCAAGACATACGGAATCCGTTGGTCGGATGGGATAAAGAAAATCGACCGAATCCGTCGAAGCGGTAACAACGGATCGGCGGCAATGCTTCGTCGCCGCAATGGAGGCAATATCATCAATATAAGCCATCAGTTTTCCGCCAAACAGCGTATTATGATTATTTACATCTGTTGGAAACACCCTTGCTGTTTTATAACATCTTGATTCCCGCGAAAAACGCTGCTCCATCTGCCAAAATCCTCCCTTAATTACGTACATGTAAATGATCTTTCATGATCTAGCCTTATTCGCTCCAGAATACCGACATCATTTGGCGAATCGCTTTGGCCGAATCCACTTCAACGCAAAACTCCACCCTTCTGCCTACAGATGGACGTGGTCTTCTGTCTGTAACAATCATACCCGCTGTCAGCCCGCTGCTGCAATCAACGACGGCGTTAAATTTTTGTGTTGTAACAAGTGACGGATTAAGCGCGACTAGAACGGCAAGCGCATCATGCATCGGACATTCCTCAATGAAATAGTTCACCTTGCGGTAAAATTCAAAATAAACGCCCAGCGACTCCTTCAAAAAACGGATAATGGCTTGCTTATTTTCCGGCGCATAGCGCTCAAGCTTCTCCAAATCAGCTCCCGTAAGCCTTGTAGGCACTGTCACATCAAGCCCGACAATCGTGAGTGCGACATTCGATGCAAAAACCGCCGCCGCCGCTTCAGGGTCGGCATAGATGTTAGCTTCTGCAACTGGCGTGACATTGCCAGGAGCGAACAGCGTGCCGCCCATCGTCACTACCTGCTTCAGTTGCCCAGCAAGCTCAGGGGATTTTTCCAGCGCAAGCGCCAAATTCGTCAATCTTCCCGTCGTCACCAGAGTAAGCTCGCCCGGATTTTCCGCTGCCTTGCGAATAATGAAATCTACCGCATTTTCCTTTAGCGGCTGTTGAGAGGAAGGCGGGAGATAGGCATCTCCAATACCATTATGCCCATGAATATGCGCATCCGTTCCACGCGAAGGCCTTACGGTAGGAGCTACCGCCCCTGCTGCAACCGGCACCTCATAGCCGCAATTGGCAAGCTGCACGACTCTTAGCGTATTGTCTGTAGCTTGCTCCACCGTCGTGTTTCCGTACCCTGTCGTTATGCCCTCCACCTTAATTTCAGGAGAAAGCAGCGCGTATAAAATCGCGATGGCATCATCGACCCCAGTATCTACATCGAGTATCATTCGTTTTCTGTCGCTCATCGCAAGTCTCCCCTTACCCATTGTGTCGAAGCAGCGATGCTTAAGGCTCGGCATCCGCTTCCTTCCTCCTCATTGTAAACGATGAAAGCTTACACTGACAAAGCCTATCTGCACAACTATATTTAAAAACCTGCCCCTGTCTCATGCGCTATGATGGCCTGACATGACCATCAGCCTCATGAGATAGGGGCAGGTTTTTTCTTTCTCGTATTTTGATGGCTAGCTCGCCGCCTCCACCAGCAGCTTGGTGTAGGGATGCCGCTCCTCATGTGTCAACTCGGAGCTTGCAAACTCATCAATCATTTCTCCATCCTTCATAACTATCATTCTATCGCTCATATATTGAACGGAGGCTATGTCATGGGAAATAAACAAGTAGGACATGCCCAGCGTTTGCTTCAAGCTTTTGAGCAGCTGCAAAATTTGTGCCTGAACGGATACGTCAAGGCTTGAGGTTGGCTCGTCACAGACGAGCAGCTTCGGGTTCAAGCTGATTCCCCGAGCGATGGCGACCCGCTGCCGCTGCCCGCCGCTAAGCTCATGCGGATAACGGGCCAAATGCTCCATAGGCAGGCCGACCAGCGCTAACAGCTGCGCCGCCAAGCCAAGCCTATCTGAGCGATCACCCGTCAGAAATGGCGGCATTACCTTCGGAAAATTATCAAGCGGCTCCATGATCGAACGCCAAATGGGCATTTTGCTGTTAAGCGCGGCGTTCGGGTCTTGAAATACGACCTGTACATGCTGCCGCTGCTGTCTAAGCGCTGCCCCCTTTAGCTGTAGCAATGAAACATCATCCAGCCATACTTCACCGCTATCCGGTCGCTCCAGTGCCAAAATCACCTTGCCTAATGTACTTTTTCCGCTGCCGCTTTCGCCAACGACGCCCAGACATTCACCCCTCGCAATTTGCAGCGAAATATCCTTCAGCGCATAAACCTGCTCCTTCGATTTCATGAAGGTTTTACTTAAACGCTCTACACGCAACAAAGGCTGCACCTGCCATTTACCTCCCCAATTCCCATACGTGCGTACGTTCATTCATTTATGTTATATATGGCCTTGCATTCAATAGCTGCTGCGTATACTCGTGATGGCAGTGATACAAAATATGCTCTGCCGTATCCATCTCAACAATATGTCCGTCCTTCATGACGGCTATCGTTGAAGCTCGTTTCACCACATGCCGCAGATCATGTGAAATGAGCAGCACTGCGCAGCCCGTTCGCTTCTGAAGACTGGAAAGCACATCGAGCACCCTCTCGCCCGAAAGCACATCCAGCGCGGTCGTCGGTTCATCCGCTATTAGCAGCGAAGGCTGAAGCATCATCGCCGCCGCAATGGCAGCCCGTTGAAGCTGCCCCCCGCTCAGCTGGAAGGGATAGCTGCTGTATACGCGCTCCGCCGGCAGCCCTACCTGCTCCAGCCATTCCAGCGCATGCACCTTTGCCTGACGCCTTGTCAGCTTATCATGAGAACGCAGCGTTTCATTCATCTGCTTGCCAACCGTAATAAACGGCGTAAAGCTCTCCTGATAATTTTGAAAAATAAATCCGATTTCACGTCCACGCAAGCCTCGCCGCTTCTTATCTGCCCACGCTAGCACATTTTCACCGCGAAAGAGAATTTCACCGCTGCCAATGTCAAGCGAGCTGTGCATTAAGCCAAGCACCGCACTTGCGGTTATACTTTTACCGCTGCCGCTTTCCCCTACAAGCGCAAGTGTCTCGCCTTTAGGGATGGCGAAGCTGACGCCATGAACGAGCGGGCGCTGCTGCTTCCCCAGGCGGGTGAAAATTTGCAGCCGCGAAACCTCCAGCACAGGCATTTCCTTTTCCATTATTTGCGGCATCAGGTCATGCGCCTCCTTTCCCTTACTAAGCCCGAATCGACACTAGCGACTGCGGACATCCAACGCTTCGCGCAGCCCTTCACCGAGCAGATTACAGGCAATGATGATCGCCATAATGGCAAGTCCCGGATAAAGCATGAGCTGCGGCGCAGATTGAAAATAAGGTCGGCCATCATTAAGCATGGCGCCCCATTCCGGCGTTGGCGGCTGTGCGCCAAGTCCCAGATAAGAGAGCATCGAGATGATCATAATGATTTTTCCAATATCTAATGCCGCCAGCACGATAATAGGAGAGATTATTTGAGGCAGCAAGTGGCGGTGCAAAATCGTCCAAGTGCTGCAGCCCGCAACCTTTGCCGCCAGCACATATTCCTTCTCGCGCTCAGATAAGGCGACGCTTCGCACAACCCGGGCGTAGCCAATCCATTTCACCAGCACAATGGCAAAAATCAAATTAGGCAGGCTGGGTCCGAGAAAACCGGCAAACGCGATGGCAAAAATAAATTCCGGCAGCGCCCCCATGCCGTCTACAAGCCGCATAATCATCGAATCGAGGCGACCACCGATATAGCCCGAAATAAGCCCTAGCGGCACGCCAATCACGATGACCGTAACAATAACAATAGCTGAGATGCCTAGCGTAAGCTGCGCACCTACAACAAGCCTCGTGAAAATGCATCGACCGAGATGATCCGTTCCAAGCGGGTATTGCCAGCTTGGGGAAAGCAGCCGTTCTCCCATTTGCACCGTTAAAGGATCATTAGGAACAATAATTGGCCCTAACAGCGCAAGCAGCATGATGACTCCAAGCAAGCCCATACCCAGCAGCATCGTACGGTTATACAGCATTTGCCGCCCCCTATAGGTCCTTCTGAGCGGCAGAGAAAGCTCCGAGGATATTTTCCTATTCATGAGGCGGCTCCTTTTCCTAAACGTATCCGTGGGTCAAGCAAGCTGTAGCTGAGATCAACTAGCAGATTGACCACAACAACGAATAGTCCCGTCGCCAGCACATAGCCTTGAATAACCGGATAGTCCCGTTCAAAAATCGCTTCAAGCGCCAAGCTGCCAAGGCCCGGCCAAGCAAACAGCGTTTCAATGACAACGGAGCCTGCGAGCAAATTGCCAAAGCTAACGCCGAACACTGTAATAACCGGAAGCAGCGCGGCACGCAGTGCATGTCCAATTAAAATGCGGTGTTCAGCTAGCCCACGCGCCCTTGCTGCCTTAATATAGTCTTGGGAAAGACTATCCAGCAGCCCGGAGCGAAGCAGCCTTGCATAGACAGCAGCCATAGCAAAGCCGAGCGTAATGGATGGCAAAATCATATGTGCGAAGCTGCCCTTGCCGCTTGTCGGCAGCCAGCCTAGCTTTAAGGAAAATAAGTAAATGAGCAGCAGTCCCATCCAAAAGCTCGGAATCGACGCGCCAACAAGTGCCAGTATACGAGACACATGATCCGGCCAACGGTTTGGATAGCGCGAAGCAATGAGACCAAGTGGGAGCGCAATGGCTACCATAACAGCGAGCCCGCTCGCTGTCAGCTGAATCGTCGCCGGAAGCTTATCAAGCAGCTCATCCAGCACCGGGCGGCCTTTTAAGTATGAGGTGCCCAGATCAAGCTGGATTAGCCTGAGCATCCATTTTCCGTATTGCACAAGCACAGGCTGATTGAAGCCAAGCTCCTCCCGAAGCGCAGCTTCATCAGCCTGAGTAATCGACATTTCATCAGCATGCAGCAAGGTAAGCACAGGGTCGCCGGGTGCGAGCTTCATCAGAATAAAAACAACTAAGGATAAAATAAAGAGAACAAATACGAGTTGAATCAATCGTTTTTTTATGAGCTTCAGCACGTTAAGACACATCCATCTTGTTTGTAACTAAATAATATTCTTCAGGTCCTGGTGTCCAGCCCGTCACCTTCTTATTCATGCCTACGATTATGTTTGGATAGACCGCGTAGGAATGCAGAGCCTGCGCTTTAATTACCGCAGTGGCAGCTTGCGTAAGCTTTACACGCTGCGCCGCGTCACCTGTAGCATTCAGCTGTGCAAGGATTGCGCTCAGTTTGTCGCTGCTAATATTAGCCGGATTAAGCGAGCCCCCAGCTGTAAACGCCGAATTCAGGAAAAAGCCGCCATCCCCGCGCGGAGCTGTCAAATTGCTGTAAGTGGCCAAATCCCAATCGGTATTTTCGCGCAAATACGTATCTACATTTTCAACGTTCTTTATCGTTAACGTTACGCCAATTTTAGCGGCATCGGATTGCAGGAGCTGGGCAATGAGCGGAAGCTCCGGCCGACCTTTATACGTAACGAGCTCAAGGGTCAGCGGCTTTCCATCCTTCTCCAGCTTGCCGCTGCTGCCTTGTGCATAGCCAGCTTGTTCGAGCAGTTGCTTCGCCTTGACTGTATCAAGCGGCTGAACGGCTTCCTTGCTGCCGAAAGGCAAATTCGCGTTAAATGGACCATTGGCAGGAGAAGCATGGCCCAGCATGACATCCTTCGCCATGCTTTCACGGTCAATGAGCAAGTCCAGCGCCTGTCTGACCAATACGTCTTTTAAAGCGGGCTGCTGTTGGTTGTAAAGCAGGAAATGCGCACGCAAGCCAGCAAGCGACTCTATTTTCAAATCTTGATCCTGTTTAATGACGTCGACCATTTCGGCTGGAAGCTGAAAGGCGAGATCGGCCTCCTTCGCCTGAAGCGCCAGTGCCCGTACATTGCCGTCTTCATTAAATTTGAACGTAATTTCTTCAAGCTGTGCGGTACCATCCCAGTAGCTGTCATAACGGGCCAGATTTATTTCCATATTCGGCGTGAAGCCTTTTACCTGAAAGGGCCCAGTACCGACTGGCGCCTGATTAAACGCTTCGCTACCCATTGCTTGCTCAGCCGCCACATCAATAATACCGCTATATGGATTTACAAGCTCAGATGGAAAAGCTGGCAGCGGCTCCGTTGTCGTAATGGTAAGCTCTTGGCCTTCCGCCTTCATAGAAGCGATCTTGAGTGCGGTGTCCAGCGCCCTGTTCACGCTTATGCCGCGTTCAAGCGAAGCTTTAACAGCAGCCGCATCAAGCTTGGCACCACTATGAAAGGCAACGCCTTCGCGAATGATAAAACGCCACGTAGACGCATCTACAGACTCCCATTCGGACGCTAGCCACGGCTGAAGCTCCAGCTTGTCATCCATACGCACAAGCGTTTCAACTACGCCCGCTTTCAAAACAATATAATCATTATGCGGGTCTAAACTTGCGCTCTTAAAGTGGTAGAGAAGCGTCAGCTTTTTTCCTGCTTTATTTTCCGCAGCAGCAGTGGATTGACCAGTATTTCCGGTCTCCGACGATGAATTTGAAGCTTTGCCGCAGCCTGCAATGACCATAGACAGACCGAGCAGCAGGATGGTGAAAAATAATCTTTTATTCGTTTTATTCCCCTTCAATAACAGCATAACCAAGCTCCCTCTCCCTTTCGGGCCTATCTTTCGTGCTAAATATATGTAATCTTTACGATTAGTATTCAAATAAAAAACGAGCGATTAGCTCGTTATCTATTCGTAATATTTACTATCAGGAATGATACCACGGCCTTCATTCCTGTGTCAATTGATTGCAATTAACTTTTTTTAATACAAAATAAAAAGCTGCTACGCATAATCGCATAACAGCTTCTCTTGCAGCTATTCATCAAGACCAGAGCTAGGGTTATGTGTTCCTTGGCTCGAATGCCCCGGATTCACACTCTGGTTTACGGGATATATTGCTGAACAATTTTCACAATTTCCCCGTCTTTAATCGTAACGTGATAAGGGAAATTTTTCAGTTGAAATGGATCATCGGAATTCATAATCGAGACGAATTTATCAACAGTGATCGGCTCATTCCATTGAATGTCTGCTTCTGCCGCGTTGCCCGTACGATTGTAAATTTGCATGAATACTTCAGCATCTGCTGCAATCGGCAGGTCGTGAAGCTGAGGATCGTCATTGACAATGTAGTAGCCATCTGGTGCATCCGTCATTTCCGCATCTTGTTCATGCTGGCGGAACTGAACGTTCGCCTCCTCTCCTTCGTACCACTGAATTTCATCATATGTAACGACGAAGGCGTTATTTTGTTTCATTATATGATCCATATAGACGGTCGTTTGATTAATCGGGCTGCTGGATGCATTGCCTTTGCCATTATCTACGGCTAAACCTAGTGTTAATAAACAAGCGATGGCGAGTGCTGCGCTGAGAATTGCTTTTTTCATTTTGTACCGCTCCCTTACTCGTTTCTATGCTTATAACTATACAACGCAGATGCAGCGGAAAGTGTTGCAAAAAAGAAACAAAATTATTTTTTCAAGAACAGATAAGCATCTATAAGCTTACCCTTTATAGCAGGCTTATCGTTTACCCTTGAAACGGCAGCTTTGCCGCAGAGGGCAGCTACAGCCGTTTACGCTTGTCACTTCTTGACGATTGGCGTAAATTGCTGTAAGGTTCGTCCGCTGGCGGAGTGTTCAATCAAGGTGCGAAGCCGCTTGCTGCGCGTCTCCTCCTTCTTGGCGCTAATTACCCACCACAGGGTCGTTTTCTGATAGGTTGCACGCTGCTCCTGAAAATAGCTCCATGCCGCGGCTTGCTCCCTGAAAGCCGCTTCCTCCTCCGGTGCCAGCACAATATGCTCCGCCTTCTGCTCATGTGCATAAACGGAAGATTTCGCTTCCTTACGCCGTTCATAAGCAGCAAGCCCTGCTGGCTGCATTAGTCCGCTTTCACTTAGCTCCGTAACACGCTGGATATTAACAGCGCTCCAGATACTTCCTTTTTTCCGCGGCGTAAAGCGTATTTTGTAATTTTCTTCATCTATGCTTTTGCGAATGCCGTCAATCCAGCCAAAGCATAGCGCTTCATCCACTGACTCGGGCCAGCTAATGGATCGCTTTCCGCTGCTTTTTTTACGAAAACCGACCCAAAGCATCGTCTCCTGTTCATGATTATGCTCCAGCCAGCCGCGCCATTCGGCAGGCGACTCAAAAAATATAATCGTTTCTTCCATCCTTCTGCCTCCCCACTTGTAAGTTGCGAAAGAAATGATGCGTACTCTTGTTCCCCAAGACTGTTTCTAGTATAATAACATAGCGAACATACGTTTGAATACACCGCTGGATAATAGCCAGGCATTAGGAGGAACAATGAAAGGCACGACACATCTTACGATTGGAATGGCTATTGGAGCCGGTGCGGCAGCTTATTATTCCTTCACCCCTGCGAATGCGGCTGCTTATGTAGCCGTTGCCGCTATCTCCGCCTTAAGCGCGGATCTTGATGGCCCCAGTATTTTGAGCAGCAAGCTCGGCAAAGTGTCTAAGCTCATTCATGATTTGCTCATTTGGGGCGGCGTTATTATGATTGCAATTGTCAGCTACTTGTATGTGGTCAATCACACTGTTGGCTGGAAGCTGCTCGTTGCTTCCATCGGCGTCGTGCTGCTTGGACTTGTCGCGAAGCGCGGCTTCATCCGCAATGCCCTTGTCAGCGTTATCGGCGGAGCCTTTGTGTATGGGGGCTTCTGGTTCGGCATGAACTGGCTTATCGGACTTGGTGCATTCGTGGCCGTGGCGCCGTGGCTCAAGCATCGCGGTATGACCCATACGGTATGGGCTGCCGCAGCATGGGGTGCAATCGCCTGGGGACTGGAGCAGCAGCTTCACCTTGAAGGCATTATGCGAGTGGCCATTATCGGATACTTATCTCATTTATTCGCAGATACGTTGACGCCGAGCGGTGTCAAATGGCTTTATCCGCTTTACAAGAAGCCTTTTAAGCTTAGCATTTTTTAGTGATTCGCTTCCATCCCCCGTTTGCCGCACCATCGAATTCTGGTGCGGCTATTTAGAAAGGAGTACCGATAGATGACAATAAAGCAGAGCATTTATTTAAAGCCCCTCGAGCTTGCTGATGCGGAGGCCATGCTGGTGCTTAGATTAAGCAACCAAGCCCTTCTCCAGCCAGTAGATCCCGTTCGCCCCGATAACTTCTTCACCTTGGAGGGCCAGCAGGAGCATATTAGTCTTGGCATTCAGAAGCAGGCTGAGGCTGCTTCTTATCCATTCGGTATTATGCTGGGGCAGCAACTAATTGGCCGAATTGAGTTGTCCAATGTGGTACGAGGCCCGTTTCAAAATGCCAATGTCGGTTATTTTCTCAATCGCGCTCATCATGGCAACGGTTATGTATCGGAGGCCGTTCGCTTGGTCGCCGCTTATGCTTTCGAGCAGCTCGGTCTGCATCGCTTGCAAGCTGGGGTGATGCCTCGAAACACGCCTTCCATTCGTGTTCTGGAGCGTGCAGGCTTTCGCCAAGAAGGCCTTGCCCTTCGTTATTTGCAAATTAATGGGGTTTGGGAGGATCACCTTCTTTTCGCCTTGACCGCAGAGGAATATGAGTCCTGATAGACAGAAATAACATTCCTCTGCTAAAGGAAACGCACCTATACTCTGCTTCTTAAAGCGAGTGTACGGTGCGTTTTTTGTCATAGAAAAGCAGCTCATTTTCCTCAGCAGGAGGATAAGCTGCTTGCGGTATCTTTTATTTTATTAATCAGCCATCTCTGATTTGAACTCATATGTCTTGTAGTCCCCATTAGCCGATGAGTACCTCGTAATATTTCTATCTGCCGGTATGCCATTGAAGTAAGCCCCCATACAGCCCGTTGTACAAGCATGTCCGGCTATTAAAATATTAACCTCTTTGCCGTCGTTTTTCGCCTCAAGCTCACTCATAAAGCTAAAAATTCGTTCAGCAAATTGATCCGTTCCCTCTACTCCTTTATAGACGCTTGGATCAGGAGTAAAACCTTTCATTTTCACCTCGCTCGTTTTTAATTTATCCGCTTCCCCTAAATCGAAAGCATCGAGCCTTGCATCAATTATGGCAGTAGCGCCGGTTGCGATTTCAGCTGTTTGCACAGCTCTTTCTTGCGGAGAGGAAAATACAAAATGAAAAGTGACGTCCCGCAGTCTCTCTCTTAGCTGCTCCGCTTGTTTTATCCCCTGAGCATTTAATGGCAGCCCCGACCTTCCTTGCATTCTTTGTTCCTTGTTATAATCGGTTTGCCCATGCCTAACTACATAAATCATTGGTTCAATCTCCCCTTTGCTATAGCCATTCTACAATTGATGCACCGTTACTTCACTGCGAATGAGGAATCGGGCGTTCGGCTCAGTCTGGCTAATCCCTTTGGAAATATAGAAGGTGCCATTGCTCCATTTATGCTGACCTTTATAAAAGCCGGAAGCAGCGAGCTTCCCCTTGTTAATAAACCGAAACAAAAATGGAACATGAAACTGCATGCCATGAAAATGACCTGACATGAGATAATCATAGGAATGCTTAATGTGCAGCACCGTATTGGGGTCATGTGCGAGCACGATAATGGGCTTTGAAAAATCAACTTGGTGAAAAGCTTTGCCAGGCTTGCTTTTCTTGCTGCTCCAGTCATCTATTCCAACCAGCTGAAAGGCACCTAAATCTATGCTCTCGTTAGTCAGAACGATAACGCCTTCCCGTTCCAGCAGCTTCCTCAGCTCGCGCACTCCGGAAGGCTTTATCCGATGGTCGTGATTGCCATACACCGCATAAACCGGAATGCCTCCTGCACAAATCGCTTTCACATACCGTCTAACCTTCGGTAAATAACTCAGCCTCTGGGTAAAGTCTCCAGTCAGAAATATGTATGCCGGCATCTCTTTGGCAATCAGCTTCTGGATTCGCCTTGGGCTGATACGAATATTTTCAACATGCAGATCGCTAATTTGCAGCACCTTAAGCCCTAACCCCGCCGGATAACGGTAACGCTCCACCTTAAGCCACTGTGTCGGCAATATGAAAAACAAATATAATAGCAGCACAAGCGCCGCAACTATTATAACAATGACCATGCAAGCCCCCTTACTACTAAAACCGCCAACAAGGTAAAGCGGCTGATTCCGTCTTTTGGCTGCGCAGCGCGTTTCAGTCCGAGAATTGTTGAGAAAGGATGGCGACATCATATCGTTGCCTATATTTAAAAAATAGCTACCCGCCTTCATAAAATAGGAGGCCATAAGCCGAAGCAGCCGAAGGCGATGCCTTCGGCTGCTTCAGCATTTTTGACATAAGATGATGATTCTTGCTTATAGCCTGCCGTTTGCTTACAGCTGATTGTCGCCTGTGCTTTGGAAAAACTCAATAATCTCTCCGTTCAGGCCTTTTACGAAGGCGATTTTCACTGGGGTTGGCGGATTGTCGCCCAGCACAGCATCCTTTGGTTCGACCGTTACTACCGCGCCAGCAGCTACTGCTGACTGAACGGCAAGCTCTATATTTTCGGAGCGGTATGCTAAATGGAAATAGGAGCCTTCGCCTTCCACCGGCGCCTTGCCGCCAGCGAATACTTCAAGATAGTTGCCATCACCGCTATCAAGCATAATAACGCGGCCATCGCCTTCACCCCAGCTATGTCTTGGCGTAAAGCCGAGTCCTTCTGTATAAAACTTCACCGTTGCTTCAAAGTCAAATGCGCGCAGCGCGATGTGATGAAGGCCGCCGCCGCCAATTTTTGCATTTTTATTCATTGGATGCTGTCCTCTCCTAGAAACGAAATGAAGTACCCTTTTAGAATACCCGATTTAGAGGCGGACGGGCAACCCTGCCATTAGCATCAGGCTTTAATTTTCATCCGCTGCAAGCGCAGCGCATTGAGTACCACCGATACGGAGCTCAGCGCCATCGCCGCCCCTGCCAGCCAAGGCGCTAGCAGGCCCGCTGCTGCTATAGGAATACCGATAACATTGTAGGCTAGTGCCCAGAACAGGTTTTGCTTAATGTTGCTCATCGTTTTTTTGCTCATCGTTATGGCATCGACAATACTGTTTAAATCGCCGCGCATAAGGGTAACATCTGCCGTCTCCATCGCGACATCCGTTCCTGTGCCCATCGCCATGCCAATGTCCGCTGCCGCGAGTGCCGGAGCATCATTAATGCCATCTCCGACCATCGCTACCTTCATGCCCAACGCTTGCAGCTTCTTGACCTCATCCGCTTTGTCTTCCGGCAGCACGCCTGCAATGACATGCTCTATCCCCGCTTCACTGGCAATAGCCGCTGCCGTTCGCGGATTATCTCCTGTAATCATCATAACATGTTGACCAATATGCTTAAGACGGTCAATTGCTCCCTTGGATGAAGGTTTAATCGTATCCGCGACTGCAATCATGCCGGTATATTGACCATCAACAGCTGTCAGCATAACTGTTTTTCCGGCCGCCTCCAGCTCAGCCATTGTCGCTTCACCGTTGTGTGCAACAGCGAAACGCTCCATTAAAGCGCGTGTTCCGACAACAATATCGCGCCCTGCCACTGTTGCCCGAATGCCAAAGCCTGGAATGGCAGTAAATTCAGCTGCTTCGGGAAGCGCAATGTTCCGCGCTTTAATTGCAGCAACAATAGCTTCCGCGAGCGGATGCTCTGACCTGTTCTCAGCTCCTCCAACAAGGGCAAGCAGCTCCTGCTCCGGCAAATCGCCTTGGATGACAACATCGGTCAGTGAAGGTTTGCCTTCCGTAACCGTACCTGTTTTGTCAAGCAGCACCGCTGTAATATGATGCGTTGATTCGAGATGCTCACCGCCCTTGAATAAGACGCCTACTTCCGCTGCCCGGCCCGATCCAGCCATTATAGAAGTTGGAGTAGCAAGTCCGAGCGCGCAAGGACATGCGATAACGAGCACCGCGATGGCTTTTTCCAGCGCTTCGGCGAACAAACCGGGCTCGATCCAAAAAAACCACAAGGCAAAAGTAACAACGGCGATACCGACAACAATTGGGACGAATATACCAGAAATACGGTCAGCTATTCGCTGAATCGGCGCTTTCGAGCCCTGTGCCTGCTCAACAATATGAATAATTTGCGCAAGCGTCGTATTTTTGCCAACCTTCGTAGCCTGAATACGCAAGACGCCATTTTTATTTATAGTCGCCCCGAATACCTGATCACCTGATTGCTTGTCAACAGGAAGACTTTCTCCCGTCAGCATCGATTCGTCGATCGCCGAGCTGCCGTCCAGCACAACGCCATCGACCGGAATTTTGCCGCCCGGCTTCACAATAAGCTGATCGCCAATCATTACCTGCTCGACCGGGAGGCTCATTTCGGAGCCGTCGCGCACAACGAGTGCTGTTTTCGCTTGGAGACCGATGAGCGAGCGAATCGCTTCCGACGAGCGGCCTTTAGCGAGTGCTTCGAACCATTTTCCAAGTAAAATCAACGTAATGAGCAAGGCGCTTGTCTCATAATACAGCTCCTGCATAACGGGCATGTTTGCCATTCCAGCATGCTCTTCAGGCTTCAATGTTAAATACAAGCTGTAAAAATAAGCTGCCGAAGTTCCAAGCGCCACCAAGACATCCATATTCGCGCCCCCACTGCGCAAAGCATTAAATGCCCCTTTATAGAAGGGCCAGCCGATTATAAATTGCACAGGGGTTGCCAGCGCCAGTTGAAACCACGGATTAAGCAATAAATCTGGCACCCATATAAACGACGTGAATGAAAAATGCGCAACCATCGCCCACAAAAGCGGCAGCGACAATATGGCTGATAGGATGAACTTCAGCTGCTGCTTGCGAATATCGTCACGCCGGCGGTCCGTTCCTTGCTTCTCCTCTACCTTCTCCTCAGCTGTAAATCCAAGCTGCTCGATCCGCTTAATGACCGCAGCCAAATCAATCGTATCTGCTCGATATTCAACATGGCTCGTCTCCATTGTAAAGTTGACTGTCGCTTGCGATACACCCTCCAGCTTATTTAAGCCTTTCTCTATGCGATTGGCGCATGCCGCACAAGTCATACCCGAAATTTCCAGCGTTGTTTGCCTGTTTTCCATCCCGTTCGCCACCTTCTTATACCCTATGGGGGTATCTATTGTTGCGTTTATCATATAATACCCTATGGGGGTATGTCAAGGGTTGACCCCATCTATGTCAAAAAAAACGACCCAAGCGCTACGCGCCTGAATCGATCTGGTTATAAGCTGCAATTTAAAGTTTATAGTACGTATAAGTACGATTATGATTATGTAACGCTCGCCTCCATATGCACCGTCTGCCATTCATCCTGATCTTCGGCCGTTATGGCAAAGCCCTGACGCTGCCAAAAATCGACTGCCCCGTTTAGAAAACGATGCGTGTGCAAATACGCTACGCTGTAGCCCTCCTGAGCGATAAATTGCTTGGCCACATCTGTAAGCTGCGAGCCTACACCGCTTCTGCGGCTGCTTGCAGCTACATAACATTTTACGATCTCGGCCGCTGGCCGGTCCGCTTCATACATCGCCGTTTCAATCCGGTTATCATAGGGCCTCACACCGATGCACCCTTGTATTTCTCCCTGCTCTGAAAGGGCCAGAAAAAAACCAGCTCCCGCTTGATGCAAATAATGCTCCGAGAAATTCACGAGATCTGGCGACAAACCATTTGCCGCAAACATTGGCATGACCTCTTTACGTACTAGCGCTGCAAAGGCGACAGCGTCCGCAATATGTTCCTTGCTAGCCTGTATAATTTTTGGCGGAATTTCTGTCACGTCTAGTTCCTCTCCTTATCTGGACGCAGCACTTAGCTATGATGCAAATGCTGTAGTGTCTGGATGAAAATTTCCTTTACATGGTCATCGTCAAGCGAATAATAGACGGTTTTCCCGACTTTGCGCCGCTTTACGATGCGCACATTGCGCAAATAACGCAATTGATGCGAAATAGCCGATTGTGCCATATCCAGCACGACGCATAAATCATGCACGCACAGCTCTTGCGAAAGCAGCGCATAAATCATTTTAACCCGCGTCGGGTCGCCTAGCGCCTTGAACATTTCAGCCAAATCGATTGCCGTCTGCTCCTCAACCTTTGCGGTAAGCAAATCTGCACCCTCCGGCTTCGTCCCTATACAAGTGTCGTCACATTGCTCATCTATCACTTTATCCATTTGAACCCACCACCCTCTAATCGTAATGCTTATGATCTTATTATAGCAGACAAAAGCGCAGTTCCTCTATCATTTGCAGGAACTGCGCTTTTCAAGCATTTATATATCCAACTTAATTGTACGATAATCATAATCCCCAATTACGGTTAAAATGGTTCGCATACGTCGTTTCCTCCATTGCTTCCGAATCAGAGACCGTCCTTATACGGCAGGCTTTACTCCCGCAGCCGCAAGCCCCTGTTCTATGTCGGCAATCAGCTGCCGTTTCTCATCCTGCTCCAAAAAGGCCGCATGGGCGCTGTTCAAAATCAGCGTGCCGATTTCCTCCAGCGTCACGCCGCATTTTTGCATCAACAGCTCATATTCCAAACCAATCGTCGTACCCGATACCGTCAGATTATCCGTATTAATGGTCGCCCGAATGCCTGCTGCCAGAAAAGCTTTAATCGGATATGCGTCCCAGCCGCTAACCGCCTTTGTCTGTATATTGCTCAGCGGGCATAGCTCCAGCGGCGTGCCTGTACGGCGCACCATGTCCATAATAGCAGGATTTTCCGTAATTCGCACGCCATGGCCGATGCGCGAGGCGCCAAGACTCTCAATGGCTTCCTGCACATTTTTCGCGCCGCCTGCTTCCCCGGCGTGAATAGTAATCGGCAGCCCCTTGCTAGCTGCGAGATTAAATAAGGAACGATGAAGCTCCGGCGGGAAGGATGCTTCATCACCAGCCAAATCTACCGCTGCGATTCCATCGCCATGCAGCTTGGCCGCAGCTAATATGACCTGTTCATTGCTCTCATAAGCATCATGGCGCAGGCAGATGGCGATTCCCCTCGCTTTAACGCCGAAATCCCGTTCTCCACGCCTCAAGCCATGAATGGTGTGACGCATCGTCTCCTCCAGCGACAAACCTCCTTTAGTATGCAGCAGCGGCGCAAATCGCACCTCGATGTAACGGCAGCCTTGTTCCGCCGATTGCTCAACCACTTCATAAGCTACACGTTCCAGCGCCTCTGGCGTTTGCAAATAGGGCTCGACAAAATGAAATTTGCTCAAATATTCTTTTAAGCTATTGCAGTTCTCATCTGCAAGCATCCATGGGGTAAGCTCGCTGCCTGCATCAACGGGCAGCTCCTTACCCTGCTCCATTGCCAGCTCACGCAGCGTGTTAGGCAACACGCTGCCATCCAAATGCAAGTGCAAATCAATTTTGGGCAGTTTTTTTAATTGTTCCCGTACCACTACATCTTTCATCGTAAACACCTCTTTAAATTTAAAATACTAGCCAAAGCTATAGCAAACCGCCAAACCAGGTTAAACGGCTGCCGCCGTCCTCTGGCGGCGCGCGGCGTTTCATTCCGAGAAGTATAGAGAAGGTATGGAGAAATTATATACATTCCCATATTTCCAGGAAAAACCCGGTCGGCGGTATCAAATAGCATAAGTTTAACGATCGTACGAATCATACTCAGCTAGAGCTGTCTGCAAGCCTTGCCATTAGCAATTTCATCGCATCTTACATAAACGCCGTAAACTTGGGGTCAAATTGACCCAGTATAGGATAAGATAACGCACGAAGCACGTGCGGGTCAACCTTAACAGGGACGGGCGTGGTAATCGTGCAAGGAGGAAAGCTGACAATATCGCCCTCCTATCTTCCCGTTACTGTATAACGCTGCTGCCCAGCCCTAGTAGCGGCTTGCCTGATGCAGGCTGTACCAAGCCGTCGTTTGCCGAATAAACAACGGTTCCTCGAACGAGTGTTGCCACGACTCGGCAGGCCATTTCCTTCCCTACATAAGGGCTATGCTTGTGCTTATAAAATAAATTTTCCTCCAGCAGCTTATAAGCCGCATTAGGGTCAACAATAGCCAGGTCGGCATCCGAGCCGACTGCAATAGCTCCCTTGCGCGGATAAAGCCCGAAACGCTGAGCGGGTCCTGCTGATAGCAGAGAGCTTAGCAATGGCAGCGGCAGTCCGCGCTTGATCCACCCTTCACCAAGCACCAGCTCCATGCTGCTTTGCGCGCCCGATATACCTCCCCATGCCTCGAAAAACGTTTTTGCAGCATCCACCTTCATCGAGGTCGGACATGGCGAATGGTCTGAAGCGATAACATCCAGCTTACCTTCGCTAATCATTCGCCAAAGCCCCTCACGCTGCTCCTCCCCGCGCAGAGGAGGCGCGCATTTGGCAACCGCTCCAAGCGCCGCCATGTCCTTCTGCGTAAGGAGCAAATAATGCGGGCACGTTTCCACTGTCACCGGCAAGCCGCGCTGCTTCGCGCGATCAATCAGCTCCACCGCGTCATAGCTGCTTATATGAACAAAATGCACTTGGCAGCCCGTCTGCTCCGCGAACAGCAGCGCCTTATTTACCGCCTCCAGCTCGGCAATTATCGGCCGCGAGGCTGCGAATGCCTCAGCATCCAAGCGTCCGGCTGCGAGGGCGGCATCAGCGAGCTGAGAAGTTATGGCGTTGCTCTCGGCATGCAGAGCGACAAAGCCGCCGAGCTCGGCGATTTTTTTCATTCCTTCATACAGAGTCCAGTCATCCACCTCGCGAAAACGCCCTTCTCCTTCGCCGCCGGGATTGGACATAAACGCTTTAAAGCCGACGATGCCCGCTTCGAACATAGGAGCAAGCTCCTCCAGCTTTCCTGGGACGAGTCCGCCCCAAAATGTATAATCAACAGCCGAGCTGCCCTCTGCCTGACCTGCTTTCAGCGCAAGCGCCTCCGTCGTTACAGTCGGCGGATTGCCATTGAGCGGCATATCTACGTAACAGGTCGCTCCTCCGGCAGCAAGTGAAGCTGACCCACTCGCAAACCCTTCCCAATGCCCCAAATTCGGTTCATTAAAATGTACATGAATATCAACCATGCCGGGCAGCACATACTGTCCCTCCGCATCCATTCGGGAGCCGGCCGCGGCACCTGCGAGTGACGGCTCCAAGGCAGCAATGCGGCCATCGCGAATGCCTATATCCAGCTTTTTCACTTCACCCATCAAAACAACAAAACCATTCATAACGATGCAATCATAGTAGGAAGCCATCCCTATCCACCCTTTTCCCCATCAGTCACGCCTATCTGTTTACCTCACTGCTCTAAGGAACTACGGCGACATAAAGTGAAAGTGCCGCTCATTTCTATTTCGTCGCAGCTGCTAAGTACCGCGATAAGTGCTGTAGCCGCCCGGCGCAACAAGCAGCGGAATATGATAATGCGCCTGCGCATCGTTAACGCGAAACCGAATCGGTATGTGCTGAAAAATAAATTCAATCGACGATAGCTGCGCCATGCCACGATCGCGTGACAAAAAGCTGCCTGCATCAAACACAAGCTCATAAACACCCGGCTTCATATCCTCGCCAGCAAGCAGAGGAGCATCCAGTCGTCCGTCTCCATTCGTCGCAGCCGTTTGAAGCAGCCTCCGTTCCCCCGTTTCCTCACACAGCTGCCACAGCTCCAGCTCCATCCCTGCGGCTGCCTTTCCCGTGGAAATGTCGAGCACATGCGTCGTTATTTTGCCGCTCATGAGGATGCTTCCTCATTTGCCAAATCCTCGCGGGTAAGCGTAAAGCCTTGGAAGCCAAATGGCGGGCGCGGTTCTGTGTAGACAGCAGCTGCATCGTCCTCCGTATGGTCAACTACCGTTTCCCAAGTCCGGTTATTCGATTCAAACCGCACCTCCGCCAATTGCGGAAAGCGGGTCAAAATACGCAAGCCGACTTGATAAATTAAATATTGAATGGATGGGGTTTTATATTCGTGAAACACATTATGAGTAATATCCCGAATATGCTCGGCTGCTACGTATTGCCCTGAGCCCGCTTCTACGGCAAGCTCAATATTTCCATAGGTCCAAAATATATTTAGAAAAATAAATAATGGCCGATCATAGCTCTCTGGCAGTGTCGTATATTCGTCGCGAACAAACCCATAGAAAGAGCTGCCGCTAACTTTAATAAGCTGCAAATCTGTAATGGCGCACTCATGCTCCACTATAACGCCTGCTCCCTCTTCGCCGTCACGGACGAGCTTCATCGAAGCGCTCGCATGATCATTATGGGAACGGCGGTATACAAGCGAGCTATCCACGAGTCCGTCACTGCCATCTGCCACTTCAAGCGTATGGAATGGAATGCGGTCTGCACTCAGCTCAATTGCATCAATATGCGGATAACGGCTAAGAAATTGCTTGCTGATGAACGCCAGCAGCCCTTCTGTCGTGCTCCCCTCAAAGTCGGCCGTTTGCCGTAAAATAAAATTTTTCATTGAATCCGTCGCTACGACCTGCGTATTGTCTCCTTTGGAGAAAGAGGTTAGCAGCGTCTCGCCACTTACTGCAAATGTAATATTATGGGCAAAAATCACGTTCGTATCGCCAGTAAAAGCCGATTCTGGAATAGACTTCACCGCCAGTGGAGCGGCATAGGTGCGGTAAGTCAGTACATCCCCTTTGCCATAATAAAGTGTACGTCCGCTGCGAAGCTTCAACATAATTACCCTCTCCCTTTGTTCTATATCCATTTTGGTATAAACTTGTACGTTCTACTGCTCTATTAAATCGTTAAGGCGCAAAAAAGTGATACGGGCAATTTGCCATTTTGCCTCCTCTAGCTCCTCCTGAAGGCTGTTGTCGATGCGCGACGCCATCGCTTCCTTGATGTCCGCTTTGCTTTTGCCACGCACCGCCAATATAAATGGAAAGCCAAACTTCTCCGTATACTGGCGGTTCATCGCTGCAAACTGCTCATACTCCTCAGGCGTCAATTGGCTAAGTCCTGCCCCCTGCTGCTCTCTGGTGGAATATTCGCCAATGCTGATTCGAGTTGCCAGATCGGGATGCTCGCGAATCAGCACAAGCACCCGCTCCTCTCCCGCCGTATATGCCGCATTTACCATGCTCTCATGCAGCTGTTCAACCGAGCCGAAGGGCTTATTCTCCCATGCCAGTTCCGCCACCCAAGGCGAATGTTCAAAAATAGCGCCAAGCGCTTTCGTAAATGCCTCACGGCTCATCGTATTTAGCAAATCCAATTTCACGGTGCTTCCCTCCTCCACTCAATCGCCCGCTGGACGGCCCGTTTAATGCCTCCGTAGCCGGTGCAGCGACAAATATTGCCTGATAGCGCTTCTTCCACTTCTTCTTCGCTTGGGTCAGGGCTTCGATCCAGCAGAGCCTTAACCGAAATAATCATGCCTGGCGTGCAATAGCCGCATTGAAAGCCTCCCTCTTCGAGAAAAGCGCGCTGTATGGGCTCGATGCCTCCATCAGCCGCACCAATGCCTTCAATTGTCGTAATTTGCTTGCCCGCACATTGGTAGGCCATCGTTAAGCAAGCGTTAATCGGCTTGCCATCGACCAGCACCATGCAGGCGCCGCAGCGTCCAATTTCACAGGAACGCTTCGTTCCCGTAAGCGCTAAATCATCCCGCAGCACGGACAGCAGCCTTTTTGCACCGTTCACTTCAAGCTTCATATCCTCGCCATTAATGGTGCAGGCCAGCTCCCGCTGCTTTGCGCCTCGCGGAGCTCCCAGCATTTCATGCTTGCTCATCGCTTGCTCACCGCCTCTTCAGCAAAAGCAAAAGCACAATCATTTTGCAGCAGCTCCGGCTCAATCGGCAGCTTCGTCACGCGAATGCCCACCGCCTGATGAATGGCAGCCGCGATAGCCGGAGCAAGCGTAACCGAGCCTACTTCACCGATGCCGCGCGGGCCGTAGCTATCTCCTTGCGGCAAATGCTCAATCGGCTCAACGGTGACCGCACCGCGATGCTCCACAATCGTTGGAACTAAATAGGTATCCAAATTTTTCGTCATATATTGTCCCTGCTGCATGAGCGCATCCTCCGTAAGCGTAAATCCAAGCGCCATGCTGCTGCCGCCCTCAATCTGACCAAGAAAGCCTTGCGGGTTCATGACAGGACCTGCCGCTACCGCATGATATTGGTCAAGCACTCTCACTCGACCTGTCAGTTGATTAATCTCAACCTTTACAACAACCGCAGCATACGTATATAAAAAATGGGCTCCTGTTCGCGAGGTATCTGATGTCGGGAACAGAAAGGAGGTAGAGCAGCTTATCCGCTCCCCTTCTGCCTCAGCCAGCTCCTTATAGCTCAGCAGCAAGGTATTGCCTGCGGTTTCATAAATGCCTCCTGCTCCCATTGCGAGCTTATCGACTGATATTCCAAGCAGCTCCGCAGCCCGCTCCAGCAATTGCGAGGTAAACGGCAGCTTCAGATTTTGCAGCGTCTTCCACATCATGCTGGTCGCTCTTGAAGCAGTCGTAGAGCCGCTGTCTGGAACCAGATCGGTATCCCCAATAATCATCCTTATATCGGATGCAGCCAATCCGAATTGCTCAATCAGCATTAGCTCCAGCGTAGCAAGCAAGCCTTGCCCAAACTCCTCGTAGCCGAATATCGCTTCGATTCGACCATCGGCAGCCAGCGAGAGCCTGCCGCCTGCCGGATCGGGAATACCTACGCCAAGCCCGCCGCCGTGCATGGTGAAGGCTGACCCAATACCTACTTTAAGCCATGGCTCGCGCTCCTCTTCTCGATTCGGCGCCCCTCTTTCCTGCCACAAGTCGCTGGCTTCAGCTGCATTCCACACCTGCATGGCGCCTTCGGTTACGACGATCGGCTGACCGAACGGCCCCGGATCATCAGGCATGCGCATATTCATTCGCCGCAGCTCCCAAGGGTCCATGCCCAGCTTCTCTGCAAGCCGATCAAGCTGCCCTTCTAGTGCAAAAATCGCCTGATTTCCGCCAAAGCCGCGGAACTCCCCAGACATTCCGTTGTTCGTATAAACGGAATAACCGTCTACCTCTACATGCTCGTAGCGGTATGGTCCAAGTACATGCTCAACGGTAAAGTTAAGCACCTCCGCCCCCAGCGTGGCGTACGCGCCAGTATCGGCGATAATTCGCACTTGATGTGCAAGCAGGCGGCCGCTGGCATCTGTACCGGTTTTCATCGAAATTTTCATCGGATGACGTTTGAGCCCCGCTCGAACCGACTCCCATCTGGAATGATGCAGCTTGACGGGGCGATTTGTTTTGAGCGCAAGCAGCGCGCCATAAGGCTGCACATTCAATTCATCCTTGCCGCCGAAGGAGCCGCCAATGGGGCTTGAGACGATGCGGATTCGCTCCTGCTTCATCGCGGTAATTCGCGATAATTGCAGACGATCCATAAACCCATGCTGAGTAGGCGAATATACTGTCAACCGCCCATCCTCCTGTGGCACAAACAAGCCGCCTTCGGTTTCCATATAGGTGTGCATTTGCCTCGGCGTAAAATAAGTATCCTCTACAATATGGGCACAGGCGGAGAACCCGCTGCCTAGCTGTCCTCTATGAAATTGGCTGTGGTGAAGAATATTGCCCTGCGGATGAAGCAGCGGCGCATCCTGCAAAAGCGCCCGCTCGGCATCGTCAACGATCGGCAGCAGCTCATAATCAACCTCAATGAGAGTAAGAGCCAATTCGGCTAGCTCAGCCGTCTCTGCGGCTACAGCCGCCACCGCATCGCCGACATACCGAACTTTATTTTCACAAAAAACTGGCTGATCCTGATGGGCAATGCCATAGCGGTTTAAACCGGGCACATCGAGATGGGTCAGCACGGCATGAACGCCTTCAAGCTGCCGAGCCTTCTCCGTGCAAATGCGGAGAATAAGAGCATGAGGATGAGGACTGCGCAGAACCCGGCCATAAAGCATGCCCGCTGCCGACATATCCGTCAAATAAGCAAGGCTGCCCGTTACCTTCTCCAGCCCATCCGGCCTGATTCGCCACCGTTTGCCGCTTGATTCACGTTTCAACAGCATCGCTATCACCCCTCCTCTATAAATGCTAAGCTAGCGAGCTTATTATGATTTGGGCTGCATCACTTTCCACAGCTCCGACACAATCAGGTTGGCAACGATCTTCTTACGATAGCTTTCCGAAGCGAACAAGTCGCCTGATGGATGAAAATGCTCCATGACCGACGCATAACAAGCATGGAGCAGAGAACGGTCAAGCATGCCGTCCTTAAGCAGCCGTTCTGTATGCTCAAGCCGCTTTGGCGCCGTCTGTCCACCGCCAGCTGCTAAGCGTACATCCGCGATATGCTGCTCGGAGCTTACAAGAGCGCTTATGGCGACAGTTGCTATCGACGGCGTGAACACTTCGCGGCGGCCTACCTTGTGATAGACGTCCACTCTGCTGTACCCCTTCTGTTCCGTTAAATCGACTGGCGGTAATATAATGGCGAGCAGCAGAAGATTTTGCCACGCGGCAGTTGCCTGGGCTTCCAATAACCATTGTGCAAGCGAAATTTGAAATTCTCCTTGCCCATCATGCCAGAGGAGCACCGCCTCATATGCAAGCAGCGCTGGAAGCACGTCTCCTACCCGAGAGAGAACATTGCCTCCTATCGTGGCCAGGTTCCGTATGGATGGGGCAGCGATATTTTTCATCGAGGTTGTAAGCAGCGAATAATGAGTCTTTATATAGGAATCATTTCTGACCTCTGACAGCAGCGCCGCAGCTCCGATCTGATAATTTTGCCGATGGCTGCTGCTTGTAACAAGCGAAATCGACTGCTGCATGGCAGCTAATCCGCTTATATCAATTAAATGGCCAGGCATACGGGCAGTTCCCGCTTCCCACCACGTACGAAGCAGCGTACCGCCTGCAACAAAAATGCCCTCCTCGCCAAGCTGCGCCTTGAGCGCACAGGCTTCCGCAGCATCACCTGGCTGCCATATGACGGGAGACTCCGGCTTCGTTTGTTCATTCATGGCCATTGCTCTCCCTCCTGTTCCAAAAATCAATAGCAGCCAGCAAGCTCTCCTCATCGTCTACATCATGAAGCGCAAAGTCAGGCTCACCGTTTAAATCGAGTATTTTCCCCTTATACTTACCTGTTGCAAAGACCCGTCTTGCTCCTTGATCACCCTCCAGCTCCTCCAAAGCGGAAAACATCGTTGCTCGCAGCAGCGCTGGAGGCATCGTCGCCGCTCCGTCGCTGAAGGCTGCGTAATCAAGCGCAGAATCCTGCTCCAGCGCCTCAATTAAACGCGCTGCCATTGATGCCGTCACAAAAGGCTGGTCAGCTAACGCAATAAGGACGGCATCCGTATGTGGATGTAGAGCAAGCAGCGCCTCAAATCCGCTGTTCAGCGAATAGGACATTCCCCGTGCCGCCAAAGAGATTTCTCGCTTGTGCAGCTGTGCTGCGGTGCAAGCCCGCTCCAGCTCAGGAGTGTCTAGCCACTCCAGTTCATCGTTAGTGCGATGAACGACAATCCAGCTTTTGATGGCACTATTTAATAGCGCATGAAGCGCCTGACTGCCAAGCATAGCTCCCGGCGACAAAGGAAGCCGCAGCTTCGGCTGCTTCATCCGGCTGCTGAGGCCCGCCGCCAAGTAAATACCTGACACCTGCATCGCCAGTCTCCCCCTTATCCTTCGCACGCTGCGCAGCCCTTACTTGCACGAGCTCGGAAGCGATACTTAACGCAATTTCGTATGCTCCATCTGCATCTATCGAAAGTCCGATCGGAGCATAAACATTTTCAGGAAGCTTCCCTTCACCAAATAGTTGCTTTATTCGTTTGCGAGAGCCCATGACTCCGATATAAATAGCTTGCGCTGCCAGTGCCAGCTGAATCAGTTGATGATCATAGTGGAGCTGATGGCTGCATACGACGAAATAGTCCGTTCTATTAAATTGCAGCTTCGAGGCAAGCTCATCAGGCTTACCCGTCACCCTCACAACGCTGCCACAGGGGTGAATCCGATTTTCAGAGCTAATCTGCATATGCCAATCCGCTGCAATCACATCAAATCCGCAGCTTGGAAGCATTGTGCAAAGTGCCTCTGCATCCGGCCCAGCGCCAAATACAATGGCTCGTGAACGCGGCTCCAGCTTCACCGAAAATGTCCCAGCCTCTCCTTGCTTATTAGCCCCACCCTTCCCTCTATTTCGAGAAAGGCTGGCTGCTGCCGCAGGCTCCAATTTGTAGCAGATGCTATCCCCAATACTCAACCAGCTTCGATTCAAAAATATGGTCGTTCCCGCCCGTAGCCTGCTTCTGGCCGTCAGCAGTTTTTCTCTGAATACTGCCGTTACAGGCTCCAGCAGCACATGGATGATGCCGCCGCAGCCGATAGTATCGCCCCACATGATGTCCTCTTCCGGCTGCATATTATAGATGATAATTTCAAAAGCTTCGGCACTGCACACGCGGCTAACCCGCTCCTGCAAATCGGCCTCCAGACAGCCGGGACTAATACTCCCCGTCCTCGTTCCATCCAGCCTTAGCAGCATCGCTGCTCCTTCCTTGCGGTAAGCATGGCCCTCTACCCGTATTATCGTTGCGAGTGCGGCCGGCTGCTCAAGCGTCGCAATTGACTCTAGCACTTCGTGCATATCCATAAGCAGCCACCGCCTTTTATATATGACGTTATAAGGAAATGAAGTTCTGGCTTGCAGCTTATACGCTACAGCCTTGCCAGCAGTCCACGAAGAGAACGATCAGCCTCTCGCAGCACAAGCGGCTTGTCAATTGTCTTCATTATGCGCTTCTCCATGACGATTTGTCCGTCAATGATTACAGTATCCACATCGCCACGGGTTGCCGCATAGACCACGCGCGAGAACCAATCTGCATCATAGGATGGATACACATGAAAATCCTCCAAATCAAGCATTTGCAAATCTGCCAGCTTGCCTTCCTCTAAGCTACCAATGTCATCCTCCATGCCGAGCACCTTCGCACCGCCCATCGTCGCCATCCGCAGCACGGTGCGCGCATCCATGACCGTCGGGCCATGCTTCACCTTCTGGATAAAGGCGGTCAGCCGCATTTCCTGATACATATCCAAATTGTTGTTGCATGCCGCTCCATCCGCTCCTATGCCAATATCAATACCTTCGCGCAGCAGCTCGGGAATTTCCGCAATGCCGGATGCCAGCTTCATATTGGAGCCGGGACAATGGGTGACCTTCACTCCTCTTTCCTTAATGATCCGTTTCTCTTCCTCATCGAGCCAAATGCTGTGCGCCAAAATCAAATTCGGCCTTGCCAGCCCGATATGATCCAAATAAACGACGTTTCGCTTGCCTCGCTCCGCTTCGACAATTGCGATCTCTCCGGTATTTTCGGAAGCATGGGTATGCACCTTAACCTTATATTGCGCAGATAAATCGCGTACTCCAATGAGCAGCTCCTCTGTACAAGACACAACGAACCTTGGACAAAAAGCATATTGGATCCGGCCGTCGCCTGCGCCATTCCATTTTTCAAGCAAATCCACGCTTTGCTGCAACGATTGCTGCGTATTTTCCTGAAGCGCCAGCGGCACTTCCGTGCCGTGGTCCATCATCACCTTGCCGGAAATGGCACGAATGCCGCTCTCTAATATCGCCTGGAATGCCGACTCGGTATGATGCACCGTTTCCATATCCAAAATCGTTGTTGTCCCGCTGCGGATCAGCTCACCTATGCCGAGCATTGCGGAATAATAAACCGAATCTGGGCTGTGAGCCGCCTCTAGCGGCCAAATCCGCTCGCGCAGCCACTCGATTAAAGCCAAATCATCTGCCCGACCGCGAAATAACGTTTGGCATAAATGGATATGGGTCTGTACGAAGCCGGGAAGTATGACTTTGCCATCAGCCTCAATGATTCGCTCCACCCCATCAGCTGATATCTCCCCGCCAATTTGAGCAATACGCTTGCCGCGAATGAGCAAATCTCCCGTTACAATATCGCCACGTTCATTCATCGTCATAATCGTTGCGTTGCGAATAAGTATAGTCGTCATACCATTGCCCTCTTTCAATTTTGCGTCATGTTTTATAACATAATAAAGCACGTAACCTGATTTTTCAATAGTATATGTAATTAAACTTAACATGTTGTCGTGGGCAAATGCCTAAAACACGCTAAATATACCGCTTTCAAAGAAAAAGAAGACATGAACTGAACTCGCTCGTTTGATTTTCTCCTTACAATCCATCGAAAAACACTCGCTATCGTTCGCCTTTTTGAGCACAATTCGTTCCCACCCTGAATCCTTAAACTACAGTACGAACTTTGAATGCCAATAATAAAACAGAGTGCAAACATACGTACTTTTGCTCCTCATTATTCTCTCGACTCTTTATGTCTACTCTATTAACTGAGCTACAATGACGAGCTATCATAAATCATTCACATGCCATAACAAAAACTTTGTATCCGCTGATGGATCACTGCCTAATGTTCGGAAATTCCCTATCTCGATAAAAAGCGATAAAAAAAGCATCCTTCTGTTCACAGTTGTGAACAGAAGGATGCTTTTGCTTTAATTTGCTTGCTGTATTTGCTAGCCTTTCTTCTCTGGCATTGGCATAAACAGCAAATTGATTGGCAGATTGCTTCCAGATGCTGGCGAGAATACAATGGTTACAGCTTCTGATGTGCTTCCTGTACGGTACAGGACACCTGCTTCACCGTTGTTCGCAAGGAAGGAGTTATTCGTCGTCAGAACAACATTGTTGTTGACGAGGAAGGCACCGCCATAATGTCCGCCACGCGGATTCAAGGCGATGAGCGTATTAGGCTGAACATTGAACAGCTTCACGACGTAAACAACGCCATAATTTCCTTCGTTGTAAATCGTCGCTCCTGTAAGCTTGTCGATCGTTGTAAGGCGTGTATCAACTACTTTATCGCCAAATATCATACGACCTGGCTCTGAGCCTATAGGCTGGGTCAGGTTAATCGTACGGTCCGCCTTCTCGAATGTACCGCGAATGTGAATACCATCCGGCTCCAGATACGGCAGCAGCGGCAGCTCGGACAGCACATCCTTGCCGTCATCAATAATGACGTAGCTGAATTTAATTGGGCCGGAGGTCGAAACATCCGCCATCATTGTCAAAACGCGGTCCGGCGAAATTTTCAAATCGCTGAGCTGCTTCAAAATAAGACGGCTCTCGCCCGCAGGAATCGTTGTAATATCATTCATGACTGGATTCATACGCGAGGTCAAATATTTGCTAATAGAAGATTTGCCCGTTGCCGACACGTACAGCGCAGGACCGCCAATACCGACGCGCTGTGTCTGAACTGTCGCTTCCTGATTCGTCTCGTTCGTCGCGACGATGTACATGCGCACATTGTTTAGGCGGTTGTTTACGTTATGTGACATCAATCGGACGTTGCCAGAAGCCGAGTCCGTATAATACACGCCTTCATTTACAATTCGCTCTGGGCTGTTGCTGCGAAGCAGCGTTTGCTGTCCATACTCTGTCAATGAATACGGAATCACATCATAATTCAGAACCGAAGCTCCATTAATCGAGAAGCGCTCTCCAGGAGGCGTGAACAACATGCCAAAGTCCTGTTTGGAATAAAGCTCTTGATCTTCAATCATAATCGAAAGCGAAAATTCATTGCTCGCCCCATGCTTGTCCGTTACCTTCAAGGTAATCGTCTGTGGACCTGGCTCGAAAAAGCCTTGCTGCTTATTCGTCCAGCTTGTGCTCGTAATCGCATTTTCTTCATCGCTGCTGAGGTCGGTATATTCAATCGGCTCGCCCATCATGTAGCTCGTTTTGTTAGTGACAAACTTCGCGACTGGCGGCAAGTTCGGTTGAAGCACTTCAAGCGTCACTGCGTATGGCTCGCTCCAGACGCCATCCGAATCTTGAACCCAATGCGTTACCGTATACGTGCCAGGCTGTTCAAACATCGCCAAATTTCCATCCCAGCGCTCGTCTATGATAGGGGTGCTGCTAGTCGTCTGGTTCGTATATGTCACTTGTGTCTCATTCGCATAAATGACTTTAGGGCTTACTGTAAAAGTTGCGACTGGCGCGATCTTTACTGTCCACGTCAGCGTTATTTTTTTCTCCGCCTTGTTCACTTTCATCGCGATGCCCTGCGGCTGCAGCAGCGTGCGAAGCGGAATCATCAGCGTACCCTTTAAATTGTAAGGTGCTCCAGTAAACTTTTGTACGGTTCCGTTCACATTGTAGGAGGAGCTCCCAATGGCATAACGAAGTACGTTTTTTTCCGTCGTCAGCACATACTCCTTAGCTACCTTATCAAATACGACTTTGCCGCCGAGCCGCTCTGCAATTGAGCGCGCCGAAACATAGGTCGTGCCTTTCAGTTCAGTTACAGGCTGTGTAGCTGTATACAGCGTGCCATTTTGGTACATTTTATTCGACTTTTGAAGCAGAACGAGCTGCTCTTGACCTAGGACATTTTGCGCTGCTTCCGCCTGAATCGGCACAGCCAAAGTAAAGACAAAAAGGAATACGAGTGCAAATAAGCTGACTTTTTTAAGCATGTGAATCTCCTTTTCCAAAATAAATTGCGATTTTTCTACATATCCGCCAAAAGTTTGGACGCAAATTAATCTGAAAAGTTGCACTCTACCCCTTATTTATGACGAATATTTTAAGAAGCGTGCTTCGTTTCCTGACGCTCTGCCGAGGAAATACGGGGCAATGCAAGCGATACAGCACCAACAACAAGCGACAATACGACCACTATCGTAAAAATTCGGTGCAAGCTTTCCTCCAGCAACAACGGGTCGATGATATTCGTGCTCCCTGTGTGCAGCAGAAGGCCGAATAAAGCGATTCCGATCGTCTGGCCAAGCGTCCGTATAAAGTTATTCGTGGCAACCGAGGCACCGCGCATTTGCCGTTCGACAGCGGATGATACGGATATGGTACAGCTGGTTAATGCAAGCCCAAAGCTTAAGCCCGTTAAAAACATATAGAGCATAAACAAGGCAATCGGCGTTGCCGCATTCAGGAACATAAAGCCCAGGCTTCCTAATACGAGGGAAAGCGCGCTGAGCAGCGTTATATTTCTCAGCCCCATTCGCGATATCCATGTGCCTGCCAAAATCGAGCCGAGCGGCCAGCTGACCGAGAGCGGAATCATCGCCAAACCCGAATAGGTGGCGCTTTTTCCATATACCCCCTGAAGCCAGAGCGGCAAATAAAAAATAATAACGACATTGACGACGCATAGCAAAAAGCTGAGCAAATTCACCATGCTAATGGTGCGATTTTTGAACAATACGAGCGGGATCAGCGGCTCCTGCACACGCTTCTCAATATAGAAGAACAGTGCCAGCAGCACTGCAGCAACCGCAAAAAGCAGTCCGATTTCCATATAGCTGGCTCCCTGCTCGCCCGTCTCTGAACGCAGCAGGGTCAAGGCATAGAGAAAACAGAACATGCCTACGGCGAACGTGCCAATTCCGCCATAATCAATCGAGCGCTTCCGCTTCTCATAAGCCTCCTTCAAAGTAGAGCCAAGCAGAAACATCGCGATTATGCCAAAGGGCAAATTCATATAAAATATCGCCCGCCAAGAGACATAATCGACTAACAGCCCGCCAAGCAAAGGACCCGATATACCAGCTATTCCCCAAATGCTCGACATCCAGCCCTGAACTTTCGCCCGCTGCTCATAAGCGTATAAATCACCGATTATCGTATAAGGAATCGTTGTAAGCGCACCAGCCCCCAGCCCTTGTATCGCGCGAAAAACAATAAGCTGCGTCATCGTTTGCGCAAGGCCGGAGAGCATCGAGCCGCACAAAAAAATCGCTGCCCCAATCATAAACATATTTTTGCGGCCAAATAAATCTGACAGCTTGCCATAAATCGGTGTTGTGACGACCGTAGCAAGCAAATAAATCGAAATAATCCAGCTATACTGCTGGGTTCCTTGCAGCTCTCGCGTGATGCTCGGCATAGCCGTACTGACGATCGTCCCTTCGATCGCTGCCAGAAAGGTCGCTACGAACAGTGCAATCGTAATGCTGCGTGTATTGCTCGTATTCATCATAGTCACCCTGCTTTCTTCCCTTAACAACAAACACGCCCCCTATGAAGTTTTCATAAAGGAGCGCATCTGTGTCTGATTTAAATAAGCACTGCTTGCGATTCGAAAAATATACCGATCCCGTGCAGCCTCGGAGATTTGCCAAAACTGCTCGTCTGCAAACAAGCGTTTGAGCAGCCATTCCGCCGCTTTCGCCGCCTGCTGCTCGTTCTGCAATAGCTTTAGACATATCGTATAGCAAGTAGACTCGCATTGTCTTAAACGATTTATTTTATATTGAAAATCCGTCATAGTAATTGGACATCCCCCGGTTATATGTTTAGGTTACTCATCTGTTACTATGATAGCGGAAACCCTACATATAAAAGTTACGAAATGTTTAAAATGGCCAAGCAAAAACGATTTCGTCGTCCCTCCATGGCGTTGAAGAGCTTTGCCTTAGAAATATAGAGAATGGATGGAACTATCATATCCTTTCCTATATTTTCATTAAGCGTAAGCGCTTCAACGCAAGTTATGCTTTACGAGCAGAATAGGCCTGGCATGCAGCAATCCAGCGCTCAGCCATCCCCGGATTTGAGGCAAAATGGAAGTGCGTATAGCCTGCAACCAGCTGCGCGAGCTGCGCCCCTTCCTGCTTCACGCCGCGTCTGCCCTTAGTCTCGTAGGCAGGCTCCGGTGTTTCGCTATCGGTGCTTGGCACATAGACAGAATAATGAAATTCATGTCCGCGAGCCTGATCGCCCTCAGGCAGCAGAAAATTAGCGCCTAGACCCTTTGCCTCCCGATAACCTAACGCTGCAAGCTTGCCCTGCATGACCACACTTCCCGGCAACACGCCAGCCATCGCATAGCTATTGCCTCTCGTATTCGTAAGCTGCTCCGTTAAATACATATAACCGCCACATTCAGCAAGCGTCGGCATGCCGCCAGCAATCGCATCCCGCACCGACTGGTGAACGTGCTGCTGCTGCGCCAACTGCTCGGCAAATTCTTCCGGAAAGCCGCCGCCAATATACAAGCCTGATACATCCTTCGGCACAGCTTCCCCTGCAAGCGGCGAGAAGTAAATAAGCTCGGCTCCACATGCCTCCAGCAGCTCAAGATTATCTGGATAATAAAAATGAAACGCCGCGTCCTTGGCAACCGCCATTCGCACGCTGCCCTCTGACGCTCTTCTCGCGAATAAGGAGGTCGCTGCTGCTTCAGATATGACTGGCGCTTCTGCCAACGCAAGCACGCGTTCAAGATCAACAGTCGCTTCGCACATCGCAGCCAGCTGGTCAAACAAAGGCGACAGCTCGCCGCGTTCAATGGAAGGCACGAGGCCCAAGTGACGCTCGGGTATATGCAGCTCGCTGCTGCGCTTGAAATGACCAACAACCGGAATGCCGCATTCCTGCTCAATAGCGGCCTTCACAATCTCATAATGGCTGTCGCTGCCCACCTTGTTCACTATGACGCCGACGATACGCACCTTCTCATCCAGCGCCTGAAAGCCCTTCACAATAGCCGCTGCACTGCGAGCCATGCTTTGGCAGTTGACGACCAGCAGCACGGGGCAATCCAGCAGCACCGCAAGCTCAGCGGTACTGCCTTCGTTCGAAAGCGGATTTTTGCCATCATACAGCCCCATGACACCTTCAATGATTGAAATATCCGCCGTGCTTGAAGCACGCGAATAAATTTCCTTCACCGTGGCAGGAGGACACATCCAGCTGTCCAAATTACGTGACTGCCGCCCTGTCGCCGCCGTATGATAGGTCGGATCAATGTAGTCCGGCCCGCTCTTAAAGCCTTGTACCGCGAAACCTCTGCGCGCTAAAGCAGCCATCAGCCCGACGGTTGTCGTCGTTTTGCCCACTCCGCTGCCCGTTCCGGCAATGATGATTCTTTTCTGCGTTGCTATCGTCATAACAGGTGAATTCCTTTCATTAAAAACTTGCGACAAGGTGAAACGGCTGTCGCCATCCTATAGCGGCACAGCGCGTTTCATTCGAGAAATATAGAGAAAGGATCGAGCAATCATATACTTCCTATATTTTGAAAAAAGCAATGCTGCACGAGCCTATGAGTATGGAATAAGTCCAATTGAAATCGTGACATTGCCGGATTTTTGCTTGCCCAGCAGCAGCTCATTGCTTTTCGTATAACGCTTTGCCGCAGGCTCGCTTACTCCGTATGCTCCAGTAAATTTAAATACCGTTTCAGAAGGCTCGCTAATTTCCTCTTCGTTCAGTTCGGCAGGCGTATACGTTACCAGCGGCCAGCCATGCTTGGCGCATACCGCAAGCAGTCCCTCTTCATCCTTCTTAAGATCAATGGTGCAGATTGCCTTGACACTGCGGATCGAAGCACGAATACCTTCTAAGGAAGAAGCAATAACCGCTTCGATTTCCTCCGCAGACGTCCCCCGATTGCAGCCAATACCAAGCGCCAGCACCTTCGGACGGTAAAGCACGCCATTATCCAGCAGCTTCTGCTCCTCCTCCTCCAGCAGGCGGTGTGTGACTATGAGCGCCGCGTTAGGCGCGGCAGCCTCTGCTGCGGCAATCGAGTCATATACGACCAGGTTAGGAGGCATTGGTGTGTCATGCATCCACCAGTTCCGCTCGCCCGACTCCTGCACAATTGCAACAGGCTCCTCATTGACGACAGCGGCGCTGACAGGCGTCAGCTTTGCATCGCTTTCCCACTCCCAGCCAAAGCGACGCCCGAACAAATCGACAGGCAGCGTGCGCTGTACATCCGATGCCGTCGTCAATACTGGGCGCGCGCCAATTGCCGCCGCCGTCTCACGCGTCAGCTCATTCGCTCCTCCGAGATGGCCGGACAGCACGCTAATGACATGCTCCCCCTTATCGTCAATAACGACGATGCCAGGGTCCTTCTTCTTGTCTTGCAGCAATGGAGCAATCATTCGCACAACGGCGCCAAGCGATATAATACAGATGATTCCTTTATATTTCGGAAACAAAGCAGGAAACAGCATGCGCACCGAGCCGTTAAACAGCTGAATCCCGCGACTTTCTTCATCTCCTGCTTCAAATTTGCCCATGTAATACAAATCGACGGCGCCCATATTTTCCAGCAGCCGTCTGCCAGTCTGCACGCCATGCTTTGTAATCGCAACTACGGCATATTCGTGTTTTTGGCTAATATCCGGAATTACGCCTTCTTCCAGCTGAATGATTACGCTCATTCCGGCTTCACTCCTCTGCGGAAGCGGTGCGTGAACGTTTTGTCATACAGCTTTGAACGGTGCGCATCTTTATTGTGCAGCTCTGGGTCAAGCGCCCAGCCTGCCAAAATCATCGCATGCGCGCGAATGCCATGCTCACGCATCGCATTGTCAAGCCCCGCAAGCGTTGTGCGAATAATGAGCTGATCCGGCCAGCTCGCCCGGCGAACGACGGCAATCGGCGTCTCGTCCTCCCAGCCGGCATCTTTAAACTCCTGTACGACTTTGCGCGTCAGCGTAGCACTGAGGAACAACGCGATTGTACAGCGATGCGCCGCCAAATCCTTCAGCTTCTCCAGCTCGGGGACAGGCGTCCGTCCTTCGGCCCGCGTCAAAATGACCGTTTGGGTCAGGTCAGGTATCGTCAGCTCAGCGCCAACCGCGGCAGCGGCAGCAAATACGGAGCTCACGCCCGGCACGATTTCACAATGGATGCCTTCACGCTTAAGCAGCACCATCTGCTCCAAAATAGCCCCATACATCGCGGGATCGCCCGTATGGATGCGGGCTACGCTTTTTCCCTGCTTCACGCGGTCTACAATGATGCCAACCATTTCATCCAAGTCCATGCCTGCGCTTTTCAGCACCTCGGCTTCGGGCTTCGCTTTCGCAATCAGCTCTTCGTTAACGAGTGAATCGGTATACATGACAACATCGGCCGCTTGCAGCAGCTTTAGCCCTTTTACCGTAATGAGATCCGGATCACCGGGACCCGCGCCTATAATATGTACGATCATTTTCTCACCACCATTAATGTCAAATATTCAAGCTCGCGCCCTTGCAGCTCCTCGACATCCATCCAGACTTGCTCCTCGGACGATGTAACCTTCGTCAGAACATAAGCATTTTTAACCAGCTTCAAGTCGCGCAGCACGGTCAGCATCAAATCCAGCACCTTCGCCACTTTAATGAAGACGACGCAGTCGTGGCGTTCAATCGCGGTACGCATCGCCTCATAGCTTGGCGTTGCCGGAACAATCGCCACATGCTCGTCGCCGTCGGCGAGCGGAATGCCAAGGCGGGAAGCTGACGCATTAAACGAAGAAATGCCGGGAATCGCCTGCATCTCCACTTCAGGATGACGCTCACGCATAAGCCGCATCAGGTGGATATACGTGCTGTAGATCATCGGATCGCCTTCTGTAACGAAAGCTACATCGCGTCCTTCACTTAGCGGCTGCCATACTTGCTGCACCGTCTTCTCCCACTGGCGCTCCAGCGATTCGCGGTCCTTCGTCATCGGAAACGTCAGTCCGAGCATTTCCTTCTCCGCTGCGTTCACATAGAGCTCAGCTATCGTCAGCGCATAGCTTTTGGCACCCATCTTTTTGCGTGGATAGGCAATAACCGGACATTCCTTCATAAGTCGAAACGCTTTAACGGTAATCAGCTCCGGGTCACCCGGTCCAATTCCAATTCCATATAATTTGCCGAGCTTAGTCATTGCTGCTTTCCTCCTCGATGAGTGTCTCTGGCTGCTTCCATGCCGTTATTAGAAAAATCGGATTAAGCGCATCAAAGCGCGTCAAATCCAGTATCGGTTTGCTGCGCGACAGCTGCGCAAGCGTAATATCGGTTTTAAAGCCCTCATCCTCAAAAGCGCTCATCGCCTTGCCCATCGTCTCAATCGTTGCCGCATTCACGACGATGCGTCCGCCTTCCTTAAGCCGCGTGCAGCAAATATGCAGCAGCTCGCGCAGCTCGCCGCCGCTGCCGCCGATAAATACCGCATCGGGATCAGCGAATGTATCCAGCCCCTCAGGGGCGCGTCCGAGCCGGGTCGTCAGGTCCGTTCTGAATTTCCGGGCGTTCTCCACACAATTGGCAAGATCGCCTTCGTTCTTCTCAATGGCGTATACGTCGCCTTGGCGCGCAATCCGCGCAGCCTCAATCGCCATAGAGCCTGTGCAGGTGCCAATATCCCAAACGGTGCTCGTCTCTCTAAGCTGCATAGCCGCAAGACTAAGCACGCGGATTTCACGTTTGGTAATCAGCCCTTTGTCCGGCTTGCGCTGGGCAAACTCGCTATCCGCAATGCCGAGCGGCCACGATGGGCTAGTTCCTACGCGCTTCAAAATCAGTACATTCAGCGGAGAAAACTCCGCCTCCGCAAGCTCGCCAAGCTCATACCACCCCGTACGCTCATCCGCTCCACCTAAATTTTCAGCCAAAAAGGCTTTATATTCAGTCATGCCAAAATCGAGCAGGTAGCGGGCGATAACGCTTGGATTGTTTTTGTCGTCGGTCAGCAGCGCGATCTTTGCTTTGCCGTCGATACGCTGCGCCAGCCCCTTCATGCTCTTGCCATGCACACTGGTCAGCAGCGCATCATGCCAGCTTTCGCCCATTCGCGCAAAAGCAAGCTGCACCGAACTGTGCGCCGGATAAATGTCAAGCTCCACCTTGCCCGCCAAATAACCGCCGATTCCATAAAACAACGGGTCACCCGAAGCGAGGATGACCGTCCTCCTGCTCTCCGCTTGCAGCTGCTTTGCCAGGTCGGTCAGACCGCCTTTAATGACGATTTTCTCGCCTGCATATTGTGGAAAAAAAGCCAAATGGCGCTCGCCGCCAACGAGCACTTCACTCTCTTGAATCCAGTCCTCATAAAGCGGCGGCAAGCCTTGCGCTCCGTCATCGCCAATGCCGATCATTTTGATTTTGTTCCCCAAGCTCTATCTCCCCCGATTCTTTGCTGCCAAGCAGCTAGAATGCCTTTGAAAATGCTATTGTTCAGCCCTGCCTAACAGCAAAGCCTTCATAGATATAATGACCGTCTCGACGATCAGCTGTCCGCCCGCTTCCTTCTTGCTGTGGTAGCAGCACAGCTCGCTCATTCTTTCGAAAAAGGCGTCGATGCCGCGCTCCTGCATCATATCACCGACCTGCGAAGCGGTGTTCGCACCGCGTATTTCTTCCACAAGCCCTTCGGGAACGGCGGCATATTCCGCAATTTCAGCAAGAAAGCCGAAGTCGACGGGGGCGCTTTTGGAATGCACCATCATGACGCCCTGCGCCACCTTCGAAAACTTGCCCATCATGCCGACTAGCGTTACTTTGCGAATATGCTTGTTTCGGGCCATTTTCAGCGAAAAGCCGATAAAATCGCCCATCTCGATAAAGGCCTCCTCCGGCAAATCCGGATAAAGCTCCATCCCAAACTTTTCCGTGCGGCCACCTGTCGATAAAACAAGATGGTCGCAGCCGCTGACGGCTGCGACATTAATCGCTTGCGCGACGCTCGCTTTGTATGCTGCGGTAGAGAATGGCACAACCGTACCTCTCGTCCCGAGTATGGAAATGCCGCCGATAATACCGAGGCGACCATTTAACGTTTTGAGCGCGATTTGCTCGCCTTCCGGCACGGAAATGACGACGCTTACGCCTCGCCCTTCCAGCTCGAACGAGCGCAGCACCTCTTCTACCGCTTCATGAATCATACGGCGCGGCACCGGGTTAATGGCGGCTTCGCCAACCGGCACAGGCAGCCCGGGCTTTGTAACCCTACCAACCCCAACACCGCCATCAAGCAGGATGCCTTCGCCGTCATGCCATTTGACCTCCGAAAAAATGCTCGCGCCATGCGTAGCATCCGGATCATCGCCGCCATCCTTAATAACCTCTGCTTTTGCGAAATCGCCACTCAGCTCACAGCTTACGATGGTGAAAGTGACCCGCTCGCCAATCGGCAGCACAATTTCCGACTCGGTCTGCTGTTCACGCAAAATCAGCGCAGTCAGTGCCGCTTTTGTCGCGGCAGTCGCACACGAACCCGTCGTATAGCCATGGCGGAGCGGCTTATCCTCTTTCTTGTCCACGCTATTTACACTTGGCGCTCTGCCAGCAGGGAAATCGCGTTAACCGCAGCTACGGCAACCGGGCTCCCGCCCTTTCGTCCGAGATTCGTAATGAACGGAATGTCCAGCTTCGCAAGCTCCTCCTTCGATTCTGCTGCCGATACGAAGCCGACAGGCACGCCAACGATAAGGCCGGGTTTGGCTTCGCCATTTTTCACCAATCTAATTAGCTCAAGCAGCGCTGTAGGTGCGTTCCCGATTGCAAAAATACCGCCGTCCGCTTCGCGAATCGCCTTGCGAATGGAAATAATCGCGCGCGTCGTATTGAGCCGCTTCGCCTCCTCCATTACATCTGCATCCGATATGTATACGCGCACGTCGCCGCCAAACTTCTCAATGCGCGGCTTGCTTATTCCGACTTGAACCATCTGCACGTCTGCTACGACAGGCTTGCCAGCGCGAATTGCCTTAATGCCTGCCTGAACTGCATCCTTATGGAACATCATGCTGCGTCCCAGCTCAAAATCGGCGGAGGCGTGAATGACGCGCTGAACGACAGCATATTGCTCCTCGGTGAAGGGGTGCTCCCCCAGCTCCTCGGTAATCATTTCAAAGCTGCGGCTTTCAATTTCCTGCGGCTGTACAGTAAGCGGTTTAAAATCAGTCAAAAAATCCATGCTTTAAGCTCAGCTCCTTCAATGTATGATGCAATGCATATTTATTTCAACATTTCCTTTAATGTATCACTAATTTCGTCAAAGCGCGAAAAAACATGCCCATAGGCAAGCTTAGGGCGCCCAATAATAATCGTCTCAATTCCCATTTCAAGGGCGGCTTCCAGCTTCTCATCCACAGAGCCGACCTTGCCGCTCTCCTTCGTAATCATCAGCGTCACGCCGAATTGCTCGTAAAGAGCGCGGTTGAGCGCTTTGGAAAATGGCCCTTGCATCGCAACGATGTGCTTTTGCGGCAGACCAAGCGCCTCGCATTTCTCCATATTGTCGAGGCGCGGCAGCATGCGGGCGATGAGCGTAACGTTAGGCAGGCCTAACAGACGCTCGGTAAACACCTGGAGCGTTTTGCTGCCGGTTGTCAGCATCACGACGCCGCCTTTGGCAGCCGCTAGCTCGGCTGCTTCGGCATAATCATCCGCATACTGGATTAGCGGCTGTCCGTCAAAGGTCAAGCTCTCGCGCTCGTATCGAATATACGGCACCGATGCTTGCTCAGCCGCCGCCATCGCATTGCGATGCGCTTCTTCCGCAAAGGGATGGCTGGCATCTACGACAGCCTGTACCTGATTTTCCTTCAGGTAAGCGGCCATCTCACCCTCGGTAAGCCGTCCCACTCGCACGTCAAGTCCAGCTTCCTTCAAGCTGCCTGCAGCACTGTCGGTCACGACAGAGGTCAGCACGTTATAGCCATGGGCTTTTATTTGCACGGCGAGTTCCCTCGCATCGCTCGTTCCACATAGCATAAAAATCATCACTTAACCCTCCCCAACAAGCGTTGTCGCCTTGGATGGAGTATCATTTTTCGGAGCAGCTTCCTTGGCATCAGCTGCAAGCTCGCCAATTTCAAGATGCTTGTGGTCGTGATCATGGTCATGGTCATGGTGCTCATGAGGATGCTCATGCGTGTGACCTTCATGATGATGATGGTCATGATCATGCGTGTGGCACTCATGATTGTGGTCATGATGCTCATGTTCGTGATCATGATCGTGATGATGATGGTGGTCGTGATCATGGTCATGGTGGTGGTGATGATCATGATCCTTCATCGCCTGCAGGCGGAACTGGCACATATCGCAGTTCATCTTCACTTCGTCCTGAAGCGCTTCTGCGGCGCGATCCTTCAAAATTTCTTTAAGCAGCGGATGGAAGCCAAAATATTCAGCAAGCACAAATTCCGTATCCGGATAAGCAGACGTATATTGCTCCATCGCTGCTTCCATCCTTTTAATGAGAACGCCGGTAAATAGGAAATAAGGCAGGATAATTACTTTGCGCGCGCCCAGCTTGAGGCAACGCTCTACACCTTCATCCATCAAAGGAGCTGTTACGCCAATAAAGGCTGTTTCCACCCATTTCACTTTAAGGCGTTCCCAGAATAAGCGAGCAATCTTGAACAGCTCGCTGTTCGCATCGGCATCGCTGCTGCCCCGACCGACGATCAAAATAGCCGTATCTGCGAGCTCGCTTTCCTCTGCTGCAACAGCTTCTCCAAGGCGAGAGGTCAAAATTTCCAGCACTTGATCATGAACGCCAATCGGCCGCCCATAAATAATATTTATAGCTGGGTAACGAAGCTTGGCCTCATCAATCGCCGCAGGCATATGAAGCTTGGCATGCCCTGCCGAAAATAATGTAATTGGAATAACTGCGATCCGCGTCGCCCCTTTTGATACGCAAATATCGAAGCCCTGCTTCATCGTCGGCGTTACAAATTCCAGAAAGCAAAGCTCTACCAAATCCGCATTCAGTGTTGGCGCTACAGAGGCCACAAACTCGCGCACCTCTTCATTGCCTCTCTCATCCCGGCTTCCGTGCCCTACAAATAAAACCGCATCCATCTTCCTTCATCTCCCTTGCTGTCGTTAGTCTCCGCACAGTGCGTCTTCGATATGAAAAACAGGCAGCTCCTGATAACGATAGCCCTCTATTTGTCCCATTCGTTTGAAAAATTTATGAAAGCGCTCATTCGGATGTCCCTCCGATTTGTAAAGCGCAATAATGCGTTCAATCAGAGGTACGATTTCCTCAGCTGCAATGCCCTCGGCAACTGGCTGCGCCGCATGCGCATTGCGGCCGACGGTTTTGCCGCCGAGAAACAAATCGAATTTGCCACGGCGATATACGATGCCGATGTCCTCGTTGACTGCACCGTAACAAGCCATGCCGCAGCCATTAAACCCAATGCGCAGCTCCTTCGGCATGGCCATACCGCCGATCTTCTCTTGCAGCTCATCGGCATAAGGCACCGACTCCGCCTTCTCCAGATTGCAAAAATCACAAGCCTTCAGTTGCAAAACATCACCAATCGGCGCCAGACTGAGGCCATCCGCACGCAGCTTTGCCGTAACGCTGTCTGGATCAGACGTCGGAATCCGCACAAGCAGATGATGATGCGGCGTATATTCAATCGAGCCCTTCTCGCCAACCGCCTGTGCCAGTGCCACCAGCTGCTGGGGAGTAAAATTCTTCGTCGCTACACCCGGGCTTACAGCGAATTCCAAGACCGATTGCTGCGTAAATACAGGCAATGGGCTAGCAGCTTCCGCATAAGAAGCATTAGGCTCTATACCTTTACTGCGATCATTAAGCAGCAACGCCTCCATCGCCAAATGAAGCGGCGAGACAGCTGGCATCGCGGCTGACTCCACCCTCGATGAAGCAGCTTTATCAATCGGAGCTGGAGCAGCCTTCACCGAAGCGACTTGCGGCGCTATAGCGACAGCAACCCCTCCGCCTTGCCCAATTTCATTTCTCGGCTGGTCTGGTACCGCTATTTGGGGTTCTTCCCGCTCCACCAAAGGTTCCATCGCATTATATTCACCCTCAAGATAGTCTCCATCACCTGAAAGCTCCGGCATGCCTGCCGTATGAAGCGCCCATGGCTCGTTCTTCTCTTGCAGACGCTGGTGCGGCTTCAACGGCTGCGCACCCTCTCCCAGCGTATATTTGCGCTGATAGCCTCGCGGCGTAATCATTAGCCCATCATAATTAACCGTCGTAGAGTTGCCAATAACGACCGTTGTCAGCATACCGATATCATGGTCAAGCATTCGGGCAAGCGTTGTAACAACAATGTCTTCACGGTCACGGTACGCGCTTTTCACAATGCCGACTGGCGTCTCTGGCGAGCGATATTTGAGCAAAATACGCTGCGTCTCCACAATTTGCCGCGTTCTTCTTCCGCTGCGCGGATTGTAAAGCGCAATGACGAAATCCGCTTGTCCAGCCGCCTCTACCCTGCGCGCAATGAGCTCCCAAGGCGTCAAATGATCGCTTAGGCTGATCGTACAGGCGTCATGCATAATCGGTGCGCCTAGCAGGGACGCTGTCGAGTTTATCGCCGAAATGCCGGGAATGACTTCAACCTCTACCCCGCCGTTACGCTTCCAGCCCTTCTCAATCAGCACCTCATATACGAGTCCTGCCATACCGTACACGCCCGCATCGCCGCTTGATATGACGGCTACCTTCTTGCCATTCTCCGCCTGGCGAACCGCTTCTTGTGCCCGGCTGACCTCCTCCGTCATTCCCGTACGCACAATCGCTTGATCGCTGATTAGCTCGCGAATCAAGTCCACGTACGTGTTATAGCCAATGACGATATCGCTCTCCTGAATCGCTTCACGGGCGCGCTTCGTAATATGCTCAAAGCTTCCTGGGCCGAAGCCGATAATTAACAGCTTGCCGACGCCTGCTTCACTCATTGATGCCAACTCCTTTATATGTAGCCATTTACAATTTGTACTCAACAAAAAAAGCATCTCTAACGCAATGTGTTAGAAATGCTTGAAAAGACCAATGTCCTTATTAAACGCAGACAGCGAAGGGCCATCCAATCTCTAACACCTTCCTAATATCCACGTAGGTTTACAGTGTCGTTGAAATAAGCAGGTCTCCTGGCTCGAAGCGTTAATGCGCTTCATACAGTGGCGGGTCCGCGCCGGTCTCTCACCGACTTCCCTATTAAGTCAACTTGGGCGCCCATTGCGCCTGCTGACACTTATTCCCTTCCTATTAAATTGTAATTTTAATGATAACATTAGATTGTATGATCGACAAGTGCGTTTATGCCAGCTGCCATGACGCAAACAGAGCTAACGCCAGCGAGGACAGCATGTCCAAGCTAGCGTTAGCTTTATTTTTCTCAATATAGGCATTTATAAGTTTTGCACTTGCAACTGGGCTTATATTTCTCCCTCGAAACGATAGCTTTGCCGCCAAAGATCGGCTACAGCCCTTCATCACCGTTTATTTCTTCTCAAGCGTATCCCAAGCGGCCTTCACGAGGGAATCGAACAGCTCGTCATTCTCTTCCAGCTCATCCTCAACAGCTAAAAGATCCTCTTCCTTGCCTGATTCATTCAGGAAAAACAAGCCATAGCCCCATTCTGTCGCCTTGCGGCTGTGGAGCGTGATTTCGTATTGATTCGTCTGCCCCTCTACTTCAAAATGTACCTTGCCTACGAATCCAGATTCCTTGGAGTTCGTCATGCTCGCATGCAAAATGTTAACTTTCATCTTCCATTCTTCCTCTCTTTACCGTTACGATACCAGCTGCTGAAGTTGATTTACTTGGTTGAGCAGCTCGTTGATTTTGTTAATCGTGTTTGGAATTTCCGTCGCGTCAACCAATGCCTTGCCGTCTTCGATTTGCTTCAGCACCCCATCAATGCTTTCCTGCAGCTTCAAATTATAATCGACCACAGTTTGATGGATGTCCTTGGCAAAGTCAGGCGCCTGCAGCTCGCCAAACTGCTTGATAGATTCCTGCACAGCTACCAGTTGTTCCTTATAATCAGCACGTGCACTCGCGTCGTTTACGGCTTGCTCCGCAAGCTGCGTCGCCTGCTCGCTAAAGCTTGTCAGCGTCTGCATGTACGAAGCCGCCCCCGTCACATAATCGGCCGAGCTCGATACGGAATTGACCGCCTGCTTGGCATCCTCGAATAACGAGCAGCCTCCTAATAATAACATTCCGATGATTAAAAGTATGCTTTTTCCTGAACGAATGGTCATGTTTTATCTCTTCCTTTCCGCTTGTATGGCACAGGGCATTATTTATACGGCATAGGCGTCCAAACGGTTGCATTTCTCCTTATTGAAAAGCTTGTCCATCATTTAGGTGGGTTATAAGATCAAAGGAGACAAAAACAGCCCGAACATTACGTGGATTTCATTTATACCATCCTCTTGTCGACCGACATTTCACACCTATCTGTCAGCTCCTTGTATGACAAAAAGGAGCCGCCACGAGGCAAGCTCCTTCACTATCGTTATACAGATGATTCTATGAATGAGTATTTTGATTCATTTTGAATGGATTAGTTTGCTTGATTTAATTGATAAAATCCACAAATTGCAGGAACCTTTTCAGTATAACCGCTGCCTGCGCCCTCGTTACATTCTTTCTCGGGGCAAAGCGGCCGTCATCCATTCCTTTCATAATGCCGTCTTCCAATGCTCGGACTACCGCAGCTTGCGCCCATGAAGAAATGGAGTCTCGATCGGTGAAAGCATCCAAATAACCTCCCTTTTGCCCATCGCTACCAGTTCCATGGTTGATGAAGGTTAAGGCACTAGCAATGACAACGGCCATTTGCTCGCGGGTAATTGGTTCGTTTGGCGCAAAGCGGCCGGCACCGGTGCCGCTAACCAGTCCGCTAGCCACTGCCGCATTTACTGCAGATGCATACCATGCGGATGCAGGGACATCCGCAAAACGATTACCGCCCTCGCTCCCTTTCACGGATAGCCCTAGCGCACGAACGAGTAAGGCGGAAAATTCCGCTCGTGTAATGGTTCCCTCTGAGTCAAAACGGTCGGCCGCTACGCCGTTCACCAGCAGCTTGGACGCCAGATGCTCTACATCCGCTTTCGCCCAGTGTCCAGTTAAATCAGCGAATGTTCGGGCTTGCACATTTACGACTGTGTACAAGCTGTTATGCGGCACGTTCAGAATCGCTTCGTTAGTGCCGTCTGGACCGTTTTCCATTTTTGCCGGAACAAAAACGACAGTTCTGTTTTCCGGAATATACTGAACGGCAACTAGGTTACGATTTGTGTTCTCTCCGTCCAACTTAATGGTCCGGAGCGAGTACGCTCCACCAAAGTCATGCACCTCCAACATTTGCCCGTTTGCTTCGACCAGCACCTTGTAGTCAATGACGTCGGCGAAAACAGAGAAACCTTGGGAAACGCCGATCCGATTGATCTCTTGTCGAATTTGCTCGCCTCCCAGCTCCTGTATGATGTTTACGGTCAAACTCGATACTTCCGCGTCGAGACGCTCCGCCAAGCCGGTCAGATTAATCGCGCTTAACCGCAATTGGTAGCTAGAATCGTTCAATCTCACCTCAACAATTGTATTAGGATTAGCTTTGACCATATCCACGATCCAGTCAGCTTGAAGCTGCGCCTGTACCGCTTGCTTCCGATTGTCGATTGTAATTCTGACGATCGGTTCCAGCGCATTTTTCAGGAGTACAAGCACTTGCTCCCTCGCCCGTTCGGGGAGGATGACTTGCTCGATCACCGTGCCGTCCGAACGCTTGACTTGTTTGATGTCGGATGGATCGACTGGAATTGTAATCCCGCCACTCGGCTCTAACTTCACAGTCGTCCCCGATGTGACCGGTCGATTGCTATTATCCGACGAAGACGGGGTTGATATCCCAGTAACAGTGATGGTTTTCACTGCTTCATTTCCTGCTTCGTCTAGGGCATAAACGGTATAGTCGCCGTTGGCATTAATGGTGAATTCAGATGTGGCCAAAATATCGGTTCCTTTCGTTCCGCGGGCAAATTCAACTTTGCTAACACTTCCAGGCAGCCAACGTAGCTGCGTCAGCACATTTCCCGCAGCTTCTCCGAACACGTTTGCAATCACGCTAATCGCTTTACGTTCTGATCCATTCGGTGCAACCGTCAGGGCAACTTCGGGCGGTATGGCTACGATACGTATTCCGCTCGCGTCCGGTGCTACGTAAGTTAGCAAAGCCGGTCGACCGCTGGAGGTGCGAACGATGCTTGCACCGTCTGGTAGCTCCAATGATGCAGCAACTTTAATTCCATCAATATCCGCGAGCCCAGCAGGAACTTCGAATTCAAAAGTAAGTTTTGTCAATGCCTCACCGCGCGCTCCTATATATGAGGCATATACCGTCTGGGCGACGGAATCGTCTCCAATGCTGATTGGAACGACCGGTGTACCTATGACGGTTACTTCATATCCGTAAAATACCGTAAAGCGAAGCGTGTCGCTCGTTCCGTACAAATCATTGGCCGATGCGGTTAGCACGATCCCCACCCACGTTGCTTCAAATACCGCCATAGCGTCGTTCAAACGGGCAGTAGCTTCATCCAAACGAGTCTGAGATTGATTTTCTGCATCGTCGGCAATAGTCCGCGCTGCATCTATCACGGTCTGCAAGGCAGCGCGATCTCCTGCTGAAGCTTGCCCTACTTCCGTTCCTTCCGGATGATCCGTCAACGCCTGCTGCGCCGCCGTGATCGCAGCTACCAGCGCCGTCGGAATACCCGCTTGGATAACAGCGGCATTAAAGTCTTGAACTGCTGCATTTAATTGGTCAACCGCTATATCCAGTTGAGCCTGCGTGTAATTGCCCGCGTTATCCAGAATCTGCTGCGCCGTATCCACCGCCGTTTCCAGCGTGGTGCGCGTTCCTGCCGAAGTCTGCCCTACTTCCGTTCCTTCCGGATGATCCGTCAACGCCTGCTGCGCCGCCGTGATCGCAACACCCAGCGCCGTCGGAATACCCGCTTGGATAACAGCGGCATTAAAGTCTTGAACTGCTGCATTTAACTGGTCAACCGCTATATCCAGTTGAGCCTGCGTGTAATTGCCCGCGTTATCCAGAATCTGCTGCGCCGTATCCACCGCCGTTTCCAGCGTGGTGCGCGTTCCTGCCGAAGTCTGCCCTACTTCCGTTCCTTCCGGATGATCCGTCAACGCCTGCTGTGCCGCCGTGATCGCCGCATCCAGCGCCGTCGGAATACCCGCTTGGATAACAGCGGCATTAAAAACCTGAACTGCTGCATTTAATTGGTCAACCGCTATATCTAGTTGAGCCTGCGTGTAATTGCCCGCGTTATCCAGAATCTGCTGCGCCGTATCCACCGCCGTTTCCAGCGTGGTGCGCGTTCCTGCCGAAGTCTGCCCTACTTCCGTTCCTTCCGGATGATCCGTCAACGCCTGCTGTGCCGCCGTGATCGCCGCATCCAGCGCCGTTGGCACACCAGCTTGGATAACAGCGGCATTAAAAACCTGAACCGCTGCATTTAACTGGTTCACCGCTGTATCTAGTTGAGCCTGCGTGTAATTGCCCGCGTTATCCAGAACCTGCTTCGCCGTACCCACCGCCGTTTCCAAAGCGGTGCGCGTTCCTGCCGAAGTCTGCCCTACTTCCGTTCCTTCCGGATGATCCGTCAACGCCTGCTGTGCCGCCATGATCGCTGCATCCAACGCCGTTGGCACACCAGCTTGGATAACAGCGGCATTAAAGTCTTGAACCGCTGCATTTAACTGGTTCACCGCTGTATCTAGTTGAGCCTGCGTGTAATTGCCCGCGTTATTCAGAATCTGCTGCGCCGTACCCACAGCCGTTTCCAAAGCGGTGCGCGTTCCTGCCGATGTCTGTCCTACTTCCGTTCCTTCCGGATGATCCGTCAGCGCCTGCTGCGCCGCTGTAATCGCCGCATCCAGCGCCGTTGGAATGCCGGTTTGAAGAATGGCGGCATTAAAATCTTGAACCGCTGCATTCAACTGGTTCACCGCTGTATCTAGTTGAGCCTGCGTGTAATTGCCCGCGTTATCCAGAATCTGCTTCGCCGTATCAACTGCCGTTTCCAGTGCGGTGCGCGTTCCCGCTGACACCTGCCCTACGTTCACCCCTTGTGGATGATCTGTCAACGCCTGCTGCGCCGCCGTAATTGCCGCGTCCAGCGCCGTTGGAATACCCGCTTGGATAACAGCGGCATTAAAGACCTGAACCGCTGCATTTAACTGGTTAACAGTAGTATCCAGTTGAGCTTGCGTGTAATTGCCCGCGTTATCGAGAACCTGCTGCGCCGCATCCACCGCAGATTCCAGCACGGTGCGCGTTCCTGCCGAAGTCTGTCCTACATCCGTTCCTTGCGGATGATCCCTCAATGCCTGCTGCGCCGCCGTGATTGCCGCTGCCAGCGCTGCGGGATTGCCAGCCTGAACAATTTGCGCACTGAATGCAGCGATTGAAGAGGTCAGAGGAGCTGCGGCGTTAGTCAGATCAGTGGCGATGGTGGCATTTCCGATTCCGTCGATAAAAAGCATGGCGGCGTCATACTCTGCCGATAAATCATTGTAGGCATTGGCCGGAACTTGCCCTACGCCATTGCCCACCAGATTAGTTTTCAACAACGACTTGGCGCTAGAAATTGCTAGAAATAACTCTGTTCCGTCCACAAACGTATGTCCGTTGCTCGATGCATAAACAGCTGCGGGAGAATTCGCAATTCCGAATATTTTTAGATTGCTTGGATTACTAGCAAATACACCTGTCCCAAAAGTTGTTGCATTGCCTAACACCGTTATGCTTGTCAAGTTGTTATTATAAAATGAACTACTGGCGACATTCGTTACGCCAGCCGGGATGACAAGTTTCGTAATGTGATTGGTGTCGAAGGCCCCGCCATTAATCGTCTTCAAATTTTCCGATAATTTAATCGTTGTCAAATTATTCATATAAAAAGAATAGTTGCCGATCATCGTCACACTATCTGGAAAAACGACTGATGTAAGCGGATTGTTCTCGAATGCGCTGGAACCAATCGTTAACAAGCTGTCTGGGAGGTCGATGGAAGTGAGGCCGGTGTAACGGAATCCATACGTTTGAATGACCTTCACGCTGTTCGGAATCACGACGCTCGTAATTTTAGGCTTGCCCGTATTGTACGTATCAAATGCTGATCTCCCAATTTCGGTTACCGTCGTACCCGAGTATTCATCGGGAATAACCACATTAAGATCCGTACCCCTATAGTCCGTGACCGTTGCGCCATTGGAACCGATTGTAAAAGTAAAATCGTTCGCATCTGCATAAACAGGTAGTATTTGCGAGAATGTAGTCCCGAACGTAAATAATGCAATTAATAAACATAACACTGATTTTTTCATAATTTTTCTCCTTTAATATAGCGCTTGAAGTGAAATGACGAAGAGTAGAAAATAGTTGGAAGAGCGGGATAGAAATATATCTGTAACTGAATAGCAGCTATATTTGATTATAACGAAGGCTAATAAAAGAATAATGAAAGAATAATGAAAAAATCAGCTAATTTCGCGCAGTATCAACACTTACGGATTTTTTTGGTTTTGTAAAGTCGCTTTTGAAAAATGCAGTACTATCTGAAAGTGGTAATGGAGAGTCCTTTAGGCTATTTTTAGCAAATGAACGAGGGGAAATCGAAGTAGGGATAACTCGGCAAATTACGGTCTCAACGAGGCGATGTGTTTCAGTAGGCAATCGGTTACATGCTATCGTCGATGCAGCCAACGCCAAACGACAAGAACTTGAGCATATAACAAAGCTACATTCCTAATCAATGACTTAAACAACAACACATACACACACAACTGTTTCAGCTGTTTATTTTCCAAAGGCTTGTCCTGACAAACGATACAGTAACTAACTCATTCAAAATGATAGTATAATCTGCACCAAATGCACATATATTCTTTCTCAATTTATGTTATAACTCACCATTTTGCAGAAAAAAATCTTAAGCCGCAGATGGCTGAAACTTTACCGGCTATTACTTGTGTCTGCGGCATAACGATGCAGCCCTTTCTGTTGAGCTACGCCACTCCTTTCTCACCTAACGCTTTGACTTGAACACTTGCCGGCGCCATATGACGACGATGACTAGAAATAAAGCAATGACACCCGTAAGCAGCCACCCCACCTGCTCATCATTAAGCTGATCACCTGAAGCGGTAGCAGCCGGATCAGAAGAACCATGACCTGTATGCTCGTTACAGTTGGAGCCTAATGCTGGTGCAGTGGTCGCATTCGTCTGCTGCTCGGTATCAGCAGGTGTACAGATATCAGCAGCAGATACAGCTAGCAATGCAGAACTCCAGAGGCTTACTCCAATAAACAAAACCACCAGAAAAGTTAGACTGAGGAACCTCTTTTGCATTTGGCGAACCCCCTTTACGCTTTCGTTTCCCTTCATTTTATTCCCGTGCGCCCAGAACGGAAGCTTGGCCCTGCGAATTTTAACAGCTGCTTATGCTTATGCAAAGAGGGTTAAGCGTAAACACTTCAAAAAAATAAACCGTTCACTGTCAGAGACAGTAATCGGTTTATTTTCTAGTTATAGTAGTTAGGTGCCAAATCAATGTCTGGCTCATTTCTAGCACTATTAAATGTGATTTTACCTGACTTATATTGTTGGTTCAGCTTTACAATCTCGCAGCCTTTAACATTAAATAAAATTGATTATTAAAATGTACTTCATTCGTATATATTTTTTTCAATAAACCAATGCACTTGTCTATTATTTCCCCAGTGAACTTTTTGGACATGATGGCTTTATTCGAATAGATCCTTACTGTCTTCCAATCATTAATAATATGGTCCATTAACGGGTCAAGCGTATGTTTTGCATGGATATGATCAATGTTGTACTTATAGAGAGTATTTAACCTGTATTTCTCAGAACATTTTCTATAAATAGTACTGCTTAGTGTTTCTATAATCGTTTCATTTGTTATAATAAGCTCGAAATGTTCTGCCAACAACAATATATTATTCAAACTTTCCGTTATTTCATTTTGATACCTGCACATATTTTCTACAAATTTATTGATGTTTGTTTGTGCTAGCTGCTCACTGTTCAAAATATCATGATCAGCGGGGGACACTAGTGCATATTCCCAAAAGTAATTTGGCATTTTTACGTGTTCTGAACTCATGCATGACAATTTAAATTCTGAAAATGGTAAAGAATATTGTCTGTATTCTTTAATATCATCAACCGTATATATTTCTTCATTAGTAAGATTAAAGCCATAGACAAAAACAGGATGCAGGCCATGCTTTTGGTTATAGTAAAAGTCTCTTCCGCGTTGATAAAATAAATCAATAATAATGGAAATCGGATTACCATTAGAGATAGAGTTTATGATCTCATCTTGTAAAGCATCTAATGCAGGAGATTTTCTACGAATTGAGATACCCATTTCCTCAAGTATCTTATCTCCATCCTCGAGATCCAACACTTCTAGCTTGAAATATCCTCTTGTTTTTATTTTTTGTTTATCAAATCTATAAATACTAATGACATTATTCAAAATCGGCAGCTCATCTTTTTTAAAATAATTTGCAAGCGTTAATAGCAAATTGTAGTCGCAATTAAAATAAGGGAAATTATGATGAGGAAACATTTTTATCATTCCGTCGAAAGGTTGAAAGGCATTTAGAGAAACAATTTCTTCCATAAATATTTCTCCTATACTAGGGCGTGTCTGAAAACCGGTTCAGCGGCCCCTTTCACCGCCTTTCCGCCCTCTGCTTCGTTCCGTTTGCGAAGGTGTACGCCCGGTACGCCTTCACAAACGCGCCTTGCATGGAACGAAAATTCGGCAAAATTGGCTGCCCTCACCGTTCTCAGACACACCCTAAAATTATTGTCGAGATTAAAGCTATGTTACCTTTTAACAAGGGTCATTATACGGTATTGCCGCGTTCCAGCCTTCATCTCTTCATATTTCTTCGAGCCGGGCAATGCGATGAAATCATTGATATCTCCAATATTCGTGCTCGCGTTGGCGTTGTTCGCAATCCCCTGTATGCCAGTACGTTGCTTTGCGTTCTCATCACACGATAGAAGGACATTCGAAGTTACATCCTGATTGCGGATTACAGACAGGCCCGCTTCCTCCAAAAGCTTCACGTTCTGCGCTACCTGATCTTCCAGCATCAGCTCCGTATACAGAAATACGCCGCCATATCTCATTATCCGGTGCACCTCTTCATAGAAGCGTGAGCGATTCGGATAGGCATGTGCCGATTCCATATTCAATACAACATCGAAGCTTTCGTCTGCAAACGGTATATTCTCCGCATCGCCGACGAGATAGAAAGATTCAAACAATCGGGATTTGGCACTGCAATACGCAATATTCGCCGGGCAGATGTCGAGACCGACAATAGACAGAGGCTTGAAATATTTATGTAAAGCTGCCATATTCCCTCCCCTGCCGCATCCGATGTCAATAACCTGCCGCTCCCGAATCGCCGTCCTGCCCACTACCTCGAGCAGGAGCTTGACTGAATTTCTATTCCATACATCGTCGGGCTCGATCACCGCATGTTGCTCATTCCCGTGCGAGACGTACCCATAGTTTAAGAAGGCTGCGAATCGACCTATACCGGAAACCGCAAGGGAGTCCGAAATCTCGCTATAAACTCGAATTTCGTCCTCTTTACGATTCCAATCGGAGGGGTGGACAAACTGCTCACGCCGGTCGAGCATTGATACATAACGATTATCCATCGTATATGTCGCATCACAGTTGCGGCATTGCAGCCATACATCCGACTGAGCCAGCTCGCCCTTGCAGCTGGAGCATACCAACCTTGCATGCAGATGCTGTAACATCACTGTCACCCAGCCGACGTATGCATTTGATTCAACGCGTACACATTATAGTAATTGGGGATATTCAAATCCGCGTAGTAATCGATCACGGCATAGAAGCCGTTGGCTTCGAAGATATTCTCGAGCCTGCTAATCTGCTCTCCGTCCAGTCCGTGTACCTCCATTACAATTTGCTTGATTTTTCCCCAATCTTCCGGATGGATGCCTTCCAGCACCTCGAACTCACTTTTTTCCACGTCGATTTTGAGCAGATCAATTTGGTTTAAATCGTAATAGCGAATCATTTCGGATATCGTAGTTAGCTTGCAACGATAGATTTGTTCATTCAGAAGCTTCGGCGACATAAGATGATCGACAAAGCGGTTTAGCATTCGCGGGTCGGCAAAATCATCTCCGTAATGGTTGATTAACCCATATCGGAGATCTTGATCGTGGTTCTCCCGGTATTTGATCTGGACAGAATCCGTAGACATCGTAGGAAAATAAGCAAACTCCGCTTCCTTGATCTCATTGGAAAGCCCAACATTAACCGTCGTTACGTGAGGCAGCGAACTCGTATTCATCTTCAAGAGATTAAACGTCGGAGGCAGTGGCTCAAAGGCATATACCTTGCAGTTGCTCTTGCTGCTGACATATAGGCTGAACATGCCGATATTAGCCCCAACGTCCATGACCGTGCCATGATCCGGGAGCGTAATACCGTGCTTGAAATACATCTCCTTGTGGAAAATCTCGTTGTAGAGGAACTCGGTCTCGCCTTCGTTGTTTTGATAAATTTCAATCCCGTTGTGCAGTCGTTTTTTGGCGATGGCCTCTGTCTGCAACGGATGACGCTCATGCTCCGTCCTGCTCATTCGATTCACCTTCTCAACAATTTGTTTTTTGGGCATTTCTCTAACTGCTGGCGCTTTCATAGCGCTTGACAGCCAGCTTCCAGAACAGCCTGACCACTATAAGCGATATAACAGGAGCTGCAAAAATCCATATCCCAAGGAACAAGTCCAATCGATCGATCAAATAAACCGACGGCATGTTGGTGATGAATAAGATCGGCACGACATACAGCCCTAATCTCCGCAGCCATTTGGGGTATATGTACATCGGCATATTGTTTAAATCCCAACATTTGTCGAGTATTTCGAAGATCGAACCGGACTTCACCGTCCAGAAGGCAAGAATTTGCGGAAGAAGAAGCACCGAATAGGTCACGATCGTGCTACTCAAGATCACGCCGATATATCCGGCCACGTGGATCAAGCTTGGCTCGATATCAAGACGCCGCCAAGCCAGTACGATCATCGTGATCCCGGCGACCAGGTTCGGGATCGGAAACGCGAAGTTAACGTGCCGGAATGAAATCATGAACTGAAGCGATAGCGGCTTCGTCATATACAAGTCCAGCGTCCCGTTGCGGATATGACCGGCGAATCTATAAAAGTTATCCATAAACAGTCCTGTATAGATTGCGATCATAATCGTATAGGTCCCGGTGAAGATCATCATCTGGTCAGGAGAAATGCCATTGATTTCGATCCCGAGCTGGAAAACGAACAAAATATAGATCAGCTTGGAAAACAGAAATACGGTCTCCATGATCAAACCGGAGTAGAAATTCGCTTTGTATTCCATGTAACCGACCAAGCTGTTCTTTGCGAAAATAAAGAACATACGTACATGCTTCCGAAACTCCGTCAAGCTGATACTCACAGATTTAACCTCCAACGGCTACATATTTCCTCATCCCGGAATCCCATGACAACTTGGAAATCATCATAAGCGCAACTACCCAGACCGCCTGTAAGAGAAGCCCGCGCACGATTTCATGAATCGTCAAGCTCCCATTGATGATGTTAACCGGGAAGAATACGACATATTGAAACGGTAAGTAGCTGGAGATTCTAGCAAACGTATCTCCGAAAATATTAAGCGGAAAGATGGCGCCACTGAGCAGGTAGACGCCTTGGTTGAACGCGATATAAACGCCCCAAACCTCAGTAATGATGAACGCGAGAGCACTAATCGAATAAAAAAGCAGGAAGTTGATGAGCAGTCCGAACAAAATGCTGACCAAGAACATAACGATCTGCACCCCTCTAAGCTGAAACTCCCAAACCTGAGTAAATACGATCATCAGTATGACGAATAAAATAAGGACGACCCCAGTCTGAACCGTTTTCCCACCGAAAAAATTGCATAGCCGATAGCTGAAATAATGAATGGGCTGAGCGATAAATTTGCTCAGTCCACCCGTCTTGATATCATTCGCGATTTCCCCTTCGAAGCCGGCAGAAACCAGCTTGGAGACGACGCCGGACAACACGGAATAAATGATTATTTGAGAATAAGAATAGCCGTTAATGATTTCTTGCGGCGAACTTCGAAACACGGCCGTCCAAAGGAAGCATTGGACGAGAATGATGAAGCCGCCGCTGATGATACTCATCAAGAAATCGGTCCGATATTCCATCGCATTCTGAAGTGCAAGGATGTACGTCCTTTTATACTTCTGCAAGGCTTTCATGTCTGACCCCATCTTTCTGATACAAGCTTTCGATTCCTCGCTCGACAGGTATATCTTCAATTGTGAAATCAAGGATAGGGAACCGGTCCAGCATCATCTTGGACAGCCGCTGAAGGTCATGCTTATCGATCTCCATAACGGCATTCATGCCGTCATGTTGCATGATATTACCATAGTCGCTTAGCGCTTGCCTCGGCACTTCGTCCGTAAATTGCAGCTTGATGATCTTTTTTGCATGAAACAGCTCATTCACACGCCGAAGATCGCCGTCGTATACAATCTTCCCTTGGTTGATAATGATCGTTCGTTTGCATAGATCCTCAATATCCGCCATGTAGTGGCTTGTCAGAATGACCGTTACTTTCGACTGCTGGTTATAATACTTCAGGAACTCCCGAATGCGCTTTTGCGAAATCAGATCGAGTCCGATTGTAGGCTCATCCAAGAAAATCACCTTGGGCCGGTGAATGAGCGACGCAATTAGCTCCATCTTCATCCGTTCCCCCAGTGAGAGCCTCCGCACCTGAATGTTGAGCAGGTCTTTTACGTCAAGCATCTCCGTAAGCTCATCCAGTACAAGGCTGTAGGGCTTATCCTCGACCTCATAGATGCATTTGTTCAGGTACAACGATTCGTTCGCCGGTAAATCCCACCATAACTGCGATTTCTGCCCCATCACAATCGAGAACTGCATCTTGAATTCTTTCTTTCGTTCCCAAGGGACATAGCCTAATACATTCGCCTGCCCGCTTGTCGGATACAAGATGCCAGACAGCATCTTAAGCGTAGTTGTTTTGCCGGAACCGTTCGGGCCTAAAAATCCGACCATCTCACCTTGCTCGATTACAAGTGATATTTCGCTAACCGCTTCTTTAATCAGTGATTTCCGCTTCACTAAATTTTTCAGCGATTTTTTGAAGCCCAATTCTTTCTCGTAGTAATTGAAGCTTTTGGATAAGCGTTCCACTTGGATAATGCTCACTGGTGCACCTCATTTATGCTAATGTAGAATAGTTAAACACCGTGCAAATGCAAGACACTGCACTTGGAACATGCCGGTGTCAGTCGTTCGTCCATCATTTCCCTTATCCTTCTGTAGGTCATGCTGTGCCATAATTCCTGTACGGACGTTTCATTTAATTTTCCGATCTCGAACTCCTTGAAAAATTTGCACGCGACAATCGTTCCATCGGGCGTAATATCCATCCGGTTCGAGAGAGCCAGGCACTTCTTGTTCATCGTGCCTTTACCCCTCACCTCTTTGCCGAGCACAAAATCTTCGATCTGGTCATGATCCAGATTCGGCTGGTAACGCAACCGCATTTTCCAGACCCGACTATTCACCCGATCCAACTCGCTCATTAAAGCAGGGATACGCTCCGGATCGAGCTTGTAGTTAAAGGCGTGCCAGCTTCGTTCGCCCTTGTGCTCGCTCGCCGGAAGGAAGTCGAACTTCTGGTCAAAGTAATCGTCCATTCCCTGCGTGCATTCGTCCGAAATGTACCACGGGAAGCAGACCATGACCATATCTACGCCAACGCCCTCTAGAAAGTCCAGCAGCTCGTAAAGCTTGTCGGTCATACCATCGTTAACGACGGTATGAATCGTGATTTTGCCCCTGAATCGGTTTTCCTTGCGCAGCTCGACTAGCATCCGAATAGCATCTATTGCCTTGTTGAACACCCCTTTGCCGCGAAGCGCATCATTCTCTTCTTCGAATCCATCAAGCGCAATAAGCAGCTCCAGATTGTCGGAAATTTTCAGCAAGGCGTCCAGCTTTCGCTCAATCAGCATCGCGTTCGTGCAGATCGTCGTCTCGCGGGGATGAGCTTCAAGCAAATCGGCCAAACGGTCGAAATGACTGTATACGAGCGGCTCACCGCCCCAAATATAGAGTCTCGACTTGGCTGGCTCCGTCTCGAGAATCAGTTTCTCCAGCAGCCCGTAGTCGAGCTGTTCCCGTTGCTGCTCCGGTGTCATGTAGTGATGGTAGCCGGTGTCGTTCCATTGATAGCAATGCTTGCAGCGCAAGTTACATTGGTTCGTCAGTTTAATTCCGACCGACTCTGGCAACGGTGTCGCGTAACCCGCTATTTTCTCCATGTTCCGCTTTGTTTCCACCGTATTCTTGATGGTACGCTTCAATATTTGCAAATCCTTCGGGGAATGCTTAATCTCTGATTTCGGATTCATATCAACACAACCTTCTTAAACGTATTAGGTCATTCTCATGAATCAGTAGATATAATACCTTGAACAAGCCGTACAAATCGGAAGCATATTTTTTTTCATATACGCGCGATAATCTTTGTACTTGTCACTACTCCAGATATCCAGCAAACTCTCTTCGTTCACGTTGCCGAAGGTCAAATCATAGAAGGCGTGGCAGGGCGAAACGTCGCCCCTTGCTGTAATCTCCGCATAAACCCATGGAAGGGAGCACCGATTTCGTTTATCAGCCATCTGATGGAATTGTCCCGAGAAATAGTTGCTCAAATTTTGTTCATCTATCGTCTTCGGATAGGTGATCACATGGATGCGATTTTTCAAGCAATACTCTTTAACATTATTGAGCTGTCTCGTCAATTCCGGAATATCGATCTGGCTGAACGAACTGGTATCCCGCCACACCATCCCCTTGGCATAAGGAGCTTCATGCACGTCGAATTTTTCACTAAGAACCTCCACATATTGGTCATACTGCTCTTCCGTTGCATAAAGCTGCACTTCCATACTGATATGGTCCAGCATCGACAAGTCGATATGCTTAAAGAAAAATTCCTCGACGTACATATAGTTCAAGGGCGTAATGATAAAGGATACACCCATCTTCGGAAATTGCTTGCCTTTGCTTTCCCGAAGCTCATAGAGCTTCTCGATCCCCTTGATTACTTTCTTGAAAACGCCTTTGCCCCTCTGCCTGTCGTTGATTTCCTCAGGGCCGTCGAGCGACATCCAGATCTTATTGGGAGCAGTCTCGACAAGCATCTCAGCATGTTGCTCGAGCAATGTGCCGTTCGTGGGGAAGTCCGCTATGCCTCCATAATGATTGATCATGGCGAGAATGTCGCTCAGCCAAGGGTACATCAGCGGTTCCCCGCCGAAGAAATCGTAATACGGCTTGCCCGGGCTGCACTCGACGATGATCTTTTTGATCAGCTCCGGATCCAACTGCGCTAACGTTTTTTTGCTTTTGTAGGGTCCTTCGAGGCCCCACTCATAGCACATCTTGCATCGTAAATTGCACTCCTCCAACAGCTGCATGACGATCCATCTTGGATAGCTTGTCGTATTTTGGGCGACACTCAATTTGTTTACGCTCATCGCATAACCCCTTCTGCCATTGAAATCTTACCCCTTCATTAACGCAACTCTTGCACAATAATGATCCACATAATTTATCCGTTCTCCGGGTCTGTTCATGATCGCTTGATGCATCTCCTTAAGGACCTCTACGGAAAAATCCATCTCCCGCCACTTCTCATAGCGTATTCCGAACCCAAGCGACTCCCACAATTCCAAATTGCTAAGCTCGTGACTTCCGAACGGCTCCAGCAGAATAAGAGGGGTTGCGGATGCAAGCGAGTCGATTAATGTGCCTGCTCCCGGCTTGGCCACAATAGCCATCGCCTCCGAAGCGACGTCGAATAACCAATGATGATAACCCTTAGCGGCGTATGAATTCGTGTCTTCTCCCGCTATTTCAATGTATGGCGGAAACTCGTGCAGGCCGCTCTCGCTCTTCACCCATGCACACCATTTTGGATCGTTCATCCAATATCGGTGATCGGGATCAGGCTTCGCTTCCTTCCAATCGTAAGCTACGATATCAAGCCCATAGCTATGGCCGACAAGCTCTGGAACTTTACTTTGATAGGTGCCCATCCCCCAGCCGCCGCCATGAACAACAAGCCTCCGCTTCCTCGAGTCGAAGGGCAGCGGCGTACTATGCAGAACCGGGATTTCGCATCGAATCTCCATCTTGTCGGTGTCATAGAGACAGGCATTGTAATAATACTCGTCATAGCGAGGATGAAATTTCTTCAGGCTCTTCCAAGACGGGGCCAGATCCGAATCGACATAGAGCAGGTCTACATGAATTTGATTCGGTAGCATCTTCTCCCTGTACAAATCCAGTATGTAGACCCAGTGTCCGGATAGCGATATGAATTCGTACCGTTCTTCCGCCTTCCACGCCTCCAGCAATAGCTCGACCTGGGCATAATCAATGCTGCCCCGGATATCCATCGGCATTCGGGCTGATAAATTGGCAAGTGCGAAATTATTGTGGTAAGCCTTCCTGCTGTCTGCAATATGATCCATCTTGTCTTGCTCCAAATAGCTTTCGAACACGAGCACTTCCGTCGCGATATCCCTTTTCTCGAAATCGCTTGCAGCTAATAGGCCGGGAATATAAAAACCTAGACCGAAACCCGAGCATAGAATCGTTACTTTCCTCTTGCTCATAAAATCTCTTCCTCCATTCATGGCTTCAAGCGCTTCGGACTGCATCAGCGGGCGATCTTGAAGGATAACGAGGAAAGCACCTCCTTAACCTTAGTGGTTAATCGTTCGTTATCCCAGTCCCCCTCGATTAACGAATAATACAATCTGCCTTTCACCTGCTTATTCCGGATCCCCTTACATTCGCTGACGACTTTGTTAATAAGGAGCGTATTCGCGCTTAACGGTAAAATGCCGTACCCTCGATTAGGCTTATATAGAACACCTTCGCGGTCCAGCGATTCCAGCAATTGATCGAAAGGTACATCGCATGCAAACTGTAAAGTCGCATGCGTCATGCTCCCGGCCGTATCATGCTTCTTCAGGTATCGGTCAACGTAATGCTTGATCAGACTCATTGATCTTCTTGCATTCACCTCAACAATTGGAACGATGCGGCCATCTGTCAACAGCATAGAATCGACGCATACGTCGCCGTGATAACCCGACTGGTAAAGCTCGCGAGCCGCACGTTTCATTACATCAAAATACTCCGCTTCCTGCAGCTTATGAAGCAGCCTATCGTCGGCTGTATAGGAGCCTTGGTAAGCGAAATTGTGATTGACCAATTGCTGCACTGAGATATGTCGGTAAGTACCGTCCGAATCGATGTGAAATTGGCAAGAAAAATCCAACTCCTTGCGGAGGAACGGCTCAATAATAAACCGAACCGTTTTTCCCTTGCTGTACTGATCGGCGACATAGGAGGTGACTCGCTGCAAAATCGTTTCCGACTCGATCAGCAAGTTCCCTTTCCCGGATACCCCAAACTCATCTTTGATCAGGAAGGGTCCTTGATTCAGTAAAGTCAAGCCGCTTGCCAGCAGCTCTTCGTGAGAATAGACTGTCTGGCTGTCACACCGAAGATCAAGGCGACGATTTAATTCGGTTGAGTACAGCTTCGAATTGACAGTCTGAACCGTTTTAATGTCTGGAAAACCCTGCTCCAGCCCGTAACGCGCTGCAGTACGATCCGCCCCCGGAATGACGGCAAAGGGCGACAACCGAGCGCCGTCCAGCGAGTGTAGATCTATTTCACCCATTCGATCGGCTGATGTGAGCAGGTCGAATATATTGGCGGTTCTGCCTGCGCTTCCTCCATCAGGACTCTCGAGATCAGTTGAATTGGAAAGAAATTTAAATCCGATCTCATGCAAATACTCTTTATGGCAAACGTTCATTCGATAGCGAGTAATGAGCCTATCCTGCGCCTCACAAAATGGAAAGAGCAGCTCATCCATGGCCATCACGACATTCTCCATTTCAGGATCGGAAAACGACGGCAGTTTGGCTAGATTAGGGTCGCGCCAGAAGCGTTCCGCGTCAAATGTTCCGATAATGAGCTCGAACTTGCGTCTATCGTTCATACAGATGCCGTCTTCTGTAGCTCCGTGATATAATTGCAGAAGGTTGTGACCGACTCCATAAGATTGAAGTCGAATTGCTCAAAATCGATTTCAATACCGAAACGCTCTTCCACCTTTAATACGAAAGTAATTAGCTGTAATGAGTCCAATCCCCCGTCTTCCATAATGTTGGAATGCTCGTTCAAGCTGTTTGCCAGCTCAGCGTCGTCCTTGATTTCGCTTATCATCACTATAATCTGTTCTTGCATAAGTACCTCCCGTTTAATGGGTATATTGACCCTGATAATAATGGATCGTTCTAGTGAGTGCATCATGCAAACTTATCGCCGGTTCCCAGTCCATAATCGTCCTTGAAATGGTAATATCCGGCTTCCTTCTCCTCGGATCATCTTCTGGCAGCGGGAGAAACTCGATCTGCGCGTTGGACTTCATTAGCCACTTCAGTATTTGGGCGACCTCAAGTATGGTGACTTCCTCCGGATTCCCCAAATTGACTGGTTGTTCATACGTGGTGCTCATCAGTCTCACAATCCCTTCCAGCAAATCGTCAATATACTGAAAGCTTCTCGTTTGTCTGCCGTCGCCATAAATCGTAAGATTTTGCTTTGACATGATTTCATTAATGAAATTGGTAATGACGCGTCCGTCATTTAAATCCATCTTAGGGCCGAATGTATTAAATATCCGAATGACCCTAACCGGTATGCCGTATTTCCTATTCATCCAGTAGGTGATTGCCTCTGCATACCGCTTCGCTTCGTTGTAGCAGCTTCTTGCTCCAACCGAGTTCACGTTGCCATAGTAGCTTTCCGGCTGAGGGTGAACGGTTGGGTTGCCGTAGATCTCGCTTGTTGAGGCCAAGAAGAAAGCAGCCTGCTTTTCTTTGGCCAGATGCAGCAGATGCATCGTTCCTTCGCTGTTGACCCTCATCGTTTCGATCGGATAGGACAAATATTTGGGCGGGCTGGCAGGACTTGCGAAATGCATTACCCAATCGACAGGGCCTTCAATTGCGAGCGGATAAATGACGTCATGCTCAATAAACTTGAAATTTGGCGACCGTAGGAGATTGTCTATGTTGACAGTCGACCCGGTCAGAAAATTATCGACACCAATAACGGTATGGCCTTCCCGCAGCAGCCTCTCGGCAAGGTTGGAACCGATGAAGCCGGCGACTCCTGTTAATACAATGAATATTGTGATCCCCCCCTTGCTTAAGGTTTGTGAAACCACCATTAATTCAATCGGTAATCCAGCTAGATGATCGGATAATTAAGGATTGAAAACTCCTTAATAACCATTTTTTATATTTCCATACAGATATTATCATGAAAAACATGCATTCAGCACCCAATAAATTTATAGATATTACCTTGCAAATTATAGGTATTAAACAAATAGGAACTGTGTGTTGCTCCCAAACTAAACAGGTACGGCATTAATCAAAATATGTCGGTTTAAATGCCAAGATGCCAAGAGAGATTCTTGAAGTGAGTGGATTCGCTGTGGAGTTGTTAGGATTAAAGAGATTGAAGCAATGCGGATCGTTGGAAGACAAGAAGAATAAAAAGGCTAGCAGAAAACGGATAAAACCAACACAAGAACGACTGTTTGGAGCTTATTCAATAAGCTGTATAGCAAAGCTTATAATTCCAGCATCACTCCCCCCATATATACCTAGGTGTCCACCGGCTTCGGGTTGGGCTTCTACCCGATGCAATGTGACATATCCCCGGCTGACATCATCTGCTCCCTTGACGTTACTGAATGCCTACCTGCTTCAGCCACCGTTCAAGGAATATTGATTCTTCATTTTTAATATTCGTTATCAGCGTAAGTAAGCTTTCTAAAATACTCACATTCCTTGTCAAATTATATTTAAGCGCTACATTCACAAGTATCTTCGCCTTAACTTCAATTGATATGCATTCGTCTATATGCTCTTGATTTAATTTACTTAGATGCCGATTATCGTACAAATACTTGAGTCTTAACGTCATTATCTTCTTATGGTCATAAAGTAAATGAAAGGGTCTTTGATCAATTTTATCCTTTTTTTCCAATGTCTCTTTCACATAATTTAATAGCGTTGTGTATATTTGCGTGCCAAAGTCAAGATTTTCCCTATCGCCTCCATAGTTGAACATCTCCCAATATTCCGGCGTTTTATTAATGTAATAGTTTCTTATAGAATTTACTAAGGTATCTGCACTGTAATTATCCTGATATTGATCATTGAATTTATACAGATAAACCATTTCTCTTAAATAATCATGATTGGTTGTTAAATGATAAGTGTTGAAAGCACGATTGAAATCTGTAAATGATATTTCAGCTTGACTGTAAACTCCGTTCTTAAAAAAATCGGAAACATACAATATCTCTCTATTTAAATCATAACCATAAACAAATATGTCATGATGCAAATGGAGACTATTATATCGTTCGCTTAATGGCACGTAGAAATAATTCACCATTGTGTGGACATAATGATTTGAATTAATGTTTTCGATAATAAAATGAATAACAGAGTCCCATTTAGTTGTTACAGTATCTCTATGAATCTTTTGAGTAGTAATCCATTTGCATGCATCTGAAGGTCGCTGCTCATAAGTCAGAGGGAAATAAAAATCTCCCCAATTATGCTTATAATCTTTGTTAATATATAATTGAATATAATTATTAAATATCCATGGGTGTGCGCACTCGTAATGGGTAAGTATGGACAAGAGATGAGCATGTTGCGTATAGGTTGTAATCATCGGATAACTTATTGGCAATACTTCCCTACCTAATGTTGGAGTTGTATTCTTCAATTTTTCCGTTCACCCCTAGTTATCTTATTAAGTTGCTCATTTAGCAATAAACGCTTCGTACTTGCCCTGTCCAGTTTGCCTGTTTTTGTTTTTGGAATTTCATCTATAATCCTCCATTGTCTAGGCACTTTATACGACGATAAATGCAAGTTGCAATACTTTGTAAGCGCATCCATATCAACCGAGCATTCTTCAAAAACTTTCAGAAATGCGACGGGCACTTCGCCTAATAGATCATCGTGCACACCAACAATTATGACTTCCTCAACTTCTTTCAAGCCATATAAAAACTCTTCGATTTCTTCCGGGTAGATATTGATACCGCCGGATATAATGATATTTTTCTTTCTGCCCGTGATTATAAGACACCTTGATTCATTCCAATATCCCAAATCTCCTGTCTTTAACCAACCATTAACCATTGTATCGCTCGTTAACTCTGGGTTTTTGTAATAACCGAGCATCACATTTGGGCCCTTGACCCAAATTTCTCCGACAGCTGCTCCTTCAACCTCATTCTCTTCCTCGTCAACAAGTCGAATAGAAACGTCACTGATCGGTGATCCACAGGTTAAGCGACGGTCTCCCCGTTCCATCATGCTCACCCGCGGAGAAGCTTCTGTCAATCCATAGGTTTGAATAATGTCCGCTTTGGGAAATATGGTCTGAAGATGGTCTACTAATTTCGCGGGAATCGCCGCACCGCTAATTACAATAAATTCAATTGAATCAAAGGCACTCCAGTTTGTTGTCTGATGAAAGTCGGAAACAAAATGCATCAATTGCGTAGGCACCGCTGAGAATGCCGTGACCGCCTTATTCTGAAACAGTTTAAAAGCTGTGCGCGGCAGCAAGGGCAAGCTGATAAGTTTAATTCGCGTTCCATAAAGCATGCAAGAAATCAATTGCGTGACAATCGTAGAACTGAAATGAACGGGCATCGTTACAAGAAACGAATCTTGATCCGTATAACCCACCTTTTCGCCATGTGCCAACGCATTCGTTAATACATTTCTATGGGATAACATAACGATTTTAGATTTTCCGGTTGTTCCCGATGTAGGAAGGAGAATCGCACATTGATTGGGATCGGACTGATTCGTTAACGAGATCGCTTCAAACGCAGGCATCGGCTCTTGCGAAAAATCCTGAGCGGTTACCCAAGGAATGTCGCAATTTAAATGCGCAGGCTGTACATATTTGCTGATAACCAGTTTGGCGTCACTGGCATTTAAAATATTTTTTATCTCAGTTTTGGATGCCGAATAAGGCACCGGTACTAATACATAACCACAGAACTGAATGCCAAGCGCCGCCGTAATGAAAAAGGGCTCATTATTTGTATATAATGCAAGATGACTTCCAGACTCAAGATCAAAGTTCTTCTTTATGTATAAAGCAATCAAATATGCTTCTGACATTACCTCCGCGTAAGTCCATTGCTGCTTTAAATCTTGAACGATAATATGTTCTTTGCGATCACAAGCTTCCATAAATAAACGCTCAATGATGGTCATAATCTTCTCCTCTATATGATCTATCTAGCTCCGTTGCCATTTATGATATCGTTTTCTCGGTCAAATAATTAAGGATTAATCCAGCCGTGGAGAACTTTTCAAACAATAGATCCTCATCAGGGATCGTGATGTTAAACTTCGATTCCATTGAAACAATAAGCTTGATGAAGCCAACCGAGTCGATCCCTTGATCCAACAAATTGGTATCGTGATCATCTGGATACTCGATTTCAAGCTCAGCAAAAATTTCATCTTTCAAGATAAATTCAATTGATCGAGACATTATGTTTCCTCCGTTCGATAATCTTTAGAAAGGCTGGTTAGAGAGGATGGCATACATGGTGATTCGCACTGAAAGAGTTGTTTGCAGAGACGCTGCAATTTATGCTGGAGGCGGAATATGATACGGTGCAGAGCATGAAAAGCATGACGCGAAGAGTACAACGACGGAAATGCTCGAAGGTTACCATCGTCAACATCGCAAAGCCACTAAAGAAAAAAGCATTTTCCCAAGCGATGAAGCGCTTCTGAAAATGCTCTACATAAACTACGATGAATGTCACTCGTAAATGGACAGGGCGTGAACAAAACTGGGATTAAACACCCCATCACCTCTCCATTTTCTTCCTCGATGGTATCGAACAATATGGATTAAAGTTATGCTTCATGAAAGTATACACTAGTAGTTTTGCAGAACCTAATGCCTACTATATTTAATATAAATTACAATTCTACCAATTGTCAACAGGCTTCATCAATTCCGTTCAGTAAAAAAAGCGCCTTACTGACTGATCATTTCGATCAGACAATAAGGCGCCTTGCTGCTGCAAATGGCGCAGCGGCTTATACGGTTTGTTTTTGCTTGCCAGGCTTGCTTTTTTCCGCCTCCACAAGCTCTGTTCTAGCAGGCCAGAAGGCTCTTTTGCCAAGCAGCGTTGTAATGGCTGGCACGAGGAACGGTCTTACGATGAACGTATCCATCAGAACGCCAATCGCCGTAATAACGCCAAACTGAACCAATACCTGAATCGGCAGCGTCGCAAGTACCGCAAACGTAGCTGCCAGAATCAGACCTGCGGACGTAATAACGCCGCCAGTCTCTGCTACACCTTCACGTATCGCTTGCTTAAGCGGCATTTTCGCTCTTTTCTTCCAAATGCTCGAAATCATGAAAATATTGTAGTCCTCGCCAAGGGCTATGAGGAATACAAACGCATACAACGGGATCGCTCCTTGAATGGCTTCCGCTCCCATTCCATCATGCAATATAAGCCAGCCGAGGCCTAAAGCAGAGCCGAATGACAATAATACGGTGGCGATTAAATATAGAGCTGCAACAATTGAGCGCAAATAGACGATGAGCAGCACTAAAATCATACCAATTACAAGCGGGATAATAACCTTATTGTCCCTATCGGTCAACAGCTGTGAGTCATGCTGCGTTGCAGTCTGTCCGCCTACCCACACTTTAGACTCCGTACCTGAAACCCCCGCTTTATCCAAGGCTTCCTCAGCCGCTCCGCGAAGCAGCGGAACCAAATCCATAGCCTCCTGTGAATAAGGGTTAATATTTAGCGTAACTTGAACGTACTGCAAATTCGGGTCCTCTTTACTTTGAATCGGCTCCGATACCGAATTAACGAGATCCATATCCGAAAGGCTGGCAACAAGCTCAATTGGCTTGCCCTCTGTTTGAACAGCCACACTGACGGGAGCAAGCTGCCCCGGTGTAAATGCGGTGGAAATCGTATCAAAGCCTTCACGCGACGGCATATTTTTCGGGAAGGAAGACAATAAATCATACGTAAACTTTACCTGTGGAGCAAAACCTGCCAGCGCACCGAGAAAAATAACGCTCGCGATAACAACCGTCCAAGGCTTCGCAACGACTAAGCTGCCCACCTTTGTGCCTAGCTTACTGCCTTGACGGCGCGGGCGAAACGACTTGCCGCGCTTCTCTGCACGCAACCGCTGCATACCTTCGGTGCGAGGAATGAACGGGAAGAAGGAAGCTCTTCCCATAATCGACAATAGCGCAGGCACGAGTGTCAGGCTGGCAATACCCATAATGAAAATCGACAAGCTGAATGGTATAGCAAAACGCTGGTAAGCACCATATTTGGCCGCAAGCAGTGCCAGCAAGGACAGAACGACCGTGAAGCCGCTCATTGCAATCGCTCCCGAAGCATCACGAAAAGCAATTTTGAGCGCTGTCATCTTACTTTCTTCCCGCTCCAGCTCTTGGCGGAAATGCGAAATAAAGAACAGGCAGTAGTCTGTCCCTGCACCAAACAGCAGTACCGTCATAATCGAAATGGCTTGGGCATCTACTGTAATCCAGCCCTCAGAGGCCAGCCAGCCGAGAATAGGGCTCGTAACCAAATAAGCGAACCCTACACCTACAATCGGAACGACCGCCAAAATCGGCGACCGATAAATAAGCAGCAATAGGATGAGTACAATCAGCACCGTAGCAATTAGCAGCGACACGTCCGCTCCTTTAAATAATGCTGATGCATCGACCTGAATGCCCACCGGACCGCTGATCCTTGCACTCAGCGCATCGACGCCATTGGTAGCCTCATCAAACGGGCTCATGCCGCCAGCCGCTTCCTTAACCAGCTCTTGAATTTTCTCCAAATTGCTGCGCAAAACTTCCGTATCCGTATTTTCCGCGAATGTAATCGGCTGAACAAGCGTGCCGCCGTCTTCTGACGCCAGCTTTGAAAGCGCAGGAGCCGGCATTTGATGCAGCGGCAGCAGCTCTCCTTGCTCTGGCAACGGCTGCTCGCTAAGCAACTGCGACGTTTTCTGAATGAGCGCATAATCTTCATCGGTGAGACCGGCATCCCTATGCCATACAACCAAGGCAGGCACACCTGCCCCATTTGGGAATTTTTCCTTCATTAATTGATCTGCAAGCACGGAAGGGCTGTCTGCTTCCAGGTTGGGCGCATTATTTTTCTCTTGTCCTCCAACAGCCGGAAGCCACATCGTTAACGCTCCCGCAAGCACTATCCATACGATTACCGTGACCCACCGCGTACGGCGGCCTGCAATGACGCTTCCTAATTTCTCTAGCATTACTCCCATCCTCCGTTTCACATCTTTAGCCATTTGGTTTAAAATAGATTTCGTAGGCTAATATAATTATATATACCCGAAGGTTAATTAATCAACTTATTTTATTACAATTAGATGAACATGGAGGGTCACAACATGGGAGTTAATCGAGAAAAGCGCAAGCCTGGCCGTCCGAAAGGCAGCAGCACCGCTCAAACGATGGATAAAATTTTATTTACGGCATCTTATCAATTTATGGAGCTTGGCTTCGAAAAAGTGTCGCTCGACGGCGTGGCCAAAGCCTGCGGCGTTACAAAGGCAAGCGTCTACTATTATTTCAATAATAAAGCGGTGCTTTTTACCGAGGCGCTTTTGTTCGTCTTAAACATGGCTTATCAAAGTACGCGCAAAATCATTACCGGCCCTGGTGAGCTTAAGGAGCGGCTGCTTATTGTAGCTGAAAGGCATATGGCGAACGCCCATGTCGACTTTGAAACCATGATGCGCGAAGCGGCTTCAGGGCTCAGCGAGGAGCAGACGCTAACGATCCGTGCCGGTGAATCGCGGCTGCATGAGCTGCTCGCTGACATTTTTCAAGAGGCTATGGATAAAAAAGAGCTCGCTTCAGGCAATCCGCTGCTGCTTGCCCATGCCTATACCGCTATGCTGAGCATCCGCAACCGTAAAAATGTAGTCAACGACGAAGCTTCACTCAAGCAAACAGCACGTGAGCTTGTAGACCTGTTCTGGCATGGCGCCGCTCCCCATTAAAACGCGCGCCAGTCGAGGGCTAGGCGGGCGCTGCCTCCGCGAAAAAATAAAAGAGACTCCCTTCAGCCTTCACAGGCCGAAGAAAGTCTCAAAGGGTTTAAAGCGGCTGCTCTTTCCTGACACCGACTACAAAATAATAAAAGCAAACGCGATGGCAAGCGCAAAGCGGTAGTAAGCAAACCAGGATAAACGCAGCTTTTTGATTAAATTAATAAAGGTAACGACAGCAATAAGCGCCACGATAAACGCAGTAATGAAGCCAATGAGAAACAGCGGCATATCCGCCATCGTCAGAAATTCACGGCTTTTAATCAGATCAATACCGCTTGCTCCCGCCATCATCGGCACCGATACGATAAATGTAAATTCCGCCGCAGCCTTTTGGCTTGCTCCGAAAAACATCCCCCCCGATATCGTTGAGCCTGAGCGTGAGAAGCCAGGCCAAAGCGCCAGCACCTGAAAACAGCCGATCGCAAGTGCTTGCTTGTACGATAGATCATCAAGCTCCTCAGCCGTTACTTTTCGCTTAATCCGGTCAGCGGCGATCATCAGAATCCCGCCTGCGACGAGACCGACCAGTACCGTAGTCGTACTGAACAAATATTGTTTAATAAATCCATGAAATACAACACCGATAAGACCTGCTGGAAGCATCGCCAGCGCGATATGCAGCGCGTTCATCCCGGATGATTTGGAGAAGTTGAAGTTCAATAGCTTCAAGAACCTTTTGCGATAAAGCACCAGTACGGCAAGCACCGCTCCAAATTGAATGACGACCTCAAAGGTTTTTGCACGGTCTCCTGTAAAGTTAAGTAAATCCGCGAGTAAAATGAGATGCCCTGTCGATGATACAGGTAGAAACTCCGTCAAGCCTTCCACGATTCCCATTAGAATCGCATTTAATAAATCCACCATTCTCCTGCCTCCTGCATCCTAATCTCTAATTTCTTATCTGAAATAAACTCTATTATTGTAACACAGGACTTCCGCCAAGTCTTGCCCAGCAAGTCCCAGATTTTCGACAGCAAAAGCTTGGTTTTATGAAACTTGCCTTTAGGGCAATCCGTATTAGTGCTGTGCGGTTTGAACGCTGCTTTCAAGCAGCGGGAATCCAGCTTATTCACCGTATGTCACGAAGGGAGCCCGCATCATTGAAGCCACAAGAGGACATATCAAAAAGCCCGCTCCACATAGGGTCAGGCCAACTCGCGCTCGCGGAGAGCGCTGAAATGAAGCAAGTGGAAACCGCTGCTCAACTGAGCAGCACTTGGAAAAAGCTCGCGTTTTGGATAAAAATGACGGCTGTTTTAACGCTGCTGTTCGGCTTGTTTCAAACCTTCGCCAGCCTGCTGCAATTTGGGCTCGGGACGATTGCCGGACTGCTAGAAATCAGTGTCGCCGTCGTCTTGTTTCTGTTAGGAAAACAGGTCGGCAGGCTTGCTGGCAAGTCAGATGACAATGCGATGCTCAAGCTGGCGCAGCGGCTGCTGCTTTATTTTCGGCTGCAAGCTGCCTTTATTATTTCGTTCGCCATCGTCTTTATTATTATTGTTGTGACCGTCATTCATTTTCTCGTGGACTGGGACTGGGCCATAAGTCTGATGCAGCACGGGCGAAAAGCGAACAAGCTGCTTACTCGGCTGGAAAGCTTGTATAACATCGTTGCCGACTGGTTTACATAACGGCCGCTTCCCCCACACACCCTCAGCCGACGACAATTTCGATTTTACGTATGCGATGCGTCTCTTTCTCGCGAATGATGAATGTCAGCTCCGCAAATGTCCAGGCCTCCCCGACAGGGAGGTCCGGCATACGGTTGAATAGCCAGCCGCCAATCGAATCCACCTCTTCGCTTTCTAAATGGCTGCCGGTCGCTGTATTCACCTCGCTAATGAGCGCATTGCCGTTCACCATGAACCTGCCCTCTCCAAGCTGGTCAATTTCCTTCACCTCGTCCGCATCAAATTCATCACGAATTTCGCCTACGATTTCCTCAATAATGTCTTCAATTGTAATCAGCCCAGAAGTGCCGCCATATTCATCGAGCAAAATCGACATATGCACCCGTTCCGTTTGCATCGTCCGCAGCAGCTTCTTTATCGGCATAACCTCCGGCATAAACATGACCGGCTGCATGAGCGAGCTTACCTCGGTCGTCTGCTGATCCGCATAATGCATAAAAAACTGCTTCGTATTTATAACGCCAATTATATTGTCCTTGCTCCCTTGGGCCACTGGAAACCTTGTATATTGCTCGCGCTTGATGGTCGCGACATTTTCCTCATGCGGCTTATCGCTGTACAGGCACACCATATCGGTGCGCGGCACCATAATTTCCCTGGCAAGTCGCTCGTCGAATTCAAATATGCGATTCACATAGCTAAGCTCGCTTTTATTAATTTTGCCGCTTTCATAGCTTTCAGACATAATAAGCCGGATTTCTTCCTCCGAATGCGCCTCATGCTCCGTCGCCGGCTTAAAGCCGACTAGTCGCACCAGCCCATTTGCTGAACCATTCAGCAGCCAGATAAACGGAAAAAACAGCCGGTAAAACCAAATGATGAGCGGCGCTGTAAGCTGGCTAATTTGCTCGGATTTAATAATGGCAAGCGTCTTCGGCGCAAGCTCGCCAAGCACGACGTGCAAGTAGGTCACAAGGCTGAAGGAAACGATGAAGGACAGCACATCGGCAATATCGCCTACGATGCCCCAATGATGCAGCAGCGGATGCAGCACCTCATGAATCGTCGGCTCGCCGAGCCAACCAAGTCCGAGCGCTGTAATCGTAATCCCTAACTGGCAGGCTGACAAATAACCATCCAAATTGTTAACAACCTTCTCAACCGCAATCGCGTTTTTTGCGCCTTCCGCTACCATTTGATGCACACGGCTTGCCCGCAAGCGGACGACAGCAAATTCTGTCGCTACAAAAAAAGCAGTAAACACAAGCAAAATTACAAATACCGTCAGCTTCCAAATCATGCCGAATCTCCTCTGCCATTTTGGACTATGCCCTATTGTTTCCATGAACGGCGAAAATCATTACAAAGAAGCGGCTGAAAAGAAAAATGCCCGCAAGACGTGCTGTAAAGCTACAGCGGCCTGCGGGCATTTTATAAGAAGCATAGAACTAATTTCTGACTAATACCCTACCTCAACCGAAGCATTGACAATATAAATCAAATCATTGCGATCCGCTTTGTCTGGAAGCACAATACCGCTTGTCGTCAGCATACCGCCGTCTACAACCTCAACACTCACCGTACCATAAGGAAGCACTGCTTTCACTTGCTCAATATCCAGCAGCTCCTTGTCGCATGGAACAGCAAGCCGCACCCTAACCTTCATCGCATCCAGCGTTCCGCCAGGCAAAATGCCAAGCAAACCCGGCATAGAATTGTGATGTATCGCATTTTGCACAGCCCGTACCGCCGCCTTCGTAACGTCTTGACCATGCAGGTCGCAGCCCATACCAATTTCAATAAACAGCAGCTTTTCCATCATTGCGCCTCCTTTATGCTTCTATGAACCATACATTATAGCTTGCCAATACGGCTGTAGCTGTTATTCGCCTTCGTCATTCGAGCCATTTGCCAGGTCATCCGCATAACGCTGCAAATCCGCTATGGCGCTGCTCTCTTGCTTGTGCGTCCCGATCTCAGGCAGCAGTTCAATTAAATCAGGCGGCTGCAATAGCTCGATTGGCGACATCCCTTTATCAAACTGGAATGAATCTCCCTCAATAACGACAACATAACGGCCATTATGCTTGGCAAAATGCAGCGCTGTACCAAACTCCGCCAGCAGCCCCTTAACGGTTACGCTATCCAGCTTGAATGTGAATGGCAAATCCGGCTTTTGCTCTACCAGCGCTGCCGACGCCAATGACACCTGCTCCTGTGACCAGTATTCATGAATATCGCGTTTCTCGCTATGCGCCCATACTTCAATCGCATTTGCTTCCTCGTGGCGCTCGGCGCTCTCCGTCACGCCCTCCCACTTGTCATCCATATATTGCTGCACCATGTCCAGCAGCTGATCGCTCATCACTTCTGGCAGCGGCTTCTCATAAGAGACAAATTTCAGAAAATCCTCAAAATAGCGGGCATGAGACGCCTGATGAATTTTCAGCTCCCAATGCTCAAGTATGCCCTCCTCGGGCATATGCGGGTACTGAATCGACTTGATGCTGCGGGCACTAATCGCCATTTCCACCTGCGAAATCAAATTGCGCTCATCGGAAATGCGAGCGATTTTTGGCTCAAAATCACATTTTAAGAGGAATAAAAAAGGTTCATCAAAATAAGTGTTCAGCTTCGCTCTTGCAATAATAAAAGCACCGCCGCGCACTGCGCTCGTATCCATATAAATATGCACCAGCTCATCAGCAATGCCGATATAGCGTTCCTTGCTGTCCGCATCACGCAGCCGCTGGAACAAATTATAGTTTTGATTACTGCCCAGCTCGTAGCCGGGCTCGACCATGAATCGGCCAATTTTAGTCGGCGCATTTTCCGAATTCGGGTTGCGCTCTACTTTGCGCTTGACGATGCGGGCAAATTCCCCGTCCAAAAATCGCTTGATCTCACTATCTTCATAGTCCTCCTCCTCCAGCGTCTGATAATGCTTGTACCGCTTGGAGGAGCTGCTGTCCTCTCCCTCGGTAACAATGACGAAGAAGGATAAATATTCCATTATAAAATCCACGTTTATGACCCTCCGCTTGTATACGCCTTTTCCTGATATAAATAAGCCGGCTTTAATTCCGTATCGTCAAAGCTCCGATGCCATACCGCTGTCGTTGCCGGAGACATGGGGGGGATAAGCCACGACCAGCGTCCCGTAACCGCTCGGCCCTGTTCCTTCTCCTGCTTCTCAAAGCGCATAAACTGCTCGGCAGCCGTATGATGATCGACGATGCTTGCACCATGCTTTTTGAATGAATGTATGACAGCCGCGTTCAGCTCTACCAGCGCTCGATCTTTCCATAGAGATGTATTCGTCGTCGTATCCAATCCCATTAACCTCGCTACGATGGGCAGTTGATTGTAACGATCCGTATCTGCCAAATTGCGCGCCCCGATTTCCGTGCCCATATACCAGCCATTAAACGGTGCTGCTGTGTAAGATATGCCGCCGATTTCCAGCATCATATCTGCGATGAATGGGACCGCATACCAACGCAGGCCCAGCTCCCCAAACGACTCCAGCTCCGGATGCGACAATGGAATTTCCAGCGCCAGCCCTTCTGGAAGCTCGTACAGCTTCGGTTTTTTGCCGAGCTGCTGAATAACAAGCGGCAGCACATCGAACCTTGTTCCCGCACCTTTCCAGCCCAAAGCTTCGCAGGCCTTCGTAAATGGCACCGAAGCTGGATCACCTATGACCCCGCCATTCCCGTCCTCATAGCCCGCATAACGAACAAGCTGGTGGTTCCACAGCCGAATTTGATTGTGCGCTTGCTTTGCTGCAAAAATCGTAATTGCCGGGCGGACCTTGCCGCCATTCGTCGCATAGCGAATATGCGAAAAGATCGCCTCTGCAATATCGTCCTCCTCGTGGAGCTGACGGGCGTCAAACACCTCCATCGTATGCCAAAAAAGACGGCCGATGCAGCGATTGCTGTTGCGCCACGCCATTTTCGCCCCATGCTGGAGCTCTTCATATGTATGCTCATAAAAACCTGTACGCTCAACCTCTGAGCGAATTTCTGCCAGTCGATGCACAACCTCCGCTTCACTTTTACCAAGCTCGGCATAACAGGTAAAGATGAATTGCTCTGCTTCTCTATATAGCTGCTGCTCCACTTCGATCATGGTGTTCCCTACTCTCTTTATGCTTTCATATCTGCTACTTTTAAGATACCCCATTTTGCCTTCATTCGCTAGCCGATAGCTAAGGGATTAGACAGCAGGAGGAGCAAACTCTAGGCGTTTGTTCACTGCCTTGTCACTTTATGCTGCGTCCCCGATATGAAAAAGCAAAGCCCCGCATGGCGACATCCGCCTCGGGGCTTTGCTTAGGAATACCGTTAGTTTTCGTCTGCTTCTTCGTGTTCATTGCTTTGGCGAGCCAGCAGCAGAAACACAATAATAAGCACAAAAGCGATCATCGCCATCATCGGAATCGTCAGAAAGCCAAACCAGTTCAAATAGTCAAAATTACACGGGATGCCTGAACGGCAAGGCACCAGCTCGCCCACCTTCGGAAACCAAATCTCGAAGTTATGGAAAATGGAAATCGCAAGCCCGATTATATTAATCGGCAGTAAGTACTTAATGATATTTCGCTCTCCGCGATACGTCGCAATCCCTAAAATAATGACCTGCGGATACATGAAGATGCGCTGATACCAGCATAAATCACAAGGCAAAAACCCTTTAATTTCACTAAAATACAAGCTGCCCCCCGTTGCGACTAGCGCAACGATCCAGGCGAAATATAAAGCATAACGTTTCAACCACGATTCATGGGCTGGCGTTGTCATTTTTGACCGGGCTCCTTTTTAATCAAGGCCCCTTATTTTAGAGCTGCCTCAATTGTTGATTTGATCGTTGCGTAATCGAGACTTGAAACCGCCTTGCCATTAACAAAGACGGTCGGCGTTCCTCCGATATTAAGCGGACGAACGAGCGAGTTATCGCGGTCAACCTGCTTTTGATAGGTTTTATTCTCGATGTCGCTTTTCAGCAAATCAAAGTCGATAGGAAGCTTGGCGTCCTTTGCAATCTGCACCAATTGCTCAGGCGTTGCCCATTCGATATTTTCATTTTGTTGATTGTCATAAATCGCTTGGTTATAAGTCCAGAAGGCGTCATTATTTTGCTGGTAGACCGCTTCCGCCGCGAGTGCAGCCGTCACGGAATCTTTACCGATGAACGAATAGTTTGCAAAATAAAGGGATGCTTTGCCTGTTTCAATAAAATCCTTCTCTAGCTGAGGTTTGATTTGTTGCGAGAAATCACGACAGATTGGACACTTGTAATCGCCGAATTCAACGATTTTGACAGGTGCTTCTACGCTGCCTAGCACAGGCATTGCTTCATACTCGAATTCATACGGCTTCGACTGATTGTTAATGCCGAGTACGATGACGACAATGACCGCCAAAATACCGATTGTCAGAAAAATAAGCGAGCTGTTCGAATTTTTCTTGGGCTGCTGCCTTTGCTGCTGAGTGCTGCTTGAACCTTTTTTCTTAGTTTTCGTCACTACCGCTCAAATCCTCCTCAAAAAATACAGGTATATACATCTTGTAGCAATTTTAGTTACAAGGCCTGCTGATGTCAAGAATTTGCGGAAAAATGCCTTAATACTGTCATAATTCCTCCACGCCTTCGGCAACGTCTGCTACTAACGAGGTAAACGAGCCTTGATAAACTAATTTTAGCTTATGAAGCGCTCTCGTACAACCAACATATAACAGCTTGGCATCCTGATCGGTATAAGCAAGCGCACCAGCATCGGCAATGAGCACCGCATCAAATTCAAGCCCTTTGGACAAGTAAGCGGGCACGACGGACAAGCCTCCGCTATATTCAGGCTGTCCCCGCTGTACAAGCGAAGCCTCTACCCCCGCCGCGTTCAAAGCTGCATGGATAACCGCGCATTCCTCCGTCGTCCGGCCAATAACTGCAATCGTCTGATAGCTGCCGTCCGCTTGCCACTCCCGAACCGTTTGCTCCAGCATGTCCATCCACTCACTTGGCTCAGCTGGCGCAAGCTCCACTGCGTCCCCGCTGCGGAATACAGGTACAGCTGCCTTCACGCCCGCCCCCATTGCACCAAGTATCCGATTGGCGAATGCGATAATTTCCATCGTGGAGCGATAGCTGCGGTTCAGCTCAAAAAATCCGGTCTGTTCTTCATCATACAGCGCAGTCAGCTCCTGCCAGCTATGAATGCCTGCATAGGCATGGATGCCCTGCTGCAAGTCGCCCAGCACGGTCAATGACGGCGTTTGCTGGCAAAGACGCAGCGCCTCCAGCTGGAACGGCGAATAATCCTGCGCCTCGTCAATGACGATATGGTCATAAGGCGCTGTTTGCAGCCCAAACAGGCGCAAATGAATATAGGCGAGCGGCGCCAAATCCTCTGGCGCAATCGTTCCCACCTTCAGGCGTGCAGCCGTCGCTGCCGCTATTGCTTTTGGCACCAGGCTTATCGCCTGCTTGCCTTGGAAGAAGGACGCATATAGCTTTGGCGCGGTGTAAGCCGGAATTTTTTTCGCGAGTGCATTTAAGCGGGTTAATGCTTTGGCCCTTACTTTTTTATCATGTATGCCGCGCATTTTCAGCTCGGATTCCAGCCATCTGCGAATACGGCTGACGAATCGCTCGCGCTTGCGCATCAGCGGCTCCTCGCCATAATCGGTGCGATACCATTCCAGCATTTGCTCTGGACTCAGCACCAGCTTATCTACAGGCTCAAAAGGCTGCAAGGGCACGATGCCAAGCTCTAGCTGCTCCAGCCGCTCGTCAATGGCCTGCTTAAACGCAAGCGAGCCCTTCAAGCGTCCGGGCGCCTGTGTAATTTCTTCCGCGCTGCGATAATGCTCGAACCAATATTCCAACGTATCAATCTTATCATCCATTCGCACTTCAAGCTCCAGCAAATCCAGTGCCCAGTCGGCAAATGTCGTCTGCTGAATATCGCCTACGCCCAGCTCCGGCAGCACGCCGGAAATATATTCGAGGAACATGCGGTTAGGCGCAAAAATAACCATCCGCTCCGCCCGCATTCGATCGGCATACTGATAGAGCAAAAAAGCGAGCCGATGCAACGCTACCGTCGTCTTGCCGCTCCCTGCCACGCCCTGAATAAACAGCGCCTTGCTTCGTCCCGTACGGATGATCGCATCCTGCTCCTGCTGGATCGTCGACACGATATCTCTAAGCCGATTGTCTTTATTTTCACCTAGTCGATAGAGCAAAAACTCGTCGGTGACCGCATCTTCTTCCTGACCGCGCGTGAAGCTGTCCACCATTCGGACAAGCTCGCCCTGGCGAACCATCAGATTGCGCTTTAAATAGACGATTCCTTCAATTTCACCATCAGGAGAATCATAAGTAACCGCCGCATCACCGCCTGTAAAAGAATAAAACAAGCTGGCAATTGGCGCACGCCAGTCAATAACGAGCAGCTCCTTGCCGCCCTCTCTAGCTACGCCTGCCTTGCCAATATAGAGCTCCTGCTTGGCTCCGGTGGGCAGTTCCTCAAAATCAATTCGTCCAAAATACGGCTCGCGAAAAGCAATTTCCAGCCCCCGCTTCCGTTCCTCTCTTTGCAAATCGAGCATTTGCTCTGTAAAATCATTGCCTGTGTAGCGCGGGCCTATCGCACTTAGCTGTGATTGTATTTCCTCAAGCGAGCGCGCTAAACGCTCTTGCTCTTCTTGATAGGCACTTTGAACCGTCATATCAGCCAGTTACCTCCTAAGAATATAGTGGGAAAGCGAACTGTCAATATACCATAGGAGGCTAGCGGGAATCAACTTCTAATTTCCAAGCAAGCTGAAACGCCGGGCGCCGTCCTCTGATGGCGCCCGGCGTTTCAGACCGAGAATTATAGAGAGAGGATTATAGAGAAAGGGTAACGAAATCATGCTTTCTCTATATTTTTGAATAAGCCAACTGAGTTCGTTATGCTATTTGAAAATTGAAATATCGAACACATAGTGAAATACCGTTGCAAATAAAGCCAAATTTAACAGCACAAGCAGCGGTATTCCTATTACGAAGGAGCGATGCTTCGTCTTGTGGCGCCATGTCCGCATGCCAGCGTAGGCTCCAATAGCCCCTCCAAGAGCGCTCAGAGTAAACAAGCGTTTCTCAGGAATGCGTCTTTGCTGGCGGCGGGCGCTCTGCTTGTCTAAATACATGAGCGTAAACGTCCAGCAGTTAATGGCGAGTATAAATAAAATAAAAAACTGCATCGACATTTTTGAGGCCCTCTTTTCCTTGTTGCTTTCGTTATGAATGCCGCAAGCTACTTGCGCGGCTTAACGCGATTCGTCGGCTGCGCCGCGTAGGGGTCATCCGGCCAATAATGCTTCGGATAGCGTCCTTTTAAATCCTTTTTCACTTCGAAATAAGTATGGCTCCAAAAGCTGCCCAAATCGCGCGTCACCTGAACCGGGCGCTGCGAAGGCGACAGCAGATGGAGCGTTAACGGAAGCTTGCCTCCTGCGAGCATAGGCGTGTCCTTCATGCCAAACAGCTCCTGCAGCCGCACGGCGATGAATGGCGCTTCCGGGTCATTGTAATCGACCGGAATACGCGAGCCGCTAGGCACCGTGATATGCGTTGGAACTTGCTTGCCGAGCTCCTGCTGCTGCGGCCAGGTGAGCATACCCTCCAGAAGCTGCTGCATATTCAGACGTTGAAGATCAGATTTGCTTTTCATCCCTTGAATATGGGGCAGCAGCCACTGCGAAAGCGCTGGCGTAGAGAGCAGCCCTTCTTCAGATACATCCGGCCAGCTGCTGTCATAGTGTCTCATCAGCCGCATACGAGCCAGATACTGGGCAGCCTGCTTCGTTAACGGCAGCAAGGCAAAACCCTCCTGCTGCACCCCCTGTGCCAGCGCCGCAGCAACGAGCTCTGCATCCGGCTTCGCCAGCGGCTTTTCCTGCAAAAGGAGCGCGCCGAGCCGGACGCGCTCACGCGCCCTTACCGCTTGGGCGGACGCGTCCCACTCCACGACGCACTCCTGCCCAATTTGGTCGCGAGCAGCCAATGCCAGCTCGCCTTCCGTCAGTTCAGCCGCGAGCCGGATACGGCTCTCCGTTCCGGCATCGTCGAGCTCCGCCGCAACGAGGTAGGCTGCGCGCGACAAGGGCTGGGCTTCTGGCAGCGCCGCACCGCGGCCGCTTGCGAGCAAATACCTGCCGTCGCTGCGCCGCTGCGCGATGCGATCGGGATAGGCGAGCGCCAGCAGTGCGCCGCAGGACATCGCGGCATCCTGCTGGCCCGCTCCGGCAGCCGCTGCTCCATGCGCGGCTGATCCTGCTCCCCCGGCTGCTGCGCTAGCCAGCAGCCGGCTCCATTGCTGCGCCTGCGAGCGAATCCGCTGCACCGCGCCGCGATCCACCTCAGCACCGCTGCTGCCGCCGCGGTGCAGAGCATCCAGCCGCAGCTGCACATCGGCGCTGCGCTGCTGCGGCAGCAGGTCGCGCTCGCTAAGCAGCGCGGCCAGCTCACAAGCGCGCTGCCCCGCGCCATACGACTGCGCGCGGAGCAGCATATATCCGAGCCTCGGATGAAGCCCGAGGCTCGCCATTTGCCGTCCCGACTCCGTAGGACGGCCTAATGCATCTACAGCCTGCAGCAGCTCAAGCAGCTGCAGCGCCTGCTGATACGCGCCGATCGGCGGCGGGTCCAGCCAGCCGAGCTCCTCCGGCTGCTGGATTCCCCATACCGCAAGCTCCAGCGCGAGCGGCGCAAGATCGGCCTCCAGCATTTCCGGCTGGCTGAACGGCTGCAAATACATATGCTCCTGCTCCGTCCACAGCCGGTAGCACACGCCAGGTGCAAGCCTTCCGGCGCGCCCCCGGCGCTGGTCGGCTGACGCCTGCGACACCAGGGCCGTCTCCAGCCGCGTCATGCCCGTGCGCGGCGAAAACCGCGACACTCGCATCAGGCCTGCATCGACGACGATACGCACGCCTTCAACCGTTAAGCTGGATTCCGCAATTGCCGTTGCCAGCACAACTTTGCGCTCGCCCGCAGCGGGCGGCTGAATCGCCTGCTCCTGCGCTTCCAGCGGCATCATGCCATAAAGCTCCGCCACCTTAATGCCCTTCATCCGCTCCTCTCTTGCTAGCATTGAGGCAACGCGCCGAATTTCGCCAACGCCTGGCAGGAAGACGAGCATATTTCCTTCATGTGCGGACAGCGCCTGCAAGATCGTGCTTACAACATTCGGCTCGATGCGCCCTTCCACTTTCGCGGCGCGATATATCGTCTGCACCGGAAATACTCTTCCCGCACTTTCAATAATCGGCGCACCACCGAGCATTTCTGCAACAGGGCCTGCTGCAAGCGTCGCCGACATCACCAGCAGCCTCAGATCGCTGCGCAGCAGTGCCTGCGACTGCAAGCTCAGCGCCAGGCCAAGATCACCATGCAAATGACGCTCATGAAACTCGTCAAACACAATTACGCCAACGTCAAGCAAAGCCGGATCTTCCTGAAGCATGCGGGTCAGCACGCCCTCCGTCACCACTTCTATACGGGTACGAGCGCTCACCATCGTATCCAGACGAACGCGGTAGCCGACCGTGTCGCCTACCTGTTCACCGAGCGTCTCCGCCATATATTTGGCGGCAGAGCGGGCTGCAAGCCTTCGCGGCTCCAGCATAATAATTTTACGGCCATCCAGCCAGGCCGCGTCCAGCAGAGCAAGCGGCACGCGCGTCGTCTTGCCAGCTCCTGGCTCGGCGACCAGCACGGCGCCGCTTCCAGCAGCCAGCACCTCAAGCAGTTCCGGCAAAACCGCATCAATCGGAAGTTGATTCATCTTTTTCTCCTCAATAAACCGTCTTATTTCATAATGCGCAGCATTTGGACGACGGGGCGGCTATCTCCTTGCAGCGTCGCCTCCGCACTACGCAACTGCGAGGAGCCATCACCATCGAGAAAGATTCCTCCTGCAAGCATGCCTTGTCCAACCTGCTCGATAACGGCTTCGCGAAAAGCAGCCAAGCTCCCCTTCGTGCTGCTGACAACCAAATAAAGATTGCCCTGCTGATCGTATACAGCAGCAGACCTTAAACGCGCGTCATCGGGAAAAGGAGCATTTTCCTGCTGCGCCTGATCCAGCCAGCCCGCATCATTACCGATACTCATGCTAATGCCGCCCTGCGCCCAAAAGCGGGTATGATCCTGAACTTTAAGCTCGGATGCCTTGCTCGCTATTTGTACGCTAAGCTGATCCTTTACACCATCCCATACGAGTGTTCCGCGAGCATATTTGGCATTTTCGCTGCCGGAGCCATAGGCTCCCTGCTCTTCATTGACCGCAAGGCTGTTGACCACGGCAATGCTAAGCAGCGATTTTTCATAAAAAAATCCGCCATTAATGCCATAATACGGCGTTAACGCAACATTATTTTGCACCAATTGAGGCTTCACGTTGGACGGTCGGGTTTTTAAAACATGCAGCATAAAGCCATTCGTCGCTTCCACAGCTGCATAGCTGTAATTAACAGGCTGCTGGGTGCCGTCGCTTGCCGCTCCGCCCTTATGCTGCATCGACTGAATCATTCCGTAAAGCAGCAGCGCGCAAAAGGCAAGAAACGCCAGCATAATGCCTGCGATGATCCAGCTTTTTTTCTTTCCCAAACGCTGTGCAGCTTGCTTTTCCATGACTTCACTACTCCTATTCCGGCTGTTTAATTAATCCTTTCCTGCCAGTAGGCCCTTTTTTAAGCTAAGCACCAAGCTCTCCGCCCGCACCAAGCAGCTTATAAACGAGAGGCATATTTAAATGCTTGCGCGAATGTGCTGCAAGCCGATCAAATGCCTCCTCACGGCTTTCGCGGAACCGAAGCTCTGCCGCAAGCGGCTCCCAGCCGCGCTCCTTACGAATAAAATTCAGCCACGCCCGGCGCAAATCATCATTATGTAAAATGCCATGTATAAATGTGCCCCAAAGTCGGCCATCCGCCGAGCACGCCCCTTCACCCTCATAGGCAAGCTCGCCCTCTTGCAGCGATGCTGCACCAGTCTGCTGGCCTCGAATGGCAAAGGGCTGAAGAAGCTCTCCACGCTGGAGCATTTCCCCCATATGGATTTCATAGCCTTCAACGGGAAGCTTGTCTGTCAGCCAACCTGATGCAGTATGGGCGCTCCCCTCTATACGAACCGTCTTTTTCTCCCCTGCAAACTTTACGTCAAAAGGAAAAAAGCCAAAGCCCGGTGTTTCCTTATGCTCGGACTCCACACCCGCCGGATCAAGCAGCATATCACCAAGCATTTCATAGCCTCCGCATATGCCAACGAGATGTCCACCCTTCTTAACGAACGCGCTTATCTGCTGAGCAAGTCCTGTTTGGCGAAGCCATAGCAAATCCTCGACCGTATTTTTGCTGCCTGGCAAAATAACAGCATCAGGAGTACCCCATTGCTCCGGCCTGTCCACAAAACGCAGCATGACATCCGCTTCAAAGTAAAGCGGATCAGCATCGGTAAAATTAGATATGCGAGGCAGACGAAGCACGACAATATCAAGCGTATCAGGCCGCCCTTTTACTTGCTCCTCCAGCTTGCGCTCCAGCGACAGCGAATCCTCATCCTCCAGCGCAAGTCCCGGCAAAAACGGCAATACGCCAAGCACTGGCTTGCCCGTCCGCTCCTCCAGCCAATCGACGCCGGGCTGCAGCAGTCCTATATCGCCGCGGAATTTATTGATAACGAACCCGCAAACACGCTCACGCTCATGCGGTTCCAGCAGCTCAAGCGTACCGACAATTGAAGCAAACACCCCGCCCCTGTCAATATCCGCCACAAGAATGACGGGGGCATCCGCCCAAGCAGCCATGCGCATATTGACAATGTCCCGATCCTTCAGGTTAATTTCCGCTGGGCTGCCTGCACCTTCCAGCACGACAATATCATGGCTGCTGCGCAGACGGGCGAGCGCTTCCCGTACAATAACGCCAGCCTGCGGCAAATAGCTCTCCCGATATTCGCGAGCGCTGAAATCTCGCAGCGGCTTGCCATGAACGACAACCTGTGAAGACATCTCCTTCGTTGGCTTCAGCAAAATTGGGTTCATATCCGTCGTCGCCAGTACGCCGCAAGCATCCGCCTGCATGCCCTGTGCCCTTCCAATTTCCTTGCCATCCCAGGTGACATAGGAATTAAGCGACATATTTTGTGATTTGAAGGGAACGACTGCATAACCATCCTGCCTAAAAATCCGGCACAAAGCGGCTGTCACCAAGCTTTTTCCAACATCGGAGGCGGTGCCCTGCACCATGATCGTCAGCCCAGCCTTGTTTGTTGATTGATTACTCATGCTTATCCCTACTATCTTCTTTAAAATCATCCAGACATTGTTCCAGTGCCTCCAGCAGCTTTTCATTATCACTGCGCAGCTTGATCGCAAACCGGCAATAACGGTCATCAAGCCCGACAAAATGGGAGGCATCGCGAATAAGCACCCCGCGGCTGCCCATTTCCAGCTGCAAAGCAGCTGCCGTCAAATGAGGCAGAGCTGGCAATCTTACAAGCACATAGTTGGTTTGACTAGGCGTGACGGAAAAACCAAGTCCCTCCAGCTTCGTAATGAGCCAAGGGCGTTCTTCATCCAGCCATTTCAGCGTCCTATCCGCATATTCCGCATCCTCTAAGACGCCCTCGCCTATGAGCTGTGCAAGCGAATTGACGCTCCATGGGACCTGCAGCAGCCGCAGCGCTGCAATGCGCTCTGGCGTACTGACCATATACCCGAGTCGAATGCCTGGAATTGCATAAAATTTCGTCATGGAACGAATGACATACAGCCTGTCATTGCCGGCCGCTTCCTTCACCATTGAATAATTCGCTTCCTCAGGAACAAAATCCATGAAGGCTTCATCTACAACTACCGTAGAGCCGCCTGTCAGCAGCTTCCTAATTAGCGCCGGATCGACAAGTCGTCCCGTTGGATTATTCGGTGAGCCTAGCATATAGAAAGGCTCCTCTACGGCGCTCATCGTGCCTTCAATAGCCTCTTCTGTCAGCTTGAACCCGTTCTCCGGCTTCAGCATGATAGGGGCAATGCCACTGCTGATTTTATGAACAGCGTCCCCGTATTCACTAAAGCAAGGAAACGCGAGACTCGTCATAACAGGGTTCACGGCACGAACGGTCAGATCAATTAGCTCTGCCGCCCCATTTCCGATTAAAATGCACTGTTCATCAATGCCATGCAGCTTTGCAAGCTTTGCCCGCAGCCCGCGTACCGCAGGATCTGGGTACTTGCCAATCTGCTCGGCATACGAAAGCAGTACCCTATTTACCAAGGGGGGCGGACCTAAAGGATTCATATTGGAGCTGAAGTCGACAAATTGATCAGCTGGCCGTCCGAAATTTTCCTCTGCCGTTCGCAGGTCACCGCCATGTCCGTATCTTTCAAGCATGGTGAGTATTCCCCTCTTCTAGTGAGTTGTCAATAATAGCAGTGCAAACAACAAAATCGCTTCAATCGCTTCATTCATTGCACCGTAAGTGTCTCCAGTCAAGCCTCCTAGCTTGCGGGCAAGCCAGAAAGACATTAGCGTCCCTGTCGCCATCGTCACAGCAGCAGCACCTGCCGCTGTGAAAGCGGATGTGCCGAGAGGCAGTCCGAATGCGAGACCGATCCCACAGGCTAGCAGGAAGGTAAGTACAAACCCCGTCCATACATGCCGCAGCTTGGTCGCTTGGAATAAGGCGCCGATCCCCTCTCCCTCACGTGCACTCGGCCAGATGACAATCGCCGCAGCCATCCACCAGCGGCTCCACAGCGGAATAATGACCAGCAGCGGCAGCACATAAACAGACTCTGTATGACTAAGCAGCTCATATAACACTGTAAATTTGAACAACAGCAGCAGAACGGCCGCAATGACACCCATAGCGCCTACTCGGCTATCCTTCATAATTTCCAGCATACGCTCCCGCGAGCGATGGCTCAGTACGCCGTCTGCCGTGTCCATCCAGCCATCCATATGCAAAGCGCCACTAAGCGCGAGCCATAGTGCAAGCAGCAAGACAGCCCCTGGGCCGGCAGGCAGCCAGCTTTGAATAGCAGTAAAGCTTAATGTGACGATACCGCCAATCAATGCTCCGGCAATCGAAAAATATACAGCGCTGCGCGCTAACACCTGCGGCTCAAACGGAACGGTCACAGGCACTGGAATTCTAGTCAAAAATTGAATAGCAGCGACCAGCGCCTGAACATGCAGCTTTAATGAATGAACAGCCATAATGCCAGCACCCCAACTACAAGTAATAGACTGACCAGATATAATAACCTAGTCGTGAACATAATATCCTGCGCCGTCAATGGGCGCACAGGCTCCCCCATTCTCGCACGCTCGCTAGGCTCGCCAAAATAATAATTCAGTCCGCCAAGCTCAATACCGAGCGCCCCGGCAACAGCCGATTCAGGAATACCGCTGTTTGGGCTCGGGTGCTGATGGGCGAATTTTCTTATCGCAGCGACCGAGCGCCTGGCAGACATGCCCGGCAGCAGCCAAGCCGACAACGCGAGCAAAGCTCCCGTCAAGCGGGCGGGTATATAATTGAGCACATCATCGGTTCGCGCCGAGCACGAGCCGAAATCCATATACTTATCATTGCGGTAACCAACCATGGAGTCAAGCGTATTTGCCGCCCGATACAGCATAGCAAGCGGCGCTCCTCCGATTAAAGCAAAAAAGATAGGCGAGACAAGCGCATCGACTGTGTTTTCCGCCACCGTCTCCACAGCAGCACGGGCAGCTTCCGATTCATTCAGCTTGTCCGTATCGCGTCCGACAATGTACCCGACATATTTGCGTGCCTCTTGAAGGTTTCCTGCTATTAACGGAATATAGACGAGCATCGCTGCCTGTTTTAACCCTTTGACCGCGATAGTCGTCGATATAAACCAAATGGTCACCGCATAGCCGAGCCAAGGATGAATAAGCGAAGCGACCGCGACGACTCCCCACATGATCCCATATGAAAGGGCTAACGTTATGAGCATTAGCAAGGTGCCCTTTAATCTGAGGAGCTTGGAGGATTCGGTGTTATCGCGCCTGCGCAGCTTATGCTCCAGCCAAGCAATGAGCCTGCCGATCCAAATGACGGGATGCGTCGGCCATTTAGGATCGCCGACAATCCAATCGACTAGTATAGCTGCGGCAGTAAGCAACAGCATGTCCGGCAAGGAATAGAAGATCATAGCTGCTCCCAGCGAAAAGCCGCTGCCTTGAGCTCAATCGGAATGCCCGCTGTTACAAGAAACACCTTATCGCAAACCGCTGCCACCCGCTGATTGAGCCTCCCTGCCTCATCTCGAAATTTTCGGCCCAGTGGGTAGGCAGGCACAATACCCGCCCCTACCTCATTTGTGACGATTACGAGCGGATAAGAATAAGCCGCAATCGCGCCAATGAGCGCTTCCGTCTGGTGATGCAACTGCTCGTCTGCTTCTCTGCCAGCTTGGCCTGCCTGCTCCTCTGCTGCCATCAAAGCGTTTGTCAACCAGAGAGTCAGACAATCTACAAGCACAACTGGCGGCTGCTTTCCAGCTGACACCATAGCCTCGGATGCCTGCGCCTGCTTCTCCAGCAATTCGGCCAGCTCAAGCGGCTCCTCCACCGTTTCCCATTTAAAGTCTCCTGTACCGCGACTTTGCTGATGCCTATTTACGCGCTCAGCCATTTCTTCATCCCAAATACGGCTGGTGGCCATATAAATGCCCTTTTCTCCAAGCTTCATCGCGAGCTGCTCAGCGAATAAGCTTTTACCGCTTCGCGTACCGCCTGTTACTAACATTGCCATTACTGCTTCACCTACGCTTTCGATACCCCTGCACTTTCAAAAGTAGCCATTTCCTGCATGAGCTTTAATGCGGCATCAATAAAATGGAAGCATAATACCGCACCTGTGCCTTCTCCAAGCCGCATATCCATATGAATCATCGGGCTTAACCCTACGGCTTTCAGCAGCTTCGCATGACCTTGCTCATAGGAAAGATGAGAGGCAATCATGCATGGCTTCGTTTTATCCGAAATCCGCGATGCTACTAAGGCAGCTACCGAGGAAATATAGCCGTCAATAACAACCGGGCAGCTATTGGCTGCCGCTCCAATAATAACGCCTACCAGCCCAGCGATTTCCAGACCACCCAGCTTCATCAGCACGTCAAATGGATCTAGCGCGTCTGGTGCATTAACCGCGATAGCCCGTTTAACAACCTCGACTTTATTTTTCCAAGCCTCATCATTAATTCCTGTTCCTCTGCCAACGGTTTCCTCAGGCGCAAGCCCTGTCAATGCCGAAGTGATCGCTGCGCTTGCCGTCGTATTGCCGATGCCCATTTCTCCTATTGCAAAGGCGCGATAGCCTTGTTTATAAAGCTCATCCACAACTTCAATCCCGGTCAAAATAGCTCTAATAGACTGCTCTCTCGACATCGCAGCTTCTTTGGCGATATTGGCGGTTCCATACATGACCTTGCGGCTTAAAAGCTTTGGATGCTCAAGCTCCGCGTTCACGCCAACATCAACGCAATACACGTCAGCTCCCGCCTGTCGGGCGAGTACATTGACGGCTGCGCCGCCATTCAAGAAATTAAGCACCATTTGCGGGGTTACCGCTTGTGGAAAGGCACTAACCCCTTCCTCGCACACGCCGTGATCGCCAGCCATAATAATGACCGCTTTACGCTCCATGTCCGGCCAGCGCTCCCCCGAAATTCCAGCAAGCTGGCAAGCCAATTCTTCAAGCTTGCCCAAGCTGCCCGGCGGCTTCGTCAATTGATCTGAATGGCGCCTTGCCGCCTCTGCCTCCTGTTCATTAAATACCGGGAGTCTCCCAATGGCGTTCGCCAGCAGCACGCATAATTCTTCCTTCATCCCTTCATTCCAGCTCCCCATTGTTTATTCTCACATGGGGCGCAAGCAAAATTTGCGGCGCCCCTGTTGACGGATGTTTCAAAATCGAAGCCTCTGCGCCGTATACCTCGCGAATCAGCTCCGTCGTATAAATATGCTGCGGTTTGCCCAATGCTGCGATGCTGCCCTTATGCAGCACCAGCACTACATCGCAATATAAAGCGGCTAAATTTAAATCATGCAGCACGGTTACAACGGTAATGCCCTGCTCACGCTGCCAGCTCTTTACTGTATCGAGCAATTGAATTTGGTAGCCGATATCCAAATAGGTCGTAGGCTCGTCCAGCAAAATGACCTCCGCTTGCTGCACCATCACTTTGGCTAGCGCGACGCGCTGCCGTTCGCCGCCGCTTAGCTCAGCCATTTTGCGCTGCTCCAGCTTTTCCAGCCCCATTGCTGCAATAGCCTGATTAATGATCGGCGCGGAATCGCTTGCTTCATTGCCGAACCAATTTTGATAAGGAAACCGGCCCATTTCAATGACTTCACGCACGGTAAATCCTACTGGCGGAAGCACACCCTGCTGAAGCACAGCGAGCTTGCGTGCTGCCTCCTTGCGTGAGTAGGCGGCAATGCTTCGCCCCGCGAGAAAGATATGACCCTGCGTAGGAGGCAATACACCGGAAAGCAGCTTAAGCAGGGTGGATTTCCCAACCCCATTGGGGCCAATAACGCCATATGTATACCCTTTTTGAAAGGAAAAGGTTATGTCATTCAGCACTTTTCGCCCGCGTATCGTCGTACCCAGCTGGCGCGCTTCAAGCATAACAGCCATTATCCCCCTCCTTCCAGCCGCTTGCGCCGATGCAGTAAATAAGCAAAAAATGGCGCACCAATCAGCGCAGTTACTACGCCAAGCGGAATTTCCTTCGGACTTAGCGCCATGCGGGCAAGTGTATCAGCCCAGAGCACGAATATGCCGCCGCCAAATGCGGACAGTGGGATGAGCAGGCGGTAGTCCGGCCCAACGATTAGGCGAATCACATGCGGTACGACGAGGCCGACGAAGCCAATCACGCCTGCCACCGATACCGCAGCAGCGGTGAGCAGCGTCGAGCAAGCCAGCACGATCAGCTTGGTACGCTCTACGCGAATGCCTAAATGTGCCGCCTGTCCTTCGCCAAGCAAAAAAACATTCAAATGCTGTGCATAAGCAATCAGTACAATAACCCCAATAATAAGAAACGGAATGAGCATGTAGACGTTCGCCCAGCTTTTCATCGCCAGCGAGCCCATTAGCCAAAACAAAATCTGGTTTACTACGCTATTGGATAGCGAGACCATGAAGGATACGAAAGCGCCAAGAAAGGCTTGGATAATAACGCCGGATAATATAAGCGTTTCCAACTGCATTCCGGCTGAGCTTCGCGCTAGCCAGAAAACGACCAATAACGTCGCAATTCCCGTTAAAAAAGCGACGATTGGAATCGTCCAAATGCCTACTGCCGCCTGATAGCCAAATAAAATCAATGCCGCAGCGCCGACTGAACTGCCCGAAGCAACCCCGAGCGTATACGGATCGGCAAGCGGATTGCGCAGCACACCTTGAAACCCGCTTCCCGCCAGTGCCAGACAAGCGCCTACAAGCACTGCCAGCAGCACGCGCGATAGCCTTACCTGAGTCACAATAGCCATTTCACCTTCACTCCAGCTAACCGGCTGATCTCTAAGCCATGGCAGCTGATGCAGCAAAATACCCCACACATCAATAAAGGAAATACCTGAGGAACCTACCGACAAGCTTGCGATAATAGAAACAGCAAGAAGGAGCACTGCTGCTCCTCCGTAGCCTAACCATTGATGTCTCATCCGCTATTTAACGAGGTCTGGATGAACAGCCTTCGCAATTTCCAGCAAGCCATCGGCAAGCCGCGGGCCTACACGAACGAGTGGATCTTCCGAAACCGCGATAACCTGTTTATTTTTCACCGCGTCAATGACGTTCCAGCCTGCTCGGCTATCCAATGCTGTAACGATAGGGTTCGGTTTCACCGACATGTCCGGGTAGATGATGATTTCTGGATTTTGCTTCACGATCTCTTCAGCGCTGACCTCGTACCAGCCTTCCTTCGAGCCCGCTACATTGGTGCCGCCCGCCATCGTCAGCAGCTCATCCAAAAAAGTGCCTGAGCCTGCCGTGTAGCCAGGGCTAAACTCCAAATAAACCTTTTTCGCTGGCGCATCCTTCACCGCATTCATGACCTGATTCATCACATCACGCATATGTTCAGCAACCGCTTCGGCATCCTTCACATGGTTCAAAATTTGGCCGACCGTCTCAATATGGGCAATGGTTTCGCCATATGTCTTCGAATCGGAGGCAAATACCGGAATATTCAGCTCGCGCAGCTTGGCAACCGCATCTCCATTCATGCTGGAGGATGCAAGCACGAGATCTGGATTCAGCTTCACGACAGCTTCAATATTGGTCGTCATATCGCCAATTTTCTCAATGTCATTAGCGGCTTCTGGATAGTTGCTGTACTGATCCACGCCGACTACCTGCTTGCCCGCTCCTACAGCAAACACAACCTCTGTCTCGCTTGGCACAAGCGTCACAATTTTTACAGGCGCCTGCTCAAAGGTAAGCTTGGTATCCGTTGCATCGGTTACGGTGAGCGGATAGGCGGCAGCTGTCTCTGTAGACGGAGCAGCGGATGGTGAGATAGATGGTGCAGCAGATTCCTTGCTATTATTTACCGCACCGCCGCAAGCGGCAAGCAGCGTCAGCATAGCAATAAGCCAAATGGCAAGGCTTGTTTTCAGCATAGTATTCATTTTGACTTTCATTGAATGGTATACACTCCTCTAAAATGGTTTGTTCTCTCCAAGCGGAGGACTCTTTCAGGCGAATCAGGCATAAAAAAAGCATTTGCGGCAGCTGTGCCGAAAATGCGGTATCCCTGCTTGGCGCTGGCCCTCATCATTATGTAGGTTAGACGTAGTAACTATACCATCGTTTTTCCGTATTTGTCCACCTTGGACTAGGCAGGAAGCTGCTTAAGGCCGCCGCAAAATGTAGCTCATCCGCATCGCATTTCCGACAACTGACACCGAGCTTAGCGCCATCGCTGCCCCTGCCATCCAAGGCTCCAGCAGACCGAAGGCGGCAATTGGCACGATGCTGCTATTATATAGGAAAGCAAGCAGCAAATTCTGCTTAATATTTCGCACCGTCAACCGGCTTATGCCAAGTGCATCAACAATCGCAGTCATGCGCGGCTGAAGCAGCGTTAAATGTCCGGCAGCGAGTGCCGCTTCCGTGCCATTGCCCATCGCAATGCCTACATCGGCAGCCGCAAGCGCCGGTGCATCATTCCAGCCGTCGCCAGCCATGCCGACCCGTTTGCCCGAGCGTTTGAGCTGCTCTACCAGCTCCAGCTTCTGCTCAGGCAGCAATCCGGCGTATACTTGGACAATGCCTGCTTGGCGGGCGGCATTTTGGGCGGGTATTTGGTGGTCGCCTGTTGCCAGCATCACTTGTAATCCATAACGTTGGAGCTGCTGAACAGCCGCTAAAGAATGCGGTTTAACCCGATCCGCAAGCGAAATACAGCCAATGAGCATGCCATCTGCTGCAACATATAAGAGCGTTTCTCCTCTTTTTTCCCGTTCGGTGCAAAAATAGGCTATAGCTGCGGAGGCCTCCGCATTCACCTTCCACTGCTCAGCTTTCGCAAAGGTCGCATTTCCGACGGCAATGCTCCTTCCCTCAACTACTGCTTGAACGCCTTTGCCGGGCAAATAAACCATGTTTAGCGCCCTTGGCGGCGTCAATCCTACCCGCCCGGCCTCCCGGCCTATCGCTAGCCCTAGCGGATGGGCCGAACCCGCTTCTGCGGCGGCCGCCAAACGAAGCACGACCGAGCGAGTCTGAGTCGGCGCAGCCCATACCGCGCTAACTTGCGGCGCACCTTCGGTGAGCGTTCCGGTTTTGTCTAGCAGCAGCGTGTTTAGCCGCGCAAGTCGCTCCAGCGCCCCAGCCTGCTTGAGCACAATGCCCAGCTTTGCTAGACGACCAGAAGCGATAACCAGTGAAATAGGCGCGGCAAGCCCCAGCGCACAAGGACAGGCAGCGAGCACGACAGCGATCCCACAGCGGAAAGCTTGATGCCAATTGCCAGGTTCGAGCACCACCAGCCAAAGCATAAAGGTGAAAGCCGAAAGGGCAAGCATCGCCGGAACGAACCATGCGGCTACCCGGTCCACCTGCTGCTGAATCGCAGATTTGGAGCGCTGCGCCTCACGAAGCAGCTCGCTAATGCGGCTGAGCAGCGTTGCATGTCCCGCAGCCGTTGCACGGATTCGTTGCATGGTCCCCACGTTCGTTGTTCCTGCCCAGATTAGGTCTCCCGCTCGTTTAATAACCGGCATACTTTCCCCTGTCAGCAGCGATTCATCCATATCGGCTTCCCCGCTCGTTAAAACGCCGTCAACCGGAACCGTCTCACCCGGTGCAATGCGCACAATCTCTCCTTCCCGTATGAAGGCGGTCTGCACACTGACCCACTCGCCTGACCGTTCTACAGTTGCGGATTGCACCTGCAATTGGCTGTACCCGTCCGCCTCATCCTGTGCCCGAGATGCAGCTGTCATTTCCAAATATTTGCCGAGCAGCACCGCGCTAATAACGACAGCAGAGGTTTCAAAATAAAGCGGCAGCGTATGCCCCGTGGCAAGCGCATCTCCAGTTGGGAGTCGAGAAAAAACAACATAATGGCTGTATAAATAAGCTGCAGACGTTCCTGCTGCGACTAGCACGTCCATATTCGCTGCTCGCAAGCGCAGCGCATGATAAGCACCGATATAAAAAGGCAGCCCAATGACGAATTGAACGATTGTAGCTAGTACAAGCTGAAGCCAAGGGTTCAGCAGCCAAGTCGGAATAGCAAGACCGCTTAGCAGCGGGAGATGCTGGGTCATTCCAGCTAGCAGCGGCAGCGTTAGCAGCAGCGAGATCATTAGTCGTAATCCGAGGGCGCTGCGCTCCTGCTCCCACTGTTCTTTGCTGTGCTCGGCTGCCGAGGCTTGGAAGCCGATATGTCCGATTTTCGCCATAATCTCCTCAGACCGCATCCGCTCAGGCACAAACTGCACCCAAGCCGATCTTGCCGGATAGCTTACAGCGACCGATTGTACGCCTTCCATTTTTCCCACAGCCTTCTCGATCCGTGCCGCGCATGCTGTGCAGCTCATGCCACCCACTGCATATTGCAGCGTTACGCTATTTTCGCTCTCCTTATGCCGCTGTTCCAATGGCACACCCGCCCTTTCGCCCTTCTAATACACCCGAGGCCTCAATGTAGTGGGGCAATTTAAAATGATATTAATGATTTATCGCCTTACTAACATCATCTATTCATCATATGTTTGGCATGGGGCCAACATGTGTACAGGCTGAGTGCGGCAATATAGATCAAGCGTAAACTAGATTGCGTTAATTAAGATTGATGAGGTTGGAAATAAACAAAGATGAATTTTTTTGTGAAAATAACTCCTTAAATAAAAAACGAGCCGACCACCATGGGTCCGCTCGTCTCTTTTTTAACTATAACTACTTTAAATCAATGATCTCGTTCTCAGATAGACCAGATGCTTCGATGATGACGGATAGCTCAACTCCAAGAGCAAGAAGCTTTCTGGCAATTTCCTTCTTTGCCTCAGCCTTCCCTCTTAAGTTAGCCGCTTCATACATTGATGCCTCATCATGCAGATACTTCTGACGGTCTTCATATTGTCTTCGTGCTTCTAAATCCTGACTCAAAAATTCCAGCGTATCCATGGCCTTTCGTAATACCGGTTCATTCATCGTTAACACCTCCCATTTGGATTGATCTGCACCTTTGAGAAATAACAGCCAGTTCACAAGTCCGCCATCCTCAATGGAAATGGCTTGTTCGTCTAGCTTCGGCAGCTCTAGAAAGTGAATTTCAATATCGTCAATTAGCGAAATGCCGGTTCGATCCTCCCGCAGATGAAATACGTTATGATATAAAGCATTCGGCAGCAAGGCGTAGTTCAAAATATTAATAGTCACGCACCGTTTTAGTTGGCTATACGGCTGCCCTTCCTGCAATTGACTAGAGTATTGCTTACTCCAATAAAAAAGCGTTCTCATCAAAAGTTCGATTTAGAAAGGTTAGTAGGACATCGCGATTCTCTTCACTCCCAAAAATGCGTTTGAACAAAAAATCATTTCTTGGATTTAACAGATTCATGAAGGATCAGCTCCGTTTCATTTTTATTATATCATGATTCACGCCCTTATTCCGAATCGGAAAAAGGGAAAAGCAGCCCCGCAATCCGCCAAAATTCGGTTGCAAAGCTGCTTTTGATTTTTTAACGCTTTATGCTACGCTCCAGTAACGATAGCTCCCGGCCATGCGAGCATGCCGCCCGTCATATTGGTCACGGAGTAGCCCTGTGGCGCGAGGAAGCTGCATACTTTGCCACTTCGTCCGCCGCTGCGGCATACGAAAATAATATTTTCATCCTTAGGCAGCTCATCCAAACGCTCCTGAATTTCAGACAAGGGCAAATGAGCTGCTTCGGCAATATGTCCCTCTTCCCACTCATCAAGCTCACGAACATCAATTAAATGAAACTTTTCCTTATTATTCAGACGCGCTTCAACCTGCTCCGGCGTGATTTCGTTATACATCGTTTCGTCAGCTCCTCAGAAAAATCGTTTATGTGCATTGTAACTTTCGACGCCGCCGTTGTCCATCCCTCTAAACCATGCTAACCTTCAAACCCCGCATCCTTTCAAAAATGCTACCGCTTGCCGCGCTTCTTAGCCGCAAGCAGACGATTGACCGCTGTCTGAGCATCAGCCTGCTTGGACTCTGGGCTTGAAGGAGGGACTGACGGCTGGCTGACGACACCTAAAGCGTTAGCCTGTGAAGCTAGCGCTTCTCGCTGCTGCTTGCTCGCCTGGTCACGATCCTCTGGCTTCGGAGCCTGTGATCGAGACGGACGGCTAGCCGTTTGCGACGTATTGGCCGAAGCCCCCTGAACGCCATTAAGCGCTCCATTCCCTCCCCTTACCTGACCAGATGCTGGCGAGGTTGATGCTCGATCCACGTCGCTTGTATTCGCTCGCTCACCATAAAAGCCTGCCGTGCGACTTTTCCGCTGCTGCAGCCTGCTCATCGCACCTGACGGAGCGGCGGCTGGCTCATTCCTCTGCAAACGTCCACCTACGAGCCTAAGTCTCGTCAACAGCATCCGCCCGATCCGCTGCCAAGGCAGCGACAGTCGGCGCAATAGGATGTCGACCAGCCACAGCGCCAAAATCAATATTATGAGCTCACGCGTCCAATCATAAGGCTGCCGGGACACTACTGGATTGAAGCGGTAAGCCTCCCCCGGCGCTTCCAGCGACAGCAAACGCCCACCCGTAGCGGCAGCAAGCTGCTGCAGCGCTTCTGTTCCATTTTCACCCGTTAAACGATACTCAGGCGAATAGGGAATGACAAACCCCGTTGTCGTGCCGCCGCCCGTCTTCGGCTCATCCGCTCCGCCGCTCTGTTCATTCACTTGCATTAAATATACGCCTGGCTCCGAGATCGGAAGGCTTGCCGCATATTCACCCGGAGCTGCCGGAAGCGGCGAAAGCGTCGTGCTTTTCCCAGTTTCATCGGTGACGACAGCCGACAGCTTAGCAGCTGTATCATTACCCTCTGTACGTAAGCGCAGCATAGCCTCTCGACCATCCAGCTCAGCTGTTGCGGAATAAGGCGTGCTCTCAAACTGAGGAAAAGTCCACTTTATCCACTCGGCGAGCACATTCGGCAAAGCGGCCCACTGCACCCAGTCTCGCGACCATTTCCCCGTCAAGTCACTCGTCCAAGCTACCGTTCGTCCTGAACCGTAAGCCCAGCGCGCCAAAATTGGATCACCTTGGGGCGATAGCAAAGCGACCTCTGCCGTTTCCTTTGCTGTCGTTGCGATGTAAGCCTGCAAGTTTGGCACGCCATTTTGCCACATCGACGACCAGCTTCCGGCTTGCCCGATAAGCGGCGGAGCATTTTGCTCCACAATATAGGTTCGTGACATTAACACCGTCTCGCGGCTGAAAATAGCTGGAAGCGTGCTTTCATCATTTGTAAAATAAAACCGTCCCTTCGCCTGCTTCGCAAGCTGCTCCAGCATCGCCTGATCGGCACCGTCGCCGACTGCAACGGTAGACATCGTCATTTTATGGTCGACCATGCCCTTTGTCAGCGCAGCATAGCCCGGATTAGAAGCCGACTGGCCGTCGGTGAGCAAAATAATATGCTTGCGCTGTGCATCCATTTCCAGCAGCTTGTTATACGCGGTATCTAGCGCCGGAAAAATTTCCGTGCCCCCATCGGCCTGAATGCCCTGGATTTTATCCAAAACCGCCTCGCGATCCGTCAGCTTGGTCGGCTCCACAATCCACCAAGGCGTCGAGTCGAAGGCGACTACGCCTACTGAATCCTCTGGTCGCATCAGCTCAATCGTCCGCATTGCCGCTTCCTTCGCCAGCTCCAGCTTGCCGCCGACCATACTGCCGGAACGGTCAATGACCAAAATCAAGCCGAGCGAGGGCAGCTGACGCTTGCCCTTCAAATCCATATAGACCGGCAGCGCCTTCTCAATAGGCGTTTGGAAATAGCCGCCCAAGCCAAAGCTGTTGTCGCCACCCAGCATGACAAGGCCAATGCCATAATCGCTGACCGCCTTGCCGAGCCACTCCATCGGTTTAGCCGCAATGCGGGTTGCCGAAACATTGTTTAAAATAATACTGTCATAGGCGGCATATGAGGCAAGCTGTACGGACAACCGCTCAGGCGGTATCGTCTCATAACGAATGAGCGAAGCTTTCAAAGCTGCCTCCACATTGCCTGATGAGCCCGGCACACCTTCAACAATGAGCACAGCGGGCGGGCCGCTGACTCTGCTGAACGCATACGCCGTATTGTTCTGCCCCTGTTCATCCCCTTCCGCATACAGCTCCGCTCGAAAACGGTGAAAGCCCGGCTCCAGCGCCGCACTTTGCAGCGCAAAGCGATTTTCACCCGGCTCCAGCACAATATCGCTTGTTGACAGCTCACGGTTGTCTTCATAGAGCCGCAGCTTGGCCGTTCCCGATGCTGTACTGTTAATCGTAAATTCAAACGTAAATTTCTCACCTTGACGCAGCGTTTGCGGAACGTCCATCGCCTCGAGCGAGGCGTCCACCCGCTGCGGGGCAGCTACCGGAACGACATCCACCTCAATGCCTGCATGCCTCAATAGCTCCGCTTGGCGCAGCATGCTTCCGGCATTTTCTGCGCCATCGGAGAGCAGCACGATTTTGCCGCCTCCGGCTTCATGCAGCATGCCTGACGCAAGGCGCAGCGCCTGAGACAAATCCGTGAATTTTTCATTCACGCCTGATCGAAACGTATATCGCTGCGCACTCGGAAGCTGATCAGGCGAAAGCACTTTATCGACGGCGGCATCTAGTCCGATGGATACAATTCCGCTTTGATCGGCTTCGTCTTTTGCCGCCGAGGCTTTAGCAATCCACTCGCCTAAAGCGGCATCGGCATTGACGGATGCGGAACGATCTGCCACAAAAATAACGTTTCGCTGCTCAATTCGCAAATAAGGCTGCACACCTGCTGCAATCGCAATGATTAGCAGCAAAATAAATGCACGCAGCGTTATGGCTATCTTTTTACGATTGCCTTGCAGCCGCAGCGTACCTTGAATCATCCACCAAACCGCCACTGCCCACGGAAGGAGAAGTAGGAGCGCCCAGGGCGAATTAGCCTGCATTCCCACGCCTATACACCTCCCATTCCACAAGCATCAGCATAAACAATGCCAGCGCGAGCCATACGACAAAAGCGTTTGCCGCCTCCACACTTCCCGCTGCCACGCCCGCATCAGCCTGCTGTTGACCTGTCTCCTTTGAAGCTGCGGCAAGCGGCTTGATTTCCGAAGCTGCGGACAACGATGCGCTTTCGGAGGGAGCCGCTGTTACAGCAAGCATCCTCTGACCGATCGTTTCCGCTTGTGCATCCTGCTCGATTAAACGGTACAAGCCCGGAATCGCCGGGGCGACAGCTGGCTCCTGCGCTGCAAGCGCGGCAGCCAGCTTGCTGTCGGGCAATGATTTTTCGCTATAACCGCCTAGTGCTTCGATCATTTCCCACTTGGCACTAACTGTCTCATTTAGAAAAGCAAGCTGGAGCGTGCTTCCGGCATCGGCCGTCCCAAGCTGAGCCTGACTCCCTCCGCTCATCCAATCCGCCGCCTGCACGATTAACACGGGAAACTCTGGCCGCAGCGGCAAATCGCTGCTTTGCAGGTCAAAGGTAAAGCGCAGCTGCGGCCTTCCTTGCACCGAGCCAGCATATATGGCAGGCAAGCCTCCATAAGTAACGATTGCTTCCCCCCATGTCCCGGCATCCTTCGCCTTCACCATACGTCCAATGTGGGTATCTTCAAATGAAAGATAGGCAGTAACGGGATGCTCAGCCAGCGCCACTCTGCTATTCGCAGGCAAAGCCGTATCCTCCGCGGTCGCTTCCGGATGGTCGATATACCAGACAGGCTTGGAGGAAAACAGCTCCTGCCAGCTTTTGTCCGTTCGAAGCTTTGCTGTGTCGCCATCCATAATAACCCAGTCGATGTCCTTAACATGTTCATCGGAAGGAACATACTGCGCTGGATCAACCTTTATCGTTTTTACGCCAGCGAGCTGGAGCGCTTTTTCCAAAAACAAGTTGCCTGATGTAGCCAAAAGCACCTGCTGCGCTTTAGTGACGATCGGAAACTGGTAGGCGATATTGTCAGCGGCATAATCATCGGTCGCTCCGCTGATTTTGGCTGTGTAATAGCTCGCTTCTTCCGGCAGACCGTTAATATTTACGCTCGTCCAGCCCCCAGCCTCAAGCTTGACCGACCTCTTCACCGCAGGCTCGGATTCCTTGTCCGCATAGATGGCAAGCTCAAGCTGCTTAGATGCAGAGCTGTCATTTCGCAGCGTCACTACGCCTGCACGTTTGCCATCTTCTCCAGCTGCTGCATGAATGCCAAAATACAAAATAGCGCTATTGTTGCTGCCAGCTTGCGGGGCATTAGGCTTGAACTGCTCAAGCTTCGCATGAAGGGTCAGCTGGTTTACGGAATCTGCGTCCTGCCACCTGCCATCGGTCAGCAGCAATATCCGGCCGCCTTGCTCATTGGCAAGCAGGGAGTCGGCTAACGATAAAGCGGCTACGTTGTCCTGGGTACCGAAATCTGGCGTAATGGTTTTCAACTGCTGCACCGCGAGCTCATGATCCGTTTCCTTGGACAAAATAATCCGGGGCTGCTCGCCCGTTACAAGCAAGGTGATAAGCTCCCCTTTCGGCTGCTCGTTCAGCCACAGCTCCGCCTGCTTTACAGCGGCGGCCAGCATGCTGCCTTGCGAGCTTCCGCCAGGCATAGCCGCGGTCATGCTTGCCGAGCGGTCAAGCACGATAACGGTATGACTTCCGCTGCGGCTATCTGCCACGAGATAAGGCTGCATGAGCGCCAGCACTAGTATAGCAGCTGCGAGTAGCTGCAAAAGCAGAAGCGGACGTGTACGAAGCTTTTGCCATGGACGATTCGCCTCTTGCTCGCGCAGCATACGATTCCACAGCATATGACTCGCGATTTCGGTGTCTATATACGTGCGCTTTAATAAATACATGAGTACGATGGCTGGGAGCGCCAAGCCGAATAATGCGGATAGCGGCGATAGCAGCTGCATTTTTTCTCCTCCTTTCACCTGCGTCTTAAGGCTGCTTCTTATAATTAGCTCCAATTCAAGCTTAACTATGGCTGTGCAGCACACCAGCGCGAAGCAGCGTATGCTGAACTATTTGTTCCATTGGCTTGCTTGTATCAATAAAAATATAAAGGGCTCCGTGCTCCGCACACAGCTTCTTGAGCTCATTGCAATATTCGTTCACTGTGTCGCGATATTGTTCCAGCAGACGACTGCCTAAGGCAACCTCTTTGCCCGTTCCGAGTTCACTGTCAAGCAAATTCAGCTCGCCTGTCAAAGAAGGATTTAACTCCTCTGGGCTCAATAAATGGAGAAAAACAACCTGCTGCCGAGCAGCAAGCAGGCTGAGCAGCGTATGCTCAATGCCCGCTTCAAACATCGCATCGGACACTATCCAAGTAACGCCCGTTCGATGCGGGAGCTGCCCAGCCTGTGCAATAGCTTCCCGCATGGACAAAGCTGCCGCATGCTGCTGCATAGCTGCCCTCCCCTCACCTATCGCAGAAGACTTCAACCCATCGTCTGGGTGAAAAGACCGCTGCTCCGCTGCCTGCTCTAGTGCCGCCGCCAAAAAATGAAACAATCGCGTTGCGGAGCCCCTTCCGCGAAGTGCTGGAAGCTCTGCCGGAGCTGCGCCGCCAAACAGCTTGACCGAAATGCGGTCCTCGCCTGACAGCGCAGCGTATCCGCCGCAAGCTGCGAGCTGCAAGGCGCACCGCAGCTTACTCGCCTGTTCGCCGCCAAAGTTCATCGAGGGAGATATGTCAACGTACACATGCAGGGTAAGCTCCTGCTCATCCCAATATTGCCGCATGTAGGCTCGCCCCGTCCGCCCATACACATTCCAATCCAGACGGCGAATGTCGTCGCCGGGCGCATAAGGGCGATAGTCAGCAAATTCCTGAGAGCCGCCGAGCGTGCTGGAGCGGCGCTTGCCTGCCATCGTGCCCTTTACGCGGCTGCCCGCTGCCACCTTCATGCGCTCTAGTCGATTCAGCAAGGACGTATCGGGGAAAAGCTTGGCTAAAGCGCCGCTGAACGCTGAATCCCGGGCTCCGCTCCCTGAGCCGCTGCCTTGCCCATTCATCTTGTCAGCTCCAATGCGTTTAATATGGATTCGGTCATCTGATCCGTCGTTATGCCTGCTGCCTGTGCCTCATAACCGAGCACAACCCGATGTCGAAGCGCTGGCACCGCTACCTCGCGAATATCGCTCCACGATACATGCAGCTTGCCGCTGCAAAGCGCCCTAACCTTACTGACCGCCACAATTGCTTGCAGCGCCCGCGGTCCAGCGCCAAATCTGACATAACGCTTCACATCGTCAGGAGCATCCGCCTCTGCTGGATGCGTCATCATCACTAGCCGAACCGCCATGTCCAGCACATCTTCTGCAACCAGAATATGCTTGGCATACAATTGCAGCTCGGTCAGCTCATCCGCAGTCATTTTGACCTCAGCGCGGGCTTGCGTCGCCGCTGTTGTCCGCAGCACAATTTCTTTAAGCTCCTCACGTGTCGGATAGCTGACGCCGATTTTGAGCAGGAAACGGTCAAGCTGCGCTTCCGGCAGCGGGTATGTTCCCTCCTGCTCGATTGGATTTTGCGTCGCCAATACAAAAAAAGGACGCGGCAGCTGGCGAGTTTCTCCGCCAGCTGTCACTGTGCCTTCCTGCATCGCTTCAAGCAGCGCGCTTTGTGTCTTTGGCGTAGCACGGTTAATTTCATCGGCCAGCACTAAATTACCGAAGATCGGTCCAGGCTGGAAGCTGCGTCCCGCCGCGCCCTGCTCGGTAAAGTCGATCAGCGTCGTTCCCGTAATGTCGGCGGGCATTAGATCGGGTGTAAATTGAATCCTTGAATATTGCAAGGAAATCGTTTCCGCGACTGTGCGGACAAGCATTGTTTTTCCGAGACCGGGGATGCCTTCCAGCAGCGCATGTCCGCCTGCCAGCAAGCACCACAATAGCTGCTCTACTACCGTTTTTTGCCCTACAATGACGCTTCCAATTTCCTCTTTCAGAGCAGCTATACGCTCAGCCGCCTGTGTAATCTGTTCCTTGGATTCAATCATTTGTCCACCTCGCTCCTTATCCATTCGGCTGTATGTTGTCGAAATATTGCTTTACTTTATCCTGCATCGCCTGCGGCAGCTGCGAGCGTCCAAGCGCTTTCTTCGCCTCGGTTGCATACTCGCTGTATACTTCCTCGTAAGGACGTGTCGTTCCGTCAATCATCGGCGACTTGCCCCCTGTTTGCTCCTGGCCGCCAGTCGATGGTCCGCCATCCTCCTGAACATTGCCCTCGCCTGCCATCGTGCGCGGCGTCGTTACTAGCGTGCGTCCGCCCGCTCCGGTACCTCCTTGCAAGCCGCCTTGCCCGCCGCCCGAGCCGTTGCCAGCGCCCTGACCTTGACCAGATCCGGCCCCGGCCCCTGCACCTGCTCCGGCTCCTTGACCAGCACCTGCTCCGGTTCCAGCACCGACGCCTTGACCAGCACCGCTGGATGAAGGCTCTCCGCTGCCAGAGGCGCCGGAGCTTCTCGGCGCCGCGCCCGACCCGGGCTCGCCCGGCGAGCCCGGCGAGCCCGATGCACCGCCAGCGCTGCTGCCGCTCGGCGAGCCATTGCCGGAGGCCGCCGCTGCCCAACTCGGCGGCACGGAGCCGCCGCTTGCAGCCAATTGGCCCGCAAGCGGCTGTCCGCTTTGCCCAAGCTGGCTCGCCATTGCGCTAGCCAGCTGCTCCAGCTGAGCCTGCGACAATTCGCCGGCCAGCGCTTCTTCAAGGGCGGCGAGGCCATCGCCGCCCTCCGTCTCGCTCGAAGCGTCACCTTCCGCTTCGGAATTGCGCGCCTGCTCTGCGGCTTCTGCCAATGCGGAGGCGAGCGCCTCCTTGTCTTTCGGCAGCTGCCCGGCAAGCTGCTCCAGCGCCTGTGCCAGCTGCTCCTTCTGCTCAGGCGTCAGCTTGTGCAGCTGGGAGCGCATATCGCTAATCGCTTCGCTTATCCCCGATTCCAGCCGGTCTTGCAGCGCAGCTCCCAGCTGCTTCAGTGCGGGCTCGCGCTGCATCGCTTCCGCTGCCTCATCAAGCTGCATCGCCGTTTGCTTCGCCTGCTCCGCCGTCTGCTCAAGCTCGCGCATCGCCTCGGCTAGCTCCGTCAGCGCCGCTTCTATGTCGCTGTCGTTTTCCTCCAGCTTGCTGCGCAGCTTCTCAAGCGGCTCAGCAAGCTGCCGCTTCGCCTCCTCGGGCACAGCTGCCCGCTCCGCTTCCTCCGCGAGCGCAGCCGCCTCTTCCCGCAGCTCTTCAAGCTGCTGCCGCTCGGCGGCCCGCTCCTCCGCCAAATGATCCAGCGGATTCGCCCATACGAGCAAAAGCGCGGATATGGCCCATACCGCGCTAACCCCCAGCACGGCCCGCCTCCACGCCGGCCATGCGGGCCAAGGCAGCCGCTTGCTCAGCATAGCGGCATAAGCTTTCGCTGCGGCAATGGCTTCCTGCCGCTGCAGCAGCACAATAGCGGATGGCTGCCCAGCCGGGCGCAGCCATCCATCCAGCGCAGTCGACACGGCATCATCCGTGTCGCTGCGATCCATCGCTCTCGCCGCATCGCGCAGCGAGGCGCGCCGCCACAGACCGTACAGCAGCCCCGCCAGCAGGCCTGCTGCCGCCAAAGCCATAGCCGCTGGCCGCGCATGAAGCAGCGGCCACAGCCTGCTTGCGACTAGCAGCAGCAAGCCTGCCGAGCTGCCTATAAGCAAGCCTTTCAGCCCATGCTTGCACATCGTAAACATGGTCAATCTCAGTCGCACCGGCAATAGCAGCTCAGGAAGCTGCTGCTGTTGTTTAGCCTGACTGCTTCCGCTTGGCGCCATTTTGCGCTCCCTCCTCATTTAAAACCGACTTCTTATAGGCTACTTCCTGCTCTGCTTCATACGAGGACGCAGGTAGCGAATGCTTAACCAAATGGCTAAAGAGGCCAATACGAGATAGATGAGCATAAACTCCTGCCAGAGCTGCAAAAACGGTTCAGATGCGGTGGAACCAGAGCCCGTATAAACGATTTCTCTCGTTATGTTAGGGTCTAAAATGCTGTACATCGCCACCCCTGGGTTCCATGCAAAAATATGAGCGATCCATTCGTTAGAACCGCTGTAGCCTGAAATCTGCATAGATACCATTAACGCTACATAACCGATGAGCGCTGTGCCCGCGTACAAAAATAAGGTGACGCCATAGGTCAAAATAACAGCAATCATCGTACGCTTGACGATGGTGGAGAACAAAATGCCGAATGCTCCTATAACGATCATCAAAAATAAATAAAAGAAAAAGACGAGCAGCAGCTGCGTTGGCGATATGCCGCCGAATAGAAACACCATACTGTATATGGGAAGCGTACTAATGACGATTAAAATCATAAAGCTCAGAGAAGATAGCAGCTTGCTTAAAATAATCGTGGTCGAGCTTTGCTGTGTCGTAAGCAGCAGATTAAGGGTCTGCCGTTCACGCTCACCGCTTATAACACCAGCTGTAAGGCCAGGAGCCATAAAGGAAATAAGACCGAGCTGCACGAAGCTGAGAAAATAAAACAGCATGCGGCTTTCGCTCGGATTAAAAGAGGTGCCGTTGCCCGAGCTCATATTAAGCAAATAAATAGAGCTTAGGGCAAACAGCCCAATGGCGAATAAATAGGCAAGCAGCGTCCACATCGTGCGCGGCGTCCGCATCCGCAAGCGGAATTCCTTGTCCAGCACCGGATTGATCAGCTTGCTGCGCCAATCTTTGCTTACAGTATCGTTTCTCATTCGAAGCCGTCCCCTCCTCTCGTAATTTCCAAAAAGACATCTTCCAAATTCGTCTGCCCTTCGCTAAACGAAACGATGCGGTAACCCGCAGCTAGCAATTCGCCGATCAGCTCAGCCTGTTCGAGATCCTGTCCGCTAAAATGAACATGTATGCCCCGCTCATCGCGCATCAGACGCGTCACATGCGGCTGCTCCTGCAAAAACTGCTCAGCCTCCTCCAGCCGCTCCAGCAGCCGAATATATAAAATCCGCTTCACCCGCAGCCGGTTCTGGATTTCCGATACATTGCCTTGGGCAATCATCTGGCCATGCTCGATAACGCCAATTTCGTCAACCATCTCCGCAAGCTCAGGCAAAATATGCGAGGAAATAATGATTGTTTTACCCATTGCCTTAAGCTCAAGCAAAATTTCCCGCATTTCGATTCTCGCCCGCGGGTCAAGCCCGGAGGCCGGCTCATCGAGTATGAGCAAATCGGGATCATGGACAAGGCAACGCGCCAAGCACAGCCGCTGCTTCATGCCGCGCGACAGCGTATCGACATAAGCATCCCGCTTGTCACTGAGATTGACCAGCTCAAGCAGCTGCGGAATGAGCTCTTCCCGTTCCCTCTTGGGTATGCCATAGCTGGCACCATAAAAATGTAAATATTCGACCGCTTTAAACTGGTCATACACACCGAAGAAATCCGGCATATATCCAATTCGCTTTCTCACTTCTGCCGGGTGCTTCGTCACATCAAAGCCATCTACCTTTGCATAACCCGACGAAGGCGAAAGCAGTGTAGCCAAAATGGACATCGTCGTTGATTTTCCCGCGCCATTCGGCCCTACAAAACCGAACACCCTGCCCCTGGCAATCGTCAAATCAAGCGATTTCAGCGCATGGAACGAGCCGAAGGACTTGCTGAGTCCTTTAATCTCTATCATGGGAACAGCTGCATGATCCTGCTCGGGCGAAACTCCCGCTTCATGCTCCACATTTTCTTGCGCCTGCTCTTCCTTATTCATGCTTTGCCACCTCGCCTTCTAATGCCACCTGCGGCATATTCGTTTCTATATCTGTGTTTGCGATCAGCTTCATCTGCAATTTGAAGCCGTTAATGAGATAGTTTGAAGGCTCTTCCATTTCCGCTGCTGCGCTCTGCCATTTTTCTTGCGTTTTATTCCAAATGAGCCACTTCAAATTTTGCCCAGATGGGGATGGGTAAGGGTCAAGGTGAATGTCCATTTGATTGTATTTCAGCCCCTCACGCTCAGGAAAGCTGTATTCAATGACGAGCTCGCCTTGGCCAATCGAATATAAAGAGTTTTCATAATTTTCTAATCGATTGACACCATTCTCAATAATAACGGGATTTACGAAGCCTGCCGGCACGATAAAGCGGCCATTTTCGTCCGGCTCCAGCTCACCCAAGCTTTGCACCCACATTGTTAGATTGTCGGCCTTCACCTTGTTGTTATTGACGGTGAACAACGCCTCTTCATCTTCGCTGAATCCGAGCACAAGCGGACCGTAAATCATCGGAATAGCCGAGGAGCTGTAGTTTTTCGTATGAAAATAAGCATCCACCAGCGTACGATGTCTGTTGAACATATCCTGATTGCCGCCTTGGTATGGGAATATTTGATTTCCATAGTCGAAATATCCCTTGTTAGTGTTCGGACCAGCCGAAATGAGCACAGATTCTTCTTGGCCTTGCTTTAAATCACCGATTGCATAGCTGCTGCCGTTCATCACGACAACGACATGCTTTAAATCCTTCAACGTTTCATTTTTAATTTTATAACCTAATTGTCCGTTGCTGTTCTTGTAGGACACCTTGAATTGTCCGACCTGCTCCTGCATCGGAACATTTTCAAAGATGGCTTTGCGTGTCGACCAATATTCGACATTTTTCCACTCAGCTGTCGTTTGTCCTTCTACACTTACGACTCTGCTGTCGCTGCGCAAATTCAAGTCGCCCGTGCTGCTGCCTGATGCATAAGGTGTTAGGGGGAGCGTTTCATCGAAACGGGCAGCTACTTCTCCGCCATTCGGAACAAAAATCGAAAACGCACCGGACTTAACCCCTTCGCCTTTGCCAGATAGCTGTACCACTTGGACCGAATGAGTAGACATAAAACGTTTATTTTCAGCACCGAAGAAAAATATAGCGGTACCGCAAATGATGGAGATGAGCGGAATGAGCCACCACGACCATTCCCGCTTGTCTGCCCTTCGCAGCACCAAATATAGCACGGGTGCTACAACGATCATATAAATGATAAACATAACGAGCAATAGACCAAAATTAGGCGGTGAAATGGATGGAAACTCATCTACGATCTGCTGAAAGCTCCAAAACGTATTATTGCCGTTCGTATAGCCCTGCTGCATGGGAAGCAGCGAGTTTTGCAGCCAGCTCGTATATAACGTAGCACTTCCCGACCAAGAAGCAATGGGCTCCAAGGCAGGATCAAAAGCCACGTACAGCACCTTGCCAAGTCCCAGCTTACGCTCGGCAGCAATCGGCGTTTCCCCGCCTAGCAGCTTTGTTGACCCAGCGGTAAGCTTGCCTGTTGACAACGTCATATCACCTGCGCTTGCGCTTTTCGCTTCGGCTGCGCCCACCATTTCAGAAGAAATCGGCTGTGACACCGTACCGCCATCCGGCTCAAGCGGTGCAATAGCTGTAAAAGCTTTCGCTGTTTTGCTGTAGCCGGCGCCTCCCGACAAAATAAGCGTGCCTCCCTTGCTGATCCAGCCTGCAATAGCCGCCACCTGCTGCTCGCTCCAATCCGAAGTCGCTACATCATTTATGGCAAGGACATCGAAATAATCCAGCAGCGAAGCTTCCTCCGGCAGTTGGTCCCGCGTCAGCGGCAGCACGGAAATTTGATAGCCCCGCACATTCAGCGAAGGCATGAAATTTAAAGTATCAGGATCGCTGGCAAGCACCCCAAATGTGTAATCGGATGTGCCAATGCTATCCAAAAAATCTTTTCCAATGAGCGCTACTTCCTTCCCTTTGGATGAAACGCCTTCAAAAAAGCGGATTTTGTTATTATTTTTGTCCAGATGCATGCCTGGCAATGAAACCGTCAGCTCGACTGGCGTTTCTTTCGGCAGCTCGACCGGCACGACGAAGTCGGTTGTCGTACTGCCATAAGGCGTAATAATGGAAATAAGAACCTCGCCCTTTAAGTCGGCATTCGTTCGATTCGTCAGCGTAAGATGGGCAGGCATTCTTTTATCCACCTTCACAGTGCCCTGATAGCCTGCTTCCGCATTCAGCTCAATGCCTGCCGTTTCGGCATATGCTCTCGAGTCCGTTGTCCCAAGGCCTGCACATAAACTAGCGATCACAATCATCATTACAAAAAGCCTGAATTTAACACCTATTCGATTCACAGACAGACCCCTCCCTATTTTTATATGTACTGATCCTATTACCTGACGCAAAAAACGTCGAAAATGTTTCATAATTTTACATAATTCGTCTAATGAAGAAAAAAACCAAGCCTAGTTCGCGTAAAGCAAACCCCAGCTTAAGCAAAACGTATTTACAGGTGACAAAGTGCGTGATCGTAGGCTAAAGTAGTGATGAAAGGGGTTTTTATAACTATGTCTACCGCTTCACAACGCTTGATATTTACGGTAGTTACGCTGCTATACTGGACGTCAATGTACGTTTATGTGCCAACGTTATCGCCTTTTTTGAGCGGCCGCGGCTTGTCGATGCAATTGATCGGCATTGTGCTTGGCAGCTATGGCTTTGTTCAAATGCTCATACGCTTCCCCGTTGGCGTTGCCTCTGACCGCTTTGGCAAGCGCAAGCCATTTATTATACTGGGTATGGTGACCGCTCTCTTAAGCTGCTTGCTGTTTCTAGTTCCAGGGCACTGGCTATGGCCGCTCGGAGGCCGGGCAATGGCTGGCATATGCGCCTCGACATGGGTTGCCTTTACAGTCATGTACGCCAATTATTTTGCCGCAGAAGATGCTGCAAGGGCAATGGGCAGCATTAGCGTGATGATCGTGAGCGGCCAAATGCTCGGCATGCTGATGAGCGGAACGGTGACGGATATGTGGGGAGATGCCGCCCCCTTCATTACTGGTGCGGTCATCGCTGGAGTGGGGCTAGTGCTAGGCCTGCTTTTAAAAGAACCGCCGAAGCAGCCGCATGAGCGCGTCGGCATGACACTCGCGATGGCACGCAGCATTATCGGCACGAAGCTGCTGCTCAAGGTATCGCTGCTCTCCATTCTCGCACATGGCGTGCTGTTCATCACGATGTTTGGCTTTACGCCACTCAAGGCAGAGACGCTGGGCATTACGGGATATGGGCTGACTTTAATTGTTTTCGCCTTTATGCTGCCGCATGCGCTCGCTTCCATGTTTACGGCCAAATGGTTCGCCCCGCGCTTCGGCAATTGGGTCACCATTGGAATGGGCTTTGTGCTAAGCACTATATGTACGGTTTCCATTGCCTATACAGATTCTTTCGCTATGCTGGCACTGACACAAGCGATTAACGGCTTTGCCCAAGGCTTGCATTTGCCGCTGCTGCTTGGACTTGCCATTCGTGATGTCCAGCCAGCTGGAAGAGCTACTGCCATGGGCCTTTATCAGGCAGTATATTCAATCGGGATGTTCTCCGGCCCTTTTCTAGCCGGCTGGCTCAATGACAGCTGGGGCATGAGCAGCGGCTTCTGGTTCGGCGGTATGCTTGGAACTGCCGCTGCACTGCTTAGTACGTGGTGGTATATGAAGGAGCGGACTATGCGTAGAACGGTTGCGGGGAATAACTGATCCTTCCTTTGATTTCAATAGGTTGACTCGTCCAAATCATAGATGCAGCGGCAGGCCTGAGTGATTATGTTAATTTAGGCAACTGCCGCTGTTTTTTTGATTAAACAATTATTGCTCCCTTTGCTTAACAACAGATTTAAAGCTAATCATATAACTCTAGCTTACATATCCAAATATCTAGATAATCGAATCATATCTCTGCATTGAATCCCATTTTCATAAATTTCTTCTGAGTAATGCCTGATAAAAAAGTCTGGGTCAACACCAACTATTCTAAAACCGCATTTTTGATATAGAGCCAATTGTCCTATACTTGAATTTCCAGTACCGATTTCAATTGTATGATATCCTCTCTCCTGTGCTGTTTGAACGGCATGCAAAACTAGCGTTTTTCCTATTCCTCTTCCATGCATCGATTCCACAACGGCTACATTCACCAATTCGACCGTTTCAGGCCTTGTAGGCAAAAGCACATAAACGCCTACTATTTGATTGTTTTCCTCCGCTACAAAGCACTCTCCTCGTTTCACGTATTCCTCAACAATTTTGCGAGAAGGATCTGCTAACAGCAAAAGATCCATGATATCATTTTCGTTTGAACCGCGTTTTCTAATATTCATCTTCTGCTCCTTATATTTTAATATGACATCTTTTGATTATAAATGATAGCCTGTAGTTTAACCGTTCTTCAGCCCCACTATGTTATAGATAGCGTTAAGGATTGTGATCATAAAGGCTTTAAAGGGCAGCCCATAAGTATAATACGACCGAGCCGATTACCGCTGCTCCGAGCAGCAGTACATCCTGACGGCCAAATCGCAAGCGGAAGCCTTGGGTCGAACGAATTTCATTGCTTCCAATCCCTCTCGCCTCCAACGCCTCCGCCATTTGCTCGGCTAATCGCAAAATGGAACGAATGTAGGGGATAATCGCCGATGCCAGCATGGAGGGCGGCAAAACACCGACTGGCGTAGTTGCTTTCCCCCGCGCATGGGCGATTTTCGCAAAGCGCTCCCATTCGTTGAGCAGCAGCGGGATAAATCGGAAAATTAAAGTGACGGTCAACGTAATCGCTGAGATCGGAACTTTAAATCGGCTCAGCCAGCCGAATGTTTGCTCCAGCGCCCGCTGTATCCGCAGCGGCGTCATAAGCAGCAGCAGCGGCAGGCCAAGCAGCATGGCGCAAAAAAGCGTCGCCAAGCGGAGCATCGTTCGTGCCGATTGCTCCCAATCAAACGATAATGGCTGTAGGTGCGCTCCAGCTACAACACCGAAGAGCAGAGTGATTAAGGCGTAGGCTCGGATAAAACCGAGCCACGGCCGCATTTGAGTGCGCAGCGGCAGCCATATCGCGGCTGCAAGCGCTCCTGCAAGCAGCAAGCCGCTCCAGCTATGCTGCATGATGATGGTCGCCGCCAGCAGCATATAGGCGGCGATGAGCGCTCTTGGATCGAAGCGCACCTCTAGGCGCTGCGCTTCGGGCTGCGCCGGCGGGAGTGGCCGGCGCTTCGGTTTAGGCAGCGGCGGCGAAGCGCTCGCCGCTGTGGGCTCTGCGCCCGGCGATGGGCGCAGCTCCATCGCCGGAGGCGCCTGCGGCGCGGCGAGCGGCATAGCCGCCGCGCCAGGCAGCGCCGCTGCGGCCGGGGCGTCCGCCCGGCCGCTCTGCGGCTGCGCGGCGGCGGCATGTATCGCCGCCGCAAGTGCCTGCGGCGCCGGCCATACGGCGGCGCCGCCGCCCGGCGGCTGCGCCGCGAAGCCGCGCAGCATCGCCAGCGCGCGCAGCGCCTGCGGCGCGGCTGCATCTGCAGCATGGGCATTCGCCCATGCCGATGCAGCGACCGCTTCGCGGACCGAGCCGTCCACGACCACGACGACCTCGTCCGCGAGCGGCAGCAGCGCGCCCGGATCGTGCGTTGCCACGACCGCTCCGCGCCCAGCCGCCTTGTGCGCTGCTAATACGGCGCACAAGCGGCTGATGCCCTCGGCGTCCAGCCCCGCCGTCGGCTCATCGAGCAGCAGCCATTGCGGCTTGCATGCCAGCAGACAAGCCAGTGCGAGCCGCCGCTGCTGTCCGCCGCTGAGCGACCAAGGATCACGGGCAAGCAGCTCGGCAGGCAAGCCTGCTGCTTGCAGCGCATCTTGCAGCCGCCGCTCCTTCTCCAGCGGCTCCAGCTTATACGGCTTCAGTGAATAGAGGAGCTCCTCCTTCACGGTCGCCGCAAACCATTGCGACTCCGATTGCTGGAGCGCTATGCCCGTATTCAGCACGACGCTGCGGCTTAGACGTCTGCGTCTGCCCTTGTTCACCCAAAGCCAATTAGCGCCGAGCGTTATGTGGCCCCCGCTTAGCTTGCGGAGCCCTGCCATTGCTTCCAGCAGCGTGGATTTTCCTGCACCATTGCTGCCGATAAGCAGCGTAATCGTGCCTTCTTTAATTACGAGCTTTTCTTTTATAGCCAGAAGCGTTTTGTCTCGTTCTCCTGCTGCACAGACGCGTACGGCTTCCAGCCTCCAGCTAAAATCGTTCATCTTTGCAGCGCCTCCGCGAGCCCGTCTACGGTCAAAGGCAGAGGCTTTAAAGCGATGCCCAGCTTGTCCAGCTCCCAAGCTGTCTGTACGGCATAGGGAGCCTCAAAGCCGAGCAGCTCGCACCAGCTCTGCCCCCCTTCTTCATTCCCTGAACCCTCTTCAACACCACTGCGCTCATAAAACATCTCCGTCGTCCCGTCAAAAACGAGCTGGCCCCGCTCCATCACGACGACTCGATCACCATGTCGCAGCTCATCCAGCTTTTGCGTAATCCATATTATCGTGCTCCCCGCAGCATGAAGCTCGCGCACTTGCTCGCAGGTGGCTCGACTTGCTTCAGGGTCCAGCATTGCAGTCGCTTCATCAAGCACAAGCACAGGTGCTTTTACCGCCAGACAACCAGCGATGGCTGTCAGCTGCTTCTGCCCGCCAGACAAGGTTCCAACCGCTTGATCCTTCCGTTCCAGCAAGCCGGTTAAACCAAGCGACTCCTCCGTAAGCGCAGCTATCGCCTCACTATTAATCCCGTGCTGCTCCAGCATCAATACAATATCCTCCCAAGGCGTTGCGCCAAGCATGGACGCCTCGGGCTGCTGCATAACAATTGGAATCGGTTTATTGTAGGCAGCAAGCTTCGCTCCAAGCAAATAAGTGCCGCTTTTTTCGCCTACAGGTAACCCGGCAATAACCTTAGCGAGCGTGCTTTTCCCGCTCCCATTGCTTCCTAGCAGTGTCAGCCAATCTCCCTCGTTTAGAGTGAAGCAAACATCTCTAATAATGGGAAGCTGCTCACTTGTCATGTCAAAAACACGTGGCCTGACCGTCAGACCTTCGAACTGTATCATATATTCGCGCAAAAAAATTTCACCTGCCCTCTTCCCCAAAGCGCCGCTCTGTGCTACAATCCATTTTGTTAACCATAAGTGAATGATATATGGTTAACATTATAAAAGCAATCATCATTTTAAAGGAGACGATTTCATTGATCAAACGCAGTACGAATATTCGCAGCCTGGTGTACATAGCCTTATTCGCTGCCTTATTTATTGTCATGAGCAGCCTTCAATTCAAGTTTGCCGCCTCGCCAGTACCGATAACGCTGCAAACGCTCGCCGTTGCGCTCGCCGGACTATTCCTCGGTGCACGCAATGGATTTTTATCCATATTGATTGTCGTTGTACTGGCAACGATTGGTCTTCCGCTTATTAACGGAAATGGCGGCCTCGGTATGATTGCCGGACCTACTGGCGGTTTTCTAGTAGCCTTCCCCTTTTGCGCGCTGCTTGTAGGCTTCTTCTCATCCAAGCTGCTTCATAGCTCCTTTGCAGCAAAAAACCGCATCGCAACCGCTATTTTGCTGTTTGTCATTTTCGAGCTGTTTAGTTCTTTTTTCGCTTATGTCGTTGGAATCCCTTGGTTAATGCAAGTAACAGGCCTCTCCTTTCAAAAAGCAATGATTAATGGCTGCTACCCCTTCCTGCCAGGCGATGCTGCCAAGTCCGTATTAGCGGTCATTATAACGCTGGCGTTAAAGCCATATATTTTAAGGATTCAAGCTTCAACTGGTAAGCAAAATACAGAAGCCGCTGCTTCATTCCCGACAACCGTTTAATGTGTTCGCATTTCTAAAGCACTCTAACTTACTTTCTTTATAAAAAAGGGGCTGCATGCAATGGTATTTCGCCATTGTGCAGCCCCTTTCCTGTTGCATTTGCTTTCGTTAGTCGCATTCAGCAGGCGCTTCCTCAGAGCCTGCCTCAACGTTGATTTTCTCAGAAACGGTATCTCGAACAATCGAAATAACGAGCTGCAGCAAATAGTTGATGTCGGACTGGCTTTGCTGGAATTCCGTTACGATCGGAATGCCGTCCAGCTCATCCTGGAGCACTTCCATTTCCTGCTCAATCTTTTTGACCATCGTCTCGTTCTTGAAAGTCGTTTCGAAGGCGACAAGCTCCTTTTGCTTTTTCTTCACAGTCGCAATCAATTCCTGAACTTTCTTATTTCCTTGAATTTGGCTTTCTGCGCGGCGATACTGCTGTACTTCCTCAGAAGTATAAATCAGGTCAGCAAGCTCCTTCGCCTTCTTCATAATGTCCTCGCGAATTAGCAAATCACGCGTATCAAACTTTGGAATCCCGCATCCTTCGCCATGCTCATGATGGTGATGGCCATGCTCCGTATTTCCTTGGACCGTTTGTTGCTCAGACATTTATCATCTCTCCTGTTAGTGGTATCAAGTTTTGCTGTTAACCTTTTATCGTTTAGAGCACAACCGCTTCACGCAATTGCGTTTCTGTAGGCTCTGCTTTAATATACCAGGTTTTCGCTTCCGTCACTTTCGCTTCAATAAGCTGCCCAATCCATTCCTGCGGGCCTTCCAAATGCACGAGCTTGTTCGTACGAGTACGTCCCGCCAGCACATTAGCATTATTTTTGCTCTCACCTTCAATCAGCACCTCGACTGTCGTGCCGATCATCCGCTCATGGCTTTCCAGGCTCATCTGTTTAAGTAAATCATTCAGACGCTGCAGCCGACGCTTCTTGACATCAAGTGGAACATTATCCTCCATACCGGCAGCAGGCGTACCTTCACGCGGCGAGTAAAGGAAGGTATAGGCGGAGTCAAAGCCCACCTCGCGAACGAGCGAGAGCGTGTCCTCGAACTGCTCATCCGTTTCGCCAGGGAACCCGACGATAATATCTGAGGTCAGCATCGCATCCGGGATAGCCGCCTTAATTTTACCTACAAGCTCTAAATACATTTCACGCGAGTATTTGCGGCTCATCCGTTTAAGCACTTCCGTGCTGCCCGATTGAACAGGCAGATGAATATGCTCGACCAAATTGCCCCGCTGCGCCAGCACCTCAATGAGATGATCATCAAAATCTCTTGGATGACTCGTTGTAAAACGAACGCGCGGAATGTCGATTTTAGACATATCGTTCATGAGATCGCCAAAGCGATAGGCGATATCTTCAAAATCCTTGCCATAAGCGTTTACGTTCTGCCCTAGCAGCGTCACTTCCTTGAAGCCCTGTCTTGCCAGCTCCCTTACCTCGGCAATGACATCCTCTGGCCTGCGGCTCCGCTCCTTGCCCCTAGTGTAAGGCACAATACAGTACGTGCAAAATTTATCGCAGCCATACATAATGTTAACCCAAGCCCGCATGCCTTCGCGTTTCTTCGGCATGTTTTCGATAATATCGCCTTCCTTGGACCAAACCTCGACAACCATCTCTTTGCTGAAATAGGCATTTTGCAGCAGGAAGGGCAAGCGGTGAATGTTATGCGTGCCGAAAATCATATCGACGAAGGAATGCTTTTGTAAAATACGTCCGACAACCGATTCCTCCTGAGACATGCAGCCGCATACGCCAAGCAGCAAGCCCGGCTTCTGCTGCTTCAGCACCTTCAGATGTCCTAGCTCCCCGAATACTTTATCCTCGGCATTTTCCCGAATCGCACATGTATTTAGCAGCACCACATCCGCCTCAGTCCGATCGTCCGTCGCCGTATAGCCCATTTCCTCGAACATGCCCTTCATAACTTCCGTGTCATGCTCGTTCATTTGGCAGCCGTACGTTTGAATCAAATAAAATTTGCCCTTGCCTAGCGTCCGGAATTCCTCCGGTATGGAAAAATCATAATGAACCTCTATATCCTCTTTGCCCCGTTTTTTCTCTTCCTTGTGGTTCGGAGCAGCATTGATTTGAATATTGCGCCCTTTGATTCGATAGGTGATTTTGCCATCTTCCTCGCTAAGCACCTTCGCATCAGAGAAATCAAAATATTTCGAGTAATCCCTATCTTTATTAGCGGCTTTCAAGTCCGCCGAGTTCCCCTTTGTCATGCTTTAGTCACATCCTTATATCCTTGTGCTCACCCGTGTTTAAACATCAATAAGAAATTATAACACATATAACTCCATCGAATCCATTATAGATGCTGCTAATGCTCCATTTTTTCCAACAAATCTTGAAAGCGCCTGCCTATTTTACTTAAAAAATAAAAAAACAGACAGCAGCTTATTTGCCGCTATCCGTTTCAATAATAAGTAAGGCCTAATACAAAATAATGATTAGCCTACAATTTCAGCTGTATCGCCATTTTTGATGCCGGCCGCATTCGCTTCGTCCGTATCAATATGCATGTCGAGTGCAAAGTCTGGGGATACACGGGCAATCACTTCCTCAAATACAACGCCGCGCTCTCCGCCAAAACGCACCTTCAGCTTTTGCTTATCGGCAATGCCCCATTTCTCAGCATCGCTCGTATGAAAATGAATGTGGCGCGCTGCAACGATAACGCCTTCCTCAATGGTCACTTCACCAGCAGGCCCCTTCAGCGTAATGCCAGCCGAGCCGCTAATATCACCGGATTCGCGAACCGGCGGGTTTACGCCAATCGAGAAAGCATCCGTGCGTGAAACTTCAAGCTGTGTCGCCTTGCGGACAGGCCCAAGAATTCTTACTTTAGGAAAAGAAGATTTCGGTCCGATTACGGCAACCGTTTCATTTGCTGCATATTGTCCTGGCTGAGAGAGTGCTTTCGCCTCCGTCAGCTCGTAGCCTTCTCCAAATAAAATCGCGACATGCTCCTCAGATAAATGAATATGGCGTGCCGATACCCCTACAGGTACTAGTTTTTGTGTCATTGCATTTACTTCCCTTCGCTTATTGATCTGCTATCCTTGTCACAAGGACCATGCGCCTTAATCTGCAACGCGCTAAGCAATCATAACATTTATTTGTTTTAACCCACAACAACATATGTCACTATAAAGCAAAAAACCTGCTTACGCGAGTGTAGGCAGGCGTTACATATGAACTTTTTTCTACATTTCTCTAACGAGCTAAGGCGTTCGTTTAAGCGCTTATCTAGGCTCAACAATGAGCTTGATCGCCGTCCGATCCTCGCCATCAATCACAATGTCTGTAAATGCCGGTATACAAATTAAATCCACCCCGCTGGGAGCAACAAATCCTCGCGCAATCGCAACTGCCTTAATGGCTTGATTTAGTGCACCCGCCCCGATAGCTTGTAATTCAGCGGCGCCGCGTTCACGTAAAACTCCGGCCAGCGCACCTGCAACGGAATTTGGATTGGACTTTGCTGAAACTTTTAATACATCCATAAAAATGTACCTCCTCGGGAATGATGGATGGATTCCACTACTAGCAATAATATTCGAGAGAGGTAGAAAAATTCCTGCTTTTATCGCCGAAATTAACGGACTGTTCTGAATTATCTAAATTTTAAACAAAAAAAGACTGCTACATGAGCAGCCAATCTTCTTCAACCAGTCTAATTTTTTGGAATTTGGTCGTTTCACCTGTCGCATCATCAATTTGGATCGACACGCCATGCAAATGCCACTTGCCCTCATCCACGACAAAACGTGTAGGCATTTGTGTCATAAACCGGTGCAGCACTGCATTGCGCTCCATCCCGAGCACCCCGTCCTTCGGACCTGTCATACCCACATCCGTCAAGTAAGCTGTGCCGCCTGGTAAAATCGTGTCATCATTCGTCTGAACATGCGTATGCGTTCCTACAACCACAGATGCATGACCAGCCAGATGCCAGCCCATTGCAATTTTTTCCGAGGTTGCTTCCGCATGAAAATCGACCAAAATATTTTTTGTCGTTTCATGCGCCACCTCGATTAGCTCATCCGCTTTGCGGAATGGACAATCAATCGGCGGTAAAAACGTTCTCCCCTGCAAATTGATAATCGCCAGCTGCTTGCCGTTCGCCTTAATAATCGCCATACCTTGTCCAGGCGTTCCTTCCGCAAAGTTTGCAGGTCTTACGATACGAGGCTCATCATCAATCCAATCAAAAATATCTTTGTTATCCCAAGTATGATTGCCCATCGTAATGCCATGAACGCCGCATTCAAACAGCTCATTGACAATATTTTTAGTAATGCCCCGGCCTGCTGCTGCATTTTCACCGTTTACGATAATAATATGCGGATTGTATTTCGATTTAAGCGCTGGAAGCACTTGCTTTACGGCTGCGCGCCCCACACTTCCAACAATATCCCCAATAAATAATACGTTCATTGCTGCTCACTTCCTTTTACCTATTCAGACAGGAAAAGTGGCTGCAGGGCAGCCACTTTTCCGCGTTGCTATACTGTTTACTTCGCGTATTCCACAGCCCGTGTCTCACGAATAACGGTGACTTTGATGTGGCCTGGATAATCAAGCTCACTTTCAATTTTCTTCGTAATGTCGCGAGCGAGTCGGAATGCTTCTGTATCGTCAATCTTCTCAGGCTGTACCATAACACGTACTTCACGGCCGGCCTGAATGGCATACGATTTCTCAACACCTTCGAATGACTCCGAAATATTCTCCAGCTTCTCCAGACGCTTGATATACGTTTCGAGCGTCTCACGGCGTGCGCCTGGACGTGCTGCCGACAAAGCGTCAGCTGCACCAACCAGCATTGCGATAACCGAGGTCGCTTCACAATCGCCATGGTGGGAAGCAATACTGTTAATAACAACAGGATGCTCTTTGTATTTCTTGGCAAGTTCAACGCCAATCTCAACGTGCGAGCCCTCAACCTCATGGTCAAGTGCTTTACCGATGTCATGCAGCAAGCCTGCGCGCTTTGCGAGTGTAATATCCTCGCCCAGCTCGGCAGCCATAAGTCCAGTCAAGTAAGCAACCTCCATGGAGTGCTTGAGCACATTTTGACCGTAGCTTGTCCGATACTTGAGTCTTCCCAAAATCTTAATCAAGTCAGGATGCAAGCCATGTACACCCACCTCAAAAGTAGCTTGCTCCCCGTATTCACGGATACGCTCATCCACTTCCTTGCGTGATTTCTCAACCATCTCTTCAATACGAGCAGGATGGATACGTCCGTCAGCGACAAGCTTCTCAAGGGAAGTGCGGGCAATTTCACGCCGGATAGGATCGAAGCCAGACAGGATGACCGCTTCCGGTGTATCGTCGATAATAAGATCGATACCGGTCAATGTTTCCAGAGCGCGGATATTACGACCTTCGCGTCCGATAATGCGGCCTTTCATTTCCTCATTCGGTAAGGAGACGACTGATACAGTCGTTTCTGCTACGTGATCAGCCGCACAACGTTGGATAGCGAGCGATATAATATCACGTGCCTTTTTATCTGCTTCTTCTTTAGCCTGCTGCTCAATTTCCTTGATCATCTGTGCTGTCTCATGTCGTACTTCCTGTTCAACATTAGACAAAATAATCGATTTCGCGCCTTCCATCGTCAAGCCGGAAATTCGCTCCAGCTCGCTAAGCTGCTGCTTATAGATGGTATCAATCTGTTCTTGGGTTTCATCGATCCGTTTCTCTTTGTTGGCAACTAATTCTTCTTTGCGTTCTAGCGCTTCTAATTTTTTATCCAACGACTCCTCTTTCTGGAGTAAACGTCTGTCCTGACGCTGAACCTCATTACGACGTTCACGAATGTCTTTTTCAGCTTCGGTACGAAGTTTGTGGACTTCATCTTTCGCTTCCAGCACCGTTTCCTTCTTCTGGGCTTCTGCTTCTTTTTTCGCATTTTCTACGATTTGGATAGCAGCCTGCTCAGCACTGGAAATTTTAGCTTCGGCAATCGACTTTCGAATAAAATAACCAACTCCAAAGAAAATAACGCCAACAACGAGACTGATCAAGATCGTCCAAATAGGATCCATCCTCTTGTTCACCTCCTCGTTGCATTCACAAAAGCAAACGCTTGGAATGATATTTGATTTTAGTCGGTTTCCATACCGTTTTCATCTTCTAACAACTTGCCGAAAATAATCTTCTCAAATCAATTTTTGGAAGGAAAATAGATTTGATGTGGAAGGAATACAAACTCATTTTATCTTTTGGTAAAATCACTTGTCAAGCAAAAGCCCAAGTTGATCTTTTTGCTTCATAGATTATGCATTCTCTTCCGCTGATTTTACTGCGGCTTTAATAATGTCTACAGGAAAGCCCCTTCGTATTAAAAATGCCGCCAGCTTGCGTCTGCGCTCAAAAGGCTCTCCTTTTATTGTGCGCCATTTTTTGGTTGCCTTAGAAATTGCTGCATTCAGCTCCATTTCACTGTCAATTGCCGAAGTAGCAGCAAGCGCTGCTGTTTTCGACACGCCCCGCTGCATAAGCTCCTGCTGAATGTAACGCCTGCCTTTATGGCTGCTTTTCATTCGCTGAGCGGCAAATTGCATCGCATACTGTTCATCATCCACAATATGCTCCTTTTCTAAACGCTCTATGGTGTAATTAATATGATCCTGAGCAATTAGCTTCCGTTGCAGATACTGCTCTATCTGCTTGCCTGTCCGCGGCTTGAAGCCCAAATAATAAACAGCCATCGCATAAGCGCGATAACGCTCATCCTCGCTGCGAATTTCCTCTATTTGCGACTCTGTTAAAAGCTGCCCTTTAAACAGCGTATGACGGATCAGCAGATCCTCGTGAACCGATAAAATCGGCTCCTCGCCTCCCGCGAATATAAGATAGCGGCTTCGATGCTTGCTGTCTTTCTCGACCGCTCTGATTTCAATCATAAACCCTCCAAATTACGTTTTTCAAATAGTTATATATGTTTCCCAAAACAAGTTCGCCGTCCCTAAAGAGGAACGGCGTCGTCATTGTCATTTATCCATTTCGTTACTAATTTAATATATTAATCCAATTCAGACTCGTCGAAATCGTCCTCGTCCTCTTCTTCTTGACCAAGACCTGTCGCCTGAGTAGCAGTCGCTACCAAATTGCTGGCATCCCGAATCTGCTTATCAATGACTTCTGCAATATCTGCATGATCTTTCAAAAACTGCTTAGCATTTTCCCGGCCTTGACCGAGGCGCTCGCCATTGTAGGAAAACCATGCGCCGCTTTTTTGTACAATATCAAGCTCAACACCCATATCAACAAGCGTGCCCTCTTTGGAAATGCCCTCACCATACATAATGTCAACCTCGGCTTGCTTAAACGGCGGAGCCACTTTGTTTTTGACAACTTTAATACGTGTACGGTTACCAATCATATCATTGCCTTGCTTAAGTGTCTCAATCCGGCGGACATCGAGACGTATGCTAGAATAAAACTTCAATGCGCGTCCACCTGGTGTCGTCTCAGGGTTACCGAACATAACGCCAACCTTCTCACGCAGTTGGTTAATAAAGATCGTAATCGTCTTTGATTTACTGATGGCACCGGACAGCTTGCGAAGCGCCTGAGACATTAAGCGAGCTTGTAAACCAACATGCGAGTCCCCCATGTCGCCTTCAATCTCAGCCTTAGGTACAAGTGCCGCGACGGAGTCAATAACAACAATATCAACTGCGCCACTGCGAACGAGCGCTTCTGCGATTTCCAGCCCTTGCTCCCCTGTATCTGGCTGGGAAAGCAGCAATTCATCAATATTGACACCGAGCTTGCTTGCATATAACGGATCAAGTGCATGCTCTGCATCGATAAAGGCAGCTTGTCCACCTGCACGTTGAACTTCTGCAATCGCATGAAGCGCAACAGTCGTTTTACCAGAAGATTCAGGTCCATATACTTCAATAATACGTCCTCTCGGGAAACCCCCGATTCCAAGTGCGATATCTAAAGCAAGCGAGCCGCTCGGCACGACCTCCACTTGCATATGTGTTGATTCCCCTAGTTTCATAATAGAGCCCTTGCCGAATTGTTTCTCAATTTGACGCATAGCCATATCTAACGCAGCACGACGATCAGCCAATCCACTCACATCCTTCGTTATTTATAATATTATGATAACCTTTTTCCGACCCTTTGCCAAGCATTTTTTCGAACATACATTCGTTTTTTTATGAAGACGACGATGGACATGCAGCTTTGAGATTTCTAAAAATATAAGCATTTATAAGCTTTTCGCGTATAAATTAGACTTATATTTCTCGGACAGAAACACGATGTTTCGCCAGAGGGCGGCAGGGCGGCAACAGATGTTTCACCATGAACCAAACAAAAAAAACCGCAGCAAAGTTAGCTTCGCCACGGTTCTTCCGTAAGTTGTGTTCAGTATACGCCCGATTCCGGCAAAAAGCAACATCTTTCGCCTGTTTTTGACATCGAACTTCTGCTCTTTAGTTCTGGATAGCTAGCCACAAACGATACAGCAGCGTTTTTACAGCACGTACGCGAATAATCGTCCGGCTGCCGCTTAATTGCAGCGGATAAACCGCCGTTTCCTTGCCACGCTCGGCAATAGCTATATAAACAAGTCCTACAGGCTTCCCTTCGCTTTCCGCGGGCCCTGCCACACCTGTTATAGACACGCCGAAGTCGCTGTCTGCAAGCTGCTGTATCCGTTCAGCCATTAACGCAGCTGTCGATTCGCTGATCGCGCCAGGAGCCCCTTCGCCCTCTAGCTGTGCCAAAGGTATGCCGAGCAGCGCATGCTTCATCTCATTCGTATACGTTACAACGCCGCCCGTATATTCCCCACTGCTTCCTGGGACGCTCGTAATCAGCTCAGCTAGCAGACCGCCGCTGCAGCTCTCAGCACTGGCCAGCTTGCGTCTGCTTGCACGAAGCAGCCTAATGACCGCCTCCTCCAGTGGAATGTCTTCTTGGGCGTACAGATGCTCTCCAATGCGTTCAACAATCTGTTCCACTGTGGCATCTATTTTGCTGTCAGCCTCTGCCTGCGTAGCCGCTTTCGTGGAAACACGAATAGCTACCTCGCCTTCCTTCGCATAAGGAGCAATGGTAGGATCAACCTGGGCTTCAATTAAATCGAGCAGCCTAGCCTCCAAGTTGGACTCCCCAATGCCTGCGAACTTAAGCAGACGCGAATAAAGCGGCTGCTCGTGTCCGAGAAGCGTCCGCAGCCATTCCTTGCCCGGCCCGTCGATCATCGGCTTCATTTCCCTCGGAGGCCCCGGCAGCAGCATATAATGCGTACCATCCTCTGTCAGGGCGTTGCCTACGGCAAGGCCCGCCGCATTATGCAGCGCCACGCTGCCATCAATAGACAGTGCCTGTCTGCGATTGCTTTCCACCATATGCATGCCTCTTGAGCTGAACAGCTCCTCGATTTTATCCATGGAAGGCTTGTGCAAGAACAAACCGCGATTTAAATAAGCAGCCAGCACATCCTTCGTCAAATCATCAAGCGTAGGTCCTAAGCCTCCGGTAAACACAAGCAAGTCGGCGCGCTCTTTCGCTGTTACAATCGCTTTGCGAATACGCTCCGGGTTGTCTCCAACCACCGTTTGAAAATATACATCTATGCCAAGTCCAGCGAGCTCTTGGGACAAATACTGTGCATTTGTATTAACAATCTGTCCGAGCAGCAATTCTGTACCTACTGCGATAATCTCTGCTTTCATCCTATTCATCCTCCTTCAGGTAATGGCCGCGCTATAATTCGGTAAGCAAAAGCATCCTCCCTGAAACAGGAAAGATGCTTTTCAAAAAACGGCAAAGTGCGTTTCATCGTTATTCTACCGGAATTAAATGTTTATTTTTCACAAAATAATCAATTCCGGAATAGAGCGTAATTGCAACTGCGACCCAGCTTGCAATCAAATCAAATGGAACCGAGATGAAAGCGAACGGGAAGTTGTTAAGCAAAAGCGATATGATCATCGTAATTTGTACAGCTGTTTTCCACTTGCCCCATTTGCTAGCTGCCATAACACTGCCCTCAAGCAGCGCAATTTGGCGAAGTCCAGTAACAGCGAATTCACGGCTAATAATCAGAATTGCAATCCAGCCAGCCAGCTTATCCATCTCCACCAGTGAAATTAGCACAGCCGCAACAAGCAGCTTATCAGCAAGTGGATCAAGAAGCTTGCCCAAATTGGTTACAATTTTGTTCTTACGGGCGATATACCCGTCTAACCCGTCCGTACTCGCTGCCACAATGAAAATAATTGCTGCAATTATCTGGTTATATGTAATGGAATAGTCATCAAATACAACTGAGCCCACATTCATATTAACGAGCAGGAAAACCATAATAATTGGCACTAAAATAATTCTAACAAGCGTAATTTTATTGGCGAGATTCATACCTTTTCCTCCCCGAATAAAACAAAATCTGCCCAGTCATTGCGCGTCATTTCACTCACCAGTTCTGTCATCTGCGTCTCCCCAGATCCCTTCCGCGAAACTATCCTACCAAGTATAATACATTGCATAATCTGGTGTCAAAATGAAGAAAAGAAGGTTTAACAAAGCCCCCTTCTCTCGCCAAGCAGCGAAAAAAGAGGACCTCTAAACCGCCACTTGCGGTTAGCGATAATTTGTGAATTGCAGCTCAATCGGCAAATTAGCACCGCGAAGTAAATTCATAACGGCTTGCAAATCATCACGACTCTTGCCGCTTACGCGAATTTGGTCTCCTTGTATCAGGCTTTTCACCTTCAGCTTCGAATCGCGAATCAAAATATTAATTTTTTTTGAATGCTCCTGATCAATGCCCTGCTTGAGCTTAACATGCTGGCGAACGGTATTCGCCGAAGCTGACTGGATTTTGCCGTAATCCATATTTTTGATCGGCACGCCGCGTTTAATCATTTTCGATTGCAAAATATCAATAACGCTGTTGAGTTTATATTCATCGTCAGAAACGAGAACCAGCTCTTCATTTTCAAGCTTAATGCTGCTCTTGCTTCCTTTAAAATCAAAGCGCGTCTCAATTTCACGCTCCGCCTGCTGAATCGCATTGTTTAGCTCCTGCATATCCACCTTGGACACAATATCAAATGAACTTTCTGAAGACATGTAGCTCCACTCCCCTATAAAATAGCTTTCATAACTGTTACGGCGTAGCCGAAACAGTCGCTTCTGGACTGCCTGCATTCGCTGATGCTGCCGGATTCAGCTGAATTTTTTTCGAGCCTGCCCGATCCCCATCTGGAACAAGCACGCCATCAACTGAAATCGTGACTAGATCTGCACGGCCTACATTAATATATAACGGCTGCTTTAATTCAAATTGCAGCGTAGAGCCGTCGTTAGCATTTTCCGATAGCAGCGCGCTGCCCTTAGATCCACCTTCGCGAACTTCCATCCAGCTTTTGCCGCCAGCTACCTTGATTTCAAGCTTATGAACGGCTGTTCCTGGACCTACATCATAATGATCAACCTTGCCGATTTTCGATGAAAAAGTAACCGTCACGTCCTCCTGAAGCGTCGGTGTAGGAGTTGGCGTAACCGTAGGCGCAACAGCGCCCGTTGTCGCTCCAGTCTCAGGTGTCGGCGTAGGCGGCGCAGATTCATCGGTAATTTTTGTTCCTTGATCGATCATATCGGACGGTTTGTCTTTTTGATTGATGACAAAAATCCATACGACAGCCACAATCAAAATCAAAAATGACCACATCATCACATTGAAGCCTAGCTTGCCAATACGGTCAGAGCCGACAGACTGTACGCGTCTGGGCGGTCTTGTCGTTACAGGCTCCGTAAACGTCTCCGTAATCGTATTCGGTACTTCCTTCTCGTGCAGGCGCAGCACCTCTTCGGTATCAAGTCCTACAGCCTCGCAATAATTTTTCACGAAGGCTCGTAAATAGAAGCTTCCCGGCAGCACGCTGTGATCGCCGGTTTCTATGGCCTCGAGGTAGCGCTTGCGAATTTTCGTCGTTTCCTGAATATCGTCAAGCGTCAGCCCGCGTTCTTCACGCGCCTTGCGGAGCAGCGCTCCAAGATTAGACATGCCTGCTTCCTCCTTTCAGCTTAAAAATCATCCGAGTAATTTGCAGTGAACGATTCGTACGTTATTTCCTCATCCGGCGTATTGCGCAGCTCTATTATAATATCAAAATGGCTGTGATCGTATTGGGATTCTTTAATGAAAATATCGGGATGCTCAATGACCTTCGTCGAAGGCATAGCCATAATTTCTTGCAGCAAGGCATGATGGCGCTCATTGGAACGAATCGTGCTTACAATGCCGTCAATGATAAAAATATTATTTTCATTCATTTCTTCTTCCGAAAGCTGGCTTCTTACCGTTTGGCGGAGAAGCGTAGAAGAAACAAACGCCCATCGTTTATTTGAGCATACGCTGCCAGCGATAATGGATTCCGTTTTTCCTACGCGCGGCATACCACGTAAACCTATTACCTGATTGCCTTCGCGTTTAAACACCTCGCCTAGAAAATCAACGAGAATTCCAAGCTCATCACGTGTGAAACGGAATGTTTTGCGATCGTCAGAATCACGTTCGATATATCTTCCATGACGCACAGCCAAAATGTCTACAATAGTTGGCGTACGCAGCTTGTTCACGGTAATGTTATCAACCTTTTTGAGCATTTTGCCGAGCAGCACGATTTTTTCTTCATCATCGGTTTGCAGCAGCATGCCACGCGTTCGGTCTTCCACACCGTTAATCGTCATTATATTTACTTCCAGCATACCGAGCAAAGAAGCGATATCACCGAGCAAGCCTGGCCTGTTCTTATGTATCTTATATTCCATATACCATTGTTTTGATTCCAGCCTAATCACCATCCCAGCACATTGTTGACCATACATATCCAGTTGTCCGTCAAAATCCTATTCTACAATTTTCGCCACATTCCTGCAACCTTACATCAAAACTATTGAAAGGCTGCGGCCATTGCCGGCATTTATTAGGCATATTCGCAGAAAAGCCTCCGTGCTGGAGGCTTTTCTGCGAATAACATGTAGCGAATTACGCCTTTTGTACAAGCTTAAGCATGAGACGAGCTAGAACCTTGCGCTCGGAATCGTCGCCTGCATCCCACAGCTCCTTTAATACGCGCTGCTCCTCATTTTTCGGATCGACCTTTTCATCAAGAAAAGATCCGATTTCGAAGGCAAGGCTGGCTATGGACTCATCGTCCATCCCGATTTCCTTCGCATGCTGGACCTTGTCAGCCAAAAATTGCTTCCACGTATCGAAGTTTGTAAGAACGGTTGACATTTTCCTTCGCCTCCTTGTGTTGTGAACAATCATCAACAATCATTATTCTGCTTCGATAAGAGGCAGATTATGCGGAGGTTGCAACGTCAATAAACAGCATTTCCCCTTACGTATGCCAACCGCCATTCGGGCTAATGACTTGGCCTGTAATGTAAGAGGATTCCGGAAGGGAAAGAAAATAAACGAGCGAGGCAACTTCATCCGGCTGGCCAAGGCGGCCCAGCGGAATTTCCTGCTCCAGCGCTGTCTTCTCATCCTCATTAAACCCATCCATCATTTCCGTGTTGACCGCACCTGGAGCAACCGCGTTGACCGTAACGCCCGACGGAGCCAGTTCCTTAGCCAAAGCTTTCGTAAAAGCGTTCATTCCCCCCTTGGAGGTGGAATACAGCACTTCACAGGAGGCGCCCGATATCCCCCAAACGGAAGAAACATTAATGATACGGCCAAAACGATTTTCGATCATGTGCGGCATAAAAATTTGGCTGCATAAAAACATTCCCTTAAGATTAACGGCCATCAGGTCGTCCCATTCTTCCTCCGATACGTCCATCAGCATGCCGTAATGCGCGACACCGCCATTATTAACGAGGATATCAGGCATTCGGTTATGCGCCTCTAGCTTGTCTCGCATACGCAGCAGCTGCTCCTTAGAGCGCAAATCAGCGGAAATAGTCATTGCATCTCCGCCAAGCTGCAAGCATTCCCTCGCCGTTTCATTTGCCGCCTCATGGGCATTCAAGTAATGGATGACGACATTCATGCCTTCTGCCGCGAAGCGCCGCGCAATTGCGGCGCCGATGCCACGGCTTCCCCCTGTAATAAGCACAGTCATCTCCCCTAGCGTCTTCACGCGTCAGGCTTCTCCACTATTGATACAGCCAGCTGATTAAAATCAAAATGCTCACGCAGCCGCTCATTCGCCTGTTCAAGCGTGCAGCTCTCGTACAATGGCAGCACATCAAACATATCACTGTCGCGGAAGCGGTAGCGCGTAAATTCGCCAGCGATGGATTCAGGGGAATTCAGCATCCGCAAATAACCGCCGATTTTTTTCTTTTTTGAGCGTTCAAAGGCGATTTCATCGAGTCCGCTCTCAAGCGCTTGCTCAATAGCAGCCTTTACACGAGCCAGCAGTTGCTTTGGATCAGGAGTATCTCCGCCAAGTACAGAGAACGCATAGCCCGGATTGGCATTATATTCGGTTCCAAAGGAATCGGAAATGAGCTGGCTTTCGTAGAGCTCTTCATACAAAGCCGAGCTCGGTCCAAACAAAACATCGAGCATCAGCTTGGAGGTAACTTCCTGACGCAGCAATTGCTCGCTGGATAAACTCGTATTTTTTTCCTTAAAGCCAAACATGCATTTCGGCAGCGAGACCGGAAGCTTCGTCACTTTATGCGGTGTTTTAACCGAAGTCGGCTCTTCCTCAAACAGTCGGCGAATTTCGCCCTGCGGCTTGAAGTTTTTGGCTGCTTGATTGCTTCTTACAAGCTCAAATACTTCCTTCGCATCTACGCCGCCAACGACGAACAGCAGCATATTGGAGGGATGGTAAAACGTTTCATAGCACTTATACAGCGTCTCCTTATCAATTTGATAAATCGACTCCACAGTGCCGGCAATATCAATATGCACCGGATGGGTGTGGTACAGCGCATCAATAAGCCCAAAATAAACGCGCCAGTCGGCATTATCCTTGTACATATTGATTTCCTGCTCAATAATGCCTTTTTCCTTGTCCACATTCTTGTCGGTGAAATAAGGATTTTGCACAAAATTAATGAGCGTCTCCAGGTTGGCAGGAATTTGCTCCGTCGCCGAAAACAAATATACCGTGCGGTCGAAGCTTGTGAAAGCGTTCGCGGATGCACCTTGGGACGCAAACGTAGCAAAAATATCGCCTGTCGGCTCCTCGAACATTTTGTGCTCCAAAAAGTGAGCAATCCCGTCCGGCACTTTGACCGCTTCCCCTTCGCCGACTGCAAACCAATTATCAACTGAGCCGTATTTCGTGGAAAATGTAGCGTATGTTTTATGAAAGCCCTCTTTAGGCAGCACGATGACTTCAAGTCCATTATCTAGCACTTCACGATAAAGCGTCTCCTGTACGCCCTTATATTCCAATGGTTGCACGGTGGTTACGCCTCCTTCCGATCACGCAAATAATAAATCGTATCGAGCTGCACATTTTGTGCAACTCTGACAATATCGGCAGCGGTAACAGCCTGCACCTGCTCAAGCAGCTTCTCGGCACTTCTTTCCTTGCCGGACAGCACCGCATTAAAATCGTAAGCGATCATTTCATAAGCAGAATCCTGAAGCTCGCGCAGATGGTTCGCTATCATAGCTTTAGTCTGGCTCATTTCGAGCTCGGACAGCACGCCTTGACGCATGCTCTCGAGCTGCTCGCGAATAATTTTGACCGCTTTCTCATAGTTCTCGATTTCGATGCCTGACTGCACCGTGCATATGCCTTTATGTCCATCCAGACGGGAAGCCGCATAATAAGCCAGACTTTCCTTCTCGCGCACATTCAAAAAGAGCTTGGAGTGTGGATATCCGCCTAGCACACCATTATACATAAGAGCTGCCGCATAATCATCATCCCCATAAGCGACACCCGTACGCAGGCCCAAGTTCAGTTTCCCTTGAGTCACATCCATTCGCTCTACAACCGTATGAACCTCGCGCACCTGATGAGTAACGTCTGCCGCTGGATAGCTCGCCGCTGCTCCGTCAGCCAGCTTAAACGCATCACGTACGTAAGCTGTCACTTCCTCAAGCGTAGTATCGCCAACTACGTACAAATCGAGCGCCGCTTCCCCAAGCCATGTCTTGTATTGCTTATGGAGTGATTCCGGGGTTATCCCTTCAATCGCAGCAAGCTTGCCAAGCGGATGCAGCCGATAAGGCTCATTTGCACACATTTCTTCAACGCATCGCTCAGCGGCATAACGGATTTTATCATTGACGATTGATTCCAGCCGTTTCGTGAGCGTCACTTTTTCTGCATCGACATATTTACGGCTGAATGCGCCATTTTCGAGCAAAGGCTCAGTCAGCACCTCGCCAAGCAGTCCCAATGATGCAGCAAGCAGCGGCGTGTCCGAGGATACAAACTGATCGTTAATGACATCCAAGCGGAATTGGACGATTTGAGAATCTCCACGCTTATATACATCAAAGCCGAAGCCGGCTCCGTACAAATCATCGAGTCGCTCGCGAAATGCTTTCGTCTCCGGCGTCGCCGCCGTCCCTCTGCGCAGCACAAAAGGAATAAGAGCTGTCTCTGTAACCGTATCTTCTGCAAGCACGCGCCCGGCAAACAAGGAAATCGCGAACGTTTTAAAACGCTTAGTAGGCAGCACATGCAGCCGTATTCGACCATATTGTCCTCTTTCGAAAAGTGTCACCTTCGCTAGCTCCTTCCAAACTAAGTTTTTATGCATACGAAAAGCATAACTTTCTATGCTTCAAGTAAATGTATTCCAATTTCAAGTATCCTATACCATTCTAACCGAAGCGAAAAGGAAGAAGCAACCAGAGCTGCTTTAAGGCAGAACGGTTGCTTCTGTAAAGGCGCTACATGCAAAAAATGTGCTTGCCTATCGTTTTTACCTGCGGCCTTGTCCATATCCACTTCGAGGTCGCTGTTTCGGGATTAAAATAGTACAAGCAGCCATTTGATGGATCTTGTCCGTTTATTGCATCCATAACCGCGCGGCTAGCTGTTTCATTTGGCGTCAGCCAAATTTGGCCATCTGCTACCGCGGTAAAGGCACCCGGCTGAAAAATAACGCCTGAAATCGAATTCGGAAAGCTTGTTGATTGCAGTCGATTGAGAATGACCGCTGCAACGGCTATTTGTCCTACATAGGGCTCGCCCCTAGATTCCCCGTATACGGCGTTTGCCATCAGCTTCAAATCATTGGCGCTGAGGCCCAGCTTGTTAGACTTAGAAAGCGAGCTTCCACCTCCGCCGCCATTGCTAGAAGCAGCTGTATTCCCTGAGCCGGCTTGTCCTCCGGAAGATGAATCTGCTGCTGTCGGCTTCCATGCCTTGGTCGCCTCCCAAAGCTTAAGCTTTGTCGAGGCCCCGACCACCCCATCTGCCTTCATTCCGAATTTCCATTGGAACCAGGTAACGGCATTTTTCGTGCTTGCTCCAAACTGCCCATCTACTTTCCCGCTGAAATATCCCAGATGTTTCAGCCTTCCTTGCAGCTCATACACATCCTTGCCCGAGGAACCAACCTTGAGCGTTGCATTGCTGAATGTCTCCGATGTTTTAACTTGATTCATATGCCGGAGCGAATAGGAGCCGAACAAGGCGATAACGAGCACTGCGGTTATGACCATTAGTCTTTTTTTCATAAAAGGATCTGCCTTTCTCTTACAAGATAGTACGCTAATTAACAGCGTTGCCTAAGTCTAGTATGAGAAATCAGTCCAGCTTCTATGCAAAATTTTTCGTTGTCGCAATTAAGAGCTAATTCGTCCCGCTTCGAGCTGATCGATTGTAAGCAGCACCTCACGCGGCTTGCTCCCTTCGTATGGCCCCACAATATGACGGGCTTCCATCTCGTCAATGAGCCTTGCAGCTCTGGTGTAGCCTATCCGCATACGGCGCTGAAGCAGGGAAACCGATGCCTGCTTTGCTTCGACGACAATTTGAACGGCCTGGTCAAACAACTCGTCCATGACCTCTTCAGAACTAGCCGTCTCCTCCTCAATTTCCGGTACAAGATCTTCCTTATATTCCGCTTCTGCCTGTCCTCTAGCGTAACCAACGAGCGCCTCGACCTCCTGATCGGAAAGGAATGCCCCTTGTACCCGCGTTGGCTTGGAGGTACCCATTGGCAAGTAAAGCATGTCGCCGCGGCCAAGCAGTTTTTCCGCTCCCACCATGTCGAGTATCGTTCGTGAATCGACCTGAGAGGACACACCAAAAGCAATTCGCGATGGAATATTCGCTTTAATGACACCGGTAATGACATCAACAGACGGACGCTGCGTTGCAATAATAAGGTGAATGCCCGCCGCGCGAGCCATCTGCGCAAGTCTGGCAATAGCGTCCTCAACATCGTTAGCCGCTACAATCATTAAATCCGCAAGCTCATCGACAATGACGACAATGTAAGGCAGAACCGCTTTCGGATTATCTGCCATTAAAGTGTTGTAGCCCTCAATATTACGAGTTCCCGATTTTGAAAACAGCTCATAGCGTTTTTCCATCTCGACAACGATTTTCTTAAGTGCAAGCGATGCACGACGCGGATCTGTTACAACAGGAGCCAGCAAATGCGGTATACCGTTATATACGTTTAGCTCCACCATTTTCGGGTCAACCATGAGAAACTTCACTTCATCTGGCGTTGCTTTGTACAAAATACTAGTAATAATACCGTTTATACAGACTGATTTACCGGAGCCTGTCGCTCCCGCAACAAGCAAATGGGGCATTTTCGCCAAATTGCCCACAATTGGCTTACCCGCAATATCACGCCCAAAGGCAATCGACAGCTTGGAAGGCGAATCATAAAATTCCTTTGTTTCCATCACTTCACGCATTGTAACGATGGATATTTCCATATTCGGCACTTCAATTCCGATAGCCGACCTTCCTGGAATAGGCGCTTCCATCCGAATATCCTTGGCTGCAAGCGCAAGTGCGATGTCATCGGTCAAGCTGACAATTTTACTCACCTTGACGCCCGATGCCGGTTCAACCTCAAAACGGGTAACGGCCGGGCCGATAACGGGATCAAGCACCTTCGCCTTCACGCCAAAGCTTTCAAGCGTCCGCTCCAGCTTGAGCTTTGCCTCCATAGAACTTGAGCCAATGCCGCCTCTGACCATATGGCTAGGCTTGGATAGCAAAGTAAACGGCGGTAAAACATACGGCTTGACCACTGGGACGCTTGATGATGCTAGCGCCGCCTTGCCTTCCGCCTCTTGATTGCCCGCTTCAACACTGCCAGCATTAGTACCAGATACAGCAGCAACCTGTTGGCTGTCTGCCCCTCTCACGCCATCCAATAAAGGTTCCTCATATTCATCGCTATCCTGCTCAACAGCATGCTCAAATTCCTCATTCATCTGCTCAACGACATGACTGTCCATTTCTTCTACTTCGTTTTCTTCTATATGTACCAGCTCTTGCTGCTCCTGCGTTTCTTGCGGTCTCCACGGCTCTGACCATTCCGGTTCATCCGTTATGTCGGTATGAGCGTATGACTGAACAGCATGGGAAGCCAAAGCCTCCTGCTCGCTGGGCCATAAGCTAGCGCTTGTCTCCGGCATCGGAGCTGCGGCTGATGAAGCAATAGTACCGGTCGATGTTTCGGCAGCAAATTCGTTCTGCTCATTGTCCCAATCCTGATCCCAATCTTCCGCCCAATGCGGTACTGCTGCGCCCTCTTCGCCACGACCAGCCTCACTATGAAGCGGCTCATCCTCAAGCTCCCACTCGTCATGGCTCGCGGCAGCAGCTTTCGTCTTATCGGATTGACGCCAAGAGAAAAACAGCGACTTTTTAGTTTTGGCAAGGCGTGGTGCAAAATCTTCATCATCATCAATCGTATCGTCCGAAGTGAGCACGCTGCTTGCTCCCGATGCTACGCTTGCATTTCTAGTTGCTTGCGCCGCAGCACGCTCGGCGGAATAATTCGACCATTTTGCCGCGAGCAGCTTCAGCATACGAACAAAGCGGGTACGCAGCGTCTTGAACAGCTCCACGTAGGACTTCCCTGTAATGAGCATAACGGAAATTGCTATCATGACGAGCATGAGCAGTTGGGCGCCAATTTTCCCAAATAAGGTGAAAAGCACGGAATATTGCAGCGCTCCAACGTAGCCCCCGCTAATGGCCTTCTCCTTAAGCGGGCGCAAATCCTGCGGATTGGAAGCAAGCAGCTCTCCCCTTAAGTCGCTGTCCAGTTGATTCAATATCACCTTGCCGGACAACAATGTCGTATCCCCCAGCTTGCGGTCAATTTCCGCAATGGAGCTCCACAGCGTAAAGGCTAACACGAGCACAAGCATGCCTGTTTTCCGGTTTGACCAACCTTTCGGCCACATTCGTTTGACCATCACGACCAGCCCCACATATATGCCAATCAGTGCAATCACAAAGTAAAATTTACCCAGAAAGAGGCCAAACAGTTTGGACAATGAACGTCCAACCGTCGCCTCTCCCGATAAAGCAATAATCGATACCGTAATGAGTAAAATACCGTAAACCTCATATTTCAAATTTGCTGCGAGCGATTTCTTGCCCCTTCTCTTCTTAGCCAACGATTGTCACCCCCGGTAAAACATTATACCATAGGTGGACAAATGTTCCTATTCGTTCGTTAGTCCCTTAAAACCATTAATTGCTTTTCAAAATTTGACAACAGCTCCTGGCGAAAGCTGCGGATTTAAATAATCATTCAAGCCGCAATGAATGAGCCGAATGACTTTGCCCATCCCTGGCGCAATAGGCTCTACCTGCATATAAACGCCATCCACCCAAACTTCGCGTCCCTGATTGATTTTCTCCTCCGCCTGCCAGCCTGCAAGCACCTCTTCCAGCGGAACTATCGTATACAGAACAGACATTAGTTAAACACCCCCGGAACACCGGCCGCCCTGCGCTGCTCTACCAGCCGCCTAAGCTCCCGAAGAGCGTCTCCAAGACCTCCTACCGCATCAATCAAGCCATGGCTCACCGCGTCTCCGCCGACGACAGTTGTCCCGATATCGCGCGTCAGCTCGCCCGTTTTAAACATTAGCTCCTTAAAAGTCGCTTCCGGAATTTTGGAATGCATCGTAACGAAGCGAACGACGCGCTCCTGCATTTTATCCAAATATTCGAACGTTTGGGGAACACCGATCACGGTGCCATTTAAGCGAATGGGATGAATTGTCATCGTTGCCGTCGCAGCAATGAACGACATGTCGCCAGCAACTGCTATCGGCACGCCGATTGAATGCCCGCCTCCGAGTACAAGCGTAACGGCCGGCTTAGACAAGGAAGAAATCATTTCGGCAATAGCGAGTCCTGCTTCCACATCTCCGCCAACTGTATTGAGAACGATCAGCACGCCTTCGATCTTCTGATTTTGCTCAGCTGCGACCAGCTGCGGAATCAAATGCTCGTATTTTGTTGTTTTGTTTTGCGGTGGCAGCACCATATGCCCTTCAATCTGTCCAATAATCGTCATACAAAAAATATTGGACTCGGCCTGCGGAATGCTCACTTGGCCTAGCTGCTGCAAAGCGTCAAGCGCCCCAGTCGCCTTTTTCTTCTCTTCATCATAGGGCTCAGGCTGCTCTCCTGTTAAACTCATTGAATACGGCCACATCGGCGAAATCCCCCTCTTGAACAAGGCTATTACCGTTTTTGGCTGAACCTACGGCTCATCATAGTATGGGAATGTCGCATTTATTTATGCTTGCTGCTCTTGTAAATATTCAAGGTATGGCCGGATGCTTACCGCGCTTGTCTTAAAGTCAGGCATTTTGCAAAAAGGGTCCAGTTGTGGACTGGTAGCCCGGTTTACATTTTGTACGCCGCCCCAATGCATGGGAATAAATACGGTGTCTTCACGAATGCTTTCTGCCACCTTGCAGCGTAAAATGACCACTCCCCGCTTCGATTGCACAGCTACCAGCGAGGCATCCTCAATGCGGTATTTCTTTGCAGTATGAGGATGAATCTCCACATGATTTTCCACATTTCTCGCTTCCAGCGCAGGACTGCGGTGCGTCTGCACGCCCGTCAAGTAATGAGAAAGCTGCCGTCCATTGGTCATAAGCAGCGGAAACTTACGGTCAGTCTTTTCAGCCGGGGAATCGCTCGCAACCGTTTGAAAAACTGCCAAACCATCCTCATGGGCAAACGACTTCTCGAACAGCCGTTTCGTGCCTGGATGATCAAGCGATGGGCATGGCCAATAAATGCCCTCCTCCTTGCGCAGCCGATCATACGTAATGCCGTAATAATCGGCAAGTCCGCCCTTGCTTGCCAAACGCAGCTCATTAAAAATTTGCTCCGAATTTTCAAAGGCAAAATATTCGCCGCGCCCAAGCCTCTTGGCCAGCTCGCATAGCACTTCCCAGTCATGACGGGCCTCTCCAGGCGCAAGACGACCCGCTTCTCTAAGTAAAACGCGTCCTTCCAAATTAGTCATCGTTCCCGTATTTTCCAAATAAGCGGATATTGGCAGCACCACATCAGCGAGCAGCGCCGTTTCGGATAAAAACATATCTGCTACGACGGTAAAATCAAGCTTGGCGATGCCTTCCTCCACAAGTGTTGCATTCGGATTCGAGACGACTGGATTCGAGCCCATGACAAGTAAAGCTTTAATCTCCTCACGGTGCACCATTTCCATCATTTCATAAGCCGACACCCCTTTGCCGGGGAGCTCCTCCGGGCGAATGCCCCAGACGCTCGCCACATAAGCCCGATCATGCTCATTTTCAATCAGTCGATAGCCTGGAAGCTGATCTGCCTTTTGTCCATGCTCTCGTCCACCCTGTCCATTGGCTTGACCGGTGACCGCCCCGTAGCCGCAGCCCTCACGACCGATTTTCCCCGTTGCCAGCACCATATTAAGAAAATTCCGCACCGCCAAATGACCATCGGCATGCTGCTCAACCCCACGCGCAGTAAAAACCATCCCCGTCCTCGCTTCACCAAATGCGAGCCCAGCGAGGCGTATGAGCGACTCAGACACACCCGTGCTTGCTGCAATTTCAGCCAAATTCTGCGATTTTACATGCTGCTCCAGCTCTGCGAAGCCCTTCGTACGGCTGCGAATAAACCCCCGATCAATGAGTCCCTCGTCAAAAATAACTTTTAGCATACCATTCACAAGCGCAGCGTCCATGCCTGGCTTCACCTGCAAATGAATGTCCGCAAGCTCGGCCGTTCCCGTCATTCGAGGATCAATCACAATAATGGTCGCCCCGTTTTCCTTTGCCTTTGAAAAATAAGGCATTAGCGTCGGCTGGCACTCCGCTATATTCGTTCCGGCAAGAATCAGACATTCCGACCGTTCGATTTCCTTCAGCTGATTCGTTAATCCGCGATCCACACCAAACGTCTTGCTTCCTGCGGAAGCGGCCGCCGACATACAGAAGCGTCCGTTATAATCAATGTAGCGTGTACGCAAACCAACACGAGCGAATTTGCCAAGTAAATAAGACGTTTCATTCGTCAACGAGCCACCGCCATATAAAGCGACGGAATCCACACCATGCTCGGCCTGCAAGGACCGGAAACGACTGGAAACCAGTTCGAGCGCCTCCTCCCATGTCGCCTGCACAAGCTCCCCTTCCCTTCTAATAAGCGGATGAACAAGGCGCTCGCGATGCAGCGCATGCTGATGCGCATTCATCCCTTTCACACATAACCGTCCTTCCGATGCGGCATTCGGAATCGCTGTCACCTTATAGGCCAAACGCCAGGCCGCCGAGCGCTCCTCTTCGACGCGCATTTTGCATTGCACACTGCAAAAAGGACACTGTGTATCCATAACTGCCGTGATTTGGGCTTTCGGCTCATCTACTTTTAGCTCCATCATTATTTTTCCTCCCTACTCAAACGGCGCACTTCTCTTGTTTACGTTCCATTTGCCAGCTGCCGAGAAGCTCCTCGCGAAAATCAGGGTCAAGCAGCTTCTCTCTTACCGCAATAAGCCCTACTCGCTCTAGCCACTTCCATACCGCTTCCCCATAATAGGCGGTTTGACGGTACCACTGCATGCAGGCTATCGCCGTTTCAGCCGCTCGCTGCTCCGTTGCCTCTATCATAAGCAGTTGAGCTTGCTTGACCGGGCTTTCCATATGACCGCCAATATAAAGCTCCCACCCAGCTGGCGATGCCGCAATGCCGACATCATGAACCAGCACACCAGCAGGATACAAGGCACCCGCAGATATAGAAGCTTTCAGCATGGTTGGAAATGCCAGATTACCTAGTGCCTTCACCAGCTCTGCTGCAATATAACCCGGCCCGTCATCTTCGAGACGGTCGGCATGCGAAATCGGACAACTGGAGGGCGCTTCTTCTTGCTTAGAAGCAGATAGAAGCACGGACTGCAGCGACGGGTAAGGAAGCTGTCCCTGACCTTGAATATCGCCTGCATCATTTGTTTCAGCCAGCCGCAAATAGTAGCCCATAGCAGTCCGGCAAATGAGACAGCCCTCGGGCTTGTTCCATGCGAGAATCATTCTTGCGGAAGCAGCATCGCTAAACGTATCCCCAAGCATAGCTTCTTTAAGCTCTGCCGGGTCAAGCTCCGTACAGCCGCAAATGGGCGCCGCTTTAACCGCTCCCCCAACTCCCGATAAAGCATAGGCTACGAGCGACTCCACCATTGGACGGCATCCGCCGCAGGAGCCGGAAGCCTTCGTCTTGTCGCGTACTTGATCAGCCGATTCAAGCCCCTCACTCTGTATCGCCGCTACAATAGCTGCTTTGCTTACCCCGTTACAGGCACAGACCGTCTCACCGTCCGGCATGGCAGCTGCAACAGAAGCAGCTCCGCCTGTTTTGGCGCCTGAATCGCTGTCCTTGAGCACGCCTATTCCAGCACGGCGTTTCAAATACCCTAGCAGCTTGCTGCCTTCGGAGCTGTCTCCGAATAATACAGCTCCAGCTACAATACCGCCCTGCATCGTAACTTTTTTATAAGTGCCCTTCATCGCATCATAATGCTGCAGCGCGGTTTCGGCTTCTTCATCGCGGATAACGCCCGCGGAAAACACCTCCACACCTGAAACCTTTAATTGTGCATACGGAATGGAGCCGTGATAGCCCTCCGTTTCTACCTCGCACAAATGTCGCGCAAGCACCTTAGCCTGTTCATAAAGCGGAGCAACTAGTCCATATACGGTTTCTTGGTGCTCAGCGCACTCCCCGACTGCGTATATATTCGCTATATTCGTTTCCATATAATCGTTAACGATGATTGCACGGTTCGTCCGAATGCCGCTATCCGCTGTAACGGCTAAATTCGGGCTAATCCCGATCGCTACGACGATGAGATCCGCAGCAAGCGTTGTTCCATCCGAGAACAGCAGGCCATTCGCCCTGCGGACGCCTGTTATTTTTTCCGTCCGCTTATTAAGCCAAAAACGCATGCCCTGCTTCATCAGCTCATTTTTAAGCAGGTCTGCTGACATCCGATCAAGCTGGCGATTCATTAAATAACCGGCGTTGTGAACGACATCAACCTCCATCCCGAGATTCAGCAGCCCTCTCGCCGCCTCAAGCCCGAGCAGTCCGCCACCTATAACGGCAGCGCGCTTAAAGCGCTGGGAAGCCTCCATCATCGCCTGGCAATCCTCCATATTGCGGAACGCCGTTACGCCAGGCTTTTGAATGCCTGGGAGCACGGGCATGAATGCCGATGAGCCGGTTGCAATAATCAGGCGATCATAGGCTATCTTTTTCCCTGATGCTGTCAGCACCCTTTTCTCCTCCACATGAATACGCTCAACCCTCTCGCCAGTTAACAGAATAATGCCCCGCTCACTGTACCAATTCCAATCATTCAACGTAATATCAGCGAGTGCGGTGTTCCCTTGCAGCACTTTGGAGAGAAGAACACGATTATAATTAGGATGCGGCTCTGCGCCTATAATGGTAATGTCGTATGCTTCAGGAGCCAGCTCGTATATTTCCTCTACGCATTTTACGCCAGCCATCCCGTTGCCGATAACGACAAGCTTTTGCTTCATCAAAGCCGTTACCTCCGTTCTTTCGTAAAATGGCCAAAATGGTTTTCGCTTGTTAAGTCAAACTAAGAAACGCGGCATGACTTCCTGCCCGAAGACCTTCACTCGGAATTGCCGCCAGTGCATTCGCACCCGCAAAAGCAGCAATATTGCCCGATTTATCGTTCGGCAGCGGCTTAACTCGCCATTCTCCCGCCTCCATCCATACAAAAGCGCGGATATAACGGGGATAGGGCGAAGTCTTATCCACATCGTCCATGAGCACAGCTTGCTTCCACTCCGCCTTGCTTCCATTGAGACCTATCCAATGCTGTACGATTGGCTTCACTAGCAGTACAAGCCCTGTGTAGCACGCTGCTGGATTGCCAGACAAGCTGATCAACAGCTTTCCTCGATGTATAAAAGCCGACGAATGCGGCCCAGGGCGCATCCTCACTTTAGTGAACAATGGCTCAAAGCCGAGGCAATCAGCCGCGCGGGCCACACAATCATAATCGCCTACCGAAATACCTCCCGTCGTAATAACCAAATCCGCATGCTCCGCAGCTTGCTTAATCGCCGAAGCAATGACCTCCGCTTCATCCTTAATTGGCAAGGAACGAATTACCGAGGCACCCAGCTCTTGTAAAAATGCTTCCACAACGAAGCCATTGGCATCGTAAATTCGATTTGGCTGCAAGAGCTGGCCCGGAAGCAGCAGCTCATCTCCAACAGGAAGGATGGCGACCTTTGGTTTTGCGACTACAGAAGCCCGCTCCTGCCCATAAGAGGCAAGAATGGCAATTTCCTTCGAACCAAGTCTGGTGCCTTTATTAATGACGAGGCTGTTCTCAGCGATATCTTCACCTGCCTCGGCAATATTTTTTCCCGGCTGTATAGGCTGATTGATTTGAATTTGCGGCATTCCCCAGCTCACTGCGTCCGTTTGCCGACCTTGCAAGCTAGGGAGCTGAATTTCCTCCTGTCTAATGACTGCATCAAAGCAGTCAGGCACAGGAGCTCCTGTAAAAATACGCACGGCTGTCAGTTGTTCATTAATGAGGGGATGACCGCCAGAGCCTGCAAACCAAGCTACCGCCCCCGCCTGCACCTCGCCAGTTACGATAAGGCGTATCGGATGAGCAGGTGAGGCCGTCTCGGTATAAGCTGAATGGAGTGCATAACCATCCATTGCCGCCCGGCGAAAGGGAGGCATAGGAAATGGGGAGTAAAAATCCTCGGCAAGCACTCGCTGAGCGGCTTTCTGTAAAAGCACTTGCTCTACCTTGCCCGGCAGCGCACGTTCAATTAGACAATGAACAGCCTCGTCTACGTTTAAACCTCTTTTTATATCTACACGATCTACACGGGCAATCGCCATGGGGACTCCTCCTTCATATTGCTGAAAATAAGCATAAAAGCCCGTTCCCTGTCAGCAGGGAGCGGGCTTCATTGCCAGTGGGCGGCGGCACACCATTGTGCGGCCTTTATATGGATTATTATGAGCATAAATGAAATTGCTACACATGTCAACATACGTAACATTATTTAGACTTCGAGATCGCTCAGTTGTTTTATGTAATATTTATTGACACTAAGAGGAGGTTATTCTATAATTCAGCTTGAGTTCACAATGAGGTGAGCAATTATCGTCTGCACAGAGTCGTGCTGGCGTTCGGCAATGAGGCCGCAATCCGTCCGAGCTTTAGCTTGGGGCAGACTGCGGCCTTTTCTTTATATGTACAGCTGGAATTGCGGTGCGCCATGCACCCCGGGAATGCGAAAACCGCCATCACCCACGCTGACTGAGCACGAGAAAACCAATTATAGAGGAGATAGAGACATGGTAGATAAAAAAGCGTTTTGGAAAAGTGGACACAAACCATCCTTGTTCAGTTCTTTCTTATATTTCGATATCAGCTTTATGATTTGGATTTTAATGGGACCGCTCATCGTGGTTATCGCCAGCGATTTTCCGATGGATGCTGCTCAGAAGGCCAAACTGGTCGCCCTACCTATTTTAGGCGGATCAATCCTTAGACTTGTGCTAGGTTTTATGACAGACCATATTGGACCGAAGAAAACGGGTCAAATCGGTATGCTCGTTACAATGATTCCGCTCATTTGGGGCTGGAAATTTGTTGATTCCTTAACAGAGCTGCATTTCGTTGCTCTATTGCTCGGGGTGGCTGGAGCCTCCTTCGCAGCAGCACTGCCGCTTGCAAGCAGATGGTATCCCCCGCAATATCAAGGGCTTGCCATGGGGATCGCTGGAGCAGGTAACAGCGGTACCGTACTGACGACGCTGTTTGCTAATCGGCTGGCACAGCATTTTGGTGGCTGGGAAGCGGTTTTTGGACTAGCGCTTATTCCCATTGCAATCGTATTTGTCATCTTTACGATCTTTGCCAAGGAAAGCCCCAATCAGCCCGCTCCGAAAAAGCTGTCCGAATATGGGCAAGTGCTGAAGCAAAAGGATGCATGGCTGTTCTGTCTTTTATACAGCGTTACGTTCGGCGGCTTCGTCGGCATGTCCAACTATTTGACCATTTTCTTCAACACGCAATATGGACTTTCCGCAATTCAGGCGGCAGATTTTACGACCATTTGCGTTATCGCCGGAAGCTTCTTCCGTCCTGTAGGCGGCTGGCTCTCTGATAAGCTTGGAGGTATTCGCGTCCTGATGACGTTGTATATCGGGGCTGGTGTTATGTTAGCTTCCGTTTCCCTGCTGCCTTCTCTGTACGTAGTCTGCACCTTGCTGTTCCTTGGCATGATGTGCCTCGGCGCTGGCAATGGCGCTGTATTCCAGCTCGTACCGCAGCGCTTTGGCAAGGAAATCGGCATTATGACTGGAATTGTCGGTGCAGCAGGCGGTGTTGGCGGATACTTCCTGCCGCTTATTCTCGGCAGCCTTTATCAAACGACAGGCTCCTATACACCGGGCTTCCTCATTCTAAGCAGCATTGCCCTGCTCAGCATGCTCTTGCTGGCTTTCATTCAAAGGGAGTGGAAGCGCACTTGGATTGGCAGCGGCGGCAAAGCCAAAATAGAAGGCGGCCAGCCAGTCGGCAGCTAACCCCTTCATAGTGCTAGAAAAGCTGCAAGCAAAAAAGAGCGACGAATCGTCCGGTTATCCGGGCGATCATCACTCTTTTTTTATTTTCGTTCAACTATACTTCCATAATGATTGGCAAAATCATCGGCCGGCGGCGCGTCTTCTCATAGAGGAAACGACCGAGCGCGTCCTTCACATTCGTCTTCAGCGAAGCCCACTCGTTCACTTTATCGTTCATCAGCCTCAGCAGTGTCGTCGATACAATTTTGTTCGCTTCGTCGAGCAGCCCTTCCGATTCACGCACATAAACGAAGCCGCGCGAAATAATATCAGGGCCAGACACAATGGTGCCCTCCTGCTTGCGCAGCGTCACCACCACGACGAGAATGCCGTCCTGCGAAAGCAGCTTGCGATCTCTAAGCACAATATTGCCAACGTCGCCAACGCCAAGGCCATCAATCAGCACATTGCCCGCCGGAACCTTTGAGCCTCTGCGCGCCTTGCCGCCCTGCACCTCTACCGTATCGCCATTTTCCATAACAAAAATATTCGATTTCTCAATCCCAACTGCCTCGGCCAGCAAAGCATGCTGTCGCAGCATCCGGTATTCACCATGTATGGGGATAAAATATTTAGGCTTAATCAGATTAAGCATCAGCTTCAGCTCTTCCTGGCTGCCGTGACCTGAAACATGGACACCGGATACCGAGCCCGGTCCATAGATGACGTTCGCTCCAAGTCGGAACAACTCGTCCACTGTCCTCCCTACATATCGCTCGTTGCCCGGAATTGGCGTCGCTGCAATAATGACCGTATCCCCCGGCAAAATATCGACTTTACGATGCGTTGAACGCGCCATACGCGTCAAAGCTGACATAGGCTCGCCTTGGCTGCCCGTACATAAAATAACGACGCGATCAGCGGCCAGCTTATTCACAGCCTCCGGTTCTACAATCATGCCATCTGGAATATTCAAATAGCCTAAATCTCCAGCGATGCCCACCACATTAACCATACTGCGTCCAACGACAGCAATATAGCGATCGGTAGCAATAGCTGCGTTTATGACCTGCTGAATACGGTGAACGTTTGAGGCAAACGTTGCTACTACGACCCGCTGCGGCGATTTGCGGAATATATCTTTGAGCTCTTCTCCTACATTTTTCTCCGAAGGCGTGTAGCCTGGACGTTCCGCATTCGTACTATCGGACAGCAGTGCAAGCACGCCCTTCTGCCCAATTTCCGCCATGCGCTTAATATCAGCATATTGCCCATTGACTGGCGTATGGTCAAACTTGAAGTCCCCTGTATGTACGACGACACCCTCGGGCGTCTCCAAGCATACGCCTACGGAATCAGGAATGCTGTGGTTCGTCTTGAAAAAGGAAACATTCATGCTGCCCAGCTCTATCTCCGAATCCGCATTAATGAGTATTCGCTTCGTTTCGCCCAGCAGTCCTGCCTCCCTCAGCTTGCCTTCAATGAGTCCCAGCGTTAGCTTCGTGGCATATACCGGAACGTTAAGGCTGCGCAGCATGTAGGAAAGCCCGCCGATATGATCCTCATGTCCATGCGTAATGACGATGCCGCGTACCTTCTCGCGATTTTCCTTCAAATACGAAATGTCCGGAATAACAATATCTATGCCGAGCATATCCTCCTCCGGAAATTTAAGCCCCGCATCTACAATCACAATATCATTGTCATATTGAATGACGTACATATTTTTCCCAATTTCTCCAATACCGCCTAATGCAAAAATCAAAAGTTTATCCTGTACATTTTTTTTGGACAATGAATACCCCTCCTCTTTTCCAACCTGATGAGGTCATGTTTTTCCGCACCCGATCACTTGAACTCATTATACATGATGAAAAAGATCGAATACAAGGCTGGGGGCTTTGGCCGTAGTAAAAGCATGGTGTGAGGTTGGAGCGCTGCGTGAAAGGCTTGGGGGTCGATCGCCATTCCCCTGTGATTTCACCGAATTGAAAAAGCTGTTGCCAAGGCAACAGCTTCATGATTTGTTAAGAGGTTAAATTAAAATGCGGTTGAGGAATCGACAAGGTTCTGCAAAAATTTAGCTTCCGATTCGCTAACGCCTACCAAAGGAAGTCTAACCCCGCCAACCGGGAAGCCGCGCAGTCCCAGTACATGCTTCAAAGCAACAGGGTTCGGTACGGGATTCGGACAATCGAACAAGCCTTTAAATACCGGGAAGCATTCTGCGTTTAGCTTGGCCGCCAATGCCACATCTCCACTCACATATGCTTCGATAAGCTGCTTCATTTTTTTGCCGATAACATGGCTAGCTACACTAATAATGCCATAACCGCCCACAGCTAAAGTCGGAAGGGTCGCCGCATCGTCGCCGCTATATACTTTAAAGCCCTCAGGCGCGCCTGCTACAAGCTGAATAATCTGATCGGATGACGCACAATCTTTGGTAGCTACGATGTTGCTAATTGCCGCTAGACGCAGCGTCGTTTCAACCGAAATATTCACGACTGTCCGGCTTGGAACGTTGTACAATACAACCGGAAGCTTCGTCGACTCTGCAATCGCTTTAAAATGCTGATAAAGGCCTTCTTGGCTCGGCTTATTGTAATAAGGTGCTACTAGCAGCACACCGTCAACTCCGCTCGCCTCAGCCACCTTCGTCAAATGGATGGAATGAGCCGTATTATTGCTTCCTGTGCCTGCAATAATTTTAGCCCGTCCAGCAGCACGCTCTACGGAAAAACGAAATAGTGCTTCTTTCTCCTCATCCGTAAGCGTAGGAGACTCGCCCGTCGTTCCAGATACAACAAGACTATCACTATGCTGTTCTTCAATTAAGTAATCGATTAATCGTCCCGTTGCTTCCCAATCAATTTCACCAGCAGCATCGAATGGGCTGACCATCGCCGTAACTAATCTTCCAAAATCCATTCTGACTCCTCCTTCAAGTATTACGAAACAAAACGAATTTCGTAAGCATCCACTTTAAAGTTTTGCGAAGCAAAACTAACTTCCTAAGCCTCTAAATCTAAGTTTTGCGAAGCAGAAGCTGCTCCGAAAGTCCGAGGTCAAAGTGCCGCTTCGCAAAACAGGTCTATTTCATTTATTTCCTGCTACAAATGAAGCTCGAACTTGGCATGAAGCGCGCGAAGCGCGGATGCCATGTCCACATCCTTGACCAGTACCCAGATGGTCGTATTGGAGTCCGCTGCCTGCATAATTGCAATCCCCTGCAACGTAAGCGCCTCTACAATACGTGCCATAATGCCTGGAACACCGTTCATTCCACCGCCAATGACCGATACCTTTGCACAGCCGCTAATTGCTGCCGGAGCATAACCACAGTCCGTCAGCACGGCTACAGCCTTCGCTGCATCGTAGTCAAATACGGTGTAAACGACTCCGCTCGGTGTTACATTTATAAAATCTACGCTAATATGATGTCGAGCCATCGTTTGAAAAACCTGCAACTGGACGTCCGTCTTGCCCTCCACCGTCTGCACCGAAATTTGAGTAATGCCCGCTACATGCGCAATGCCTGTTACATGTCGGTCACTTACCATTCCGGCAGCATAGAGCGGACTGTCCGTTACTAATGTACCTTCATCCGGCGAAAAAGTGGAGCGTACGCGAATCGGTATTCTCGCTTGCTGGGCAATTTCAACAGCACGAGGATGAATGACCTTAGCCCCTTGACGAGCCATATTGCAAATTTCTGCATAGCTGACGACAAGAAGCGGTTTTGCATCATTCACAATTCGCGGATCAGCTGTCAGAATACCATTGACATCGGTATAAATATCTACCCGCTCTGCGCGCAGCGAAGCACCGAGTGCAGTCGCCGACGTATCGCTCCCGCCGCGGCCGAGCGTAGTCAGCTCTCCACCTTCGGTGCCGCCTTGAAAACCGGTAACAATAACGACCTTATTTTCACCAAGATTTTTTAAAAGCAGCTCCGGACGCAAATCATTAATTCTCGCTTGGCCGAAATGCCCGTCCGTTATAATGCCTGCCTGATAGCCGCTCAAAATGGTAGCTGGAATGCCCTCGGAACAAAGCAAGCTGCATAAGACTGCGGCAGAAATCATCTCACCACAGCCCAGCAGCATATCCCGCTCACGCAGCGGAAGCGCATCTCCATTGCTTCTAACTAAATCCAGCAGCGAATCTGTAGCATAGGGGTCGCCGAGGCGACCCATAGCTGATACGACAACGACGAGCTGAAAACCATTTTCGCGTTCACGCTTAATATGCTCCAAGCAATGATTTCTGGCAAAATCGGATGATACTGAGGTTCCCCCAAACTTCTGAACGAGAGTGCGCATAAACCTCTTCCCCCATCACGAAAAAGGCAAGATGCCGCCAGCTACCATGTCCTTGCACCGTCTATTCGTTACGCCTGTGCGATGTGCTCGGCGATTTGAACCGCGTTCCATGCGGCACCTTTAAGCAGGTTATCCGATACGATCCATAGGTTAAGCCCATTTTCATGGCCAAGATCGCGTCTCAAACGTCCGACAAAAACTTCCGGCTTGCCGGCTGCTTCCGTTGCGAGCGGGTAAAGCTGATTCGCCGGATCATCAACCAGCACGACACCCGGGGCGTCAGACAACAGCTGCTTGACATCTTCCAGATCGTAGTTATTTTTCAGCTCAACATAAACCGATTCTGAATGACCATAAACGACTGGAATACGAACGCAAGTAGCTGTAACGTCAATTGATTGGTCACCCAAAATTTTCTTCGTTTCATTGACCATCTTCATCTCTTCAAGCGTATAGCCATTCTCTTGGAACTTGTCGATTTGCGGAATCGCATTAAAGGCGATTTGATGCTTAACAGGCAATGAGCCTACTGGCAAAATTGCAGGGTTGACCGCTTCGCCATCTAGGGATGCACGCGTCTGACGCAGCATTTCCTCAATCGCCTTCGCACCTGCTCCAGATACCGCCTGATAAGTCGATACGATAATGCGGTTAATGCCGTATTTATCCTGAAGCGGCTTCAGCGCAGCTACCATCTGAATCGTCGAGCAATTCGGATTGGCAATAATACCTTTATGCTCGCTTACCTTGTCAATATTCACTTCAGGCACAACAAGCGGCGTATTTGGATCCATACGGTACGCATTCGTATTGTCAATACATACCGTTCCATATTCAACAGCATGCGGCGCGAGCGCCTTCGTAACGTCTCCGCCAGCGCTGAATAATGCTATATCAATGCCCTTAAAGCTCTCCGGCTTCGCTTCCTCCACCGTCACTTCCTGGCCTTTGAATGTGATTTTCGTACCGGCAGACCTCGCTGAAGACAGAAGCTTCAGTTCCTTGATGGGGAAGTTTCTCTTATCGAGCAAGTTTAGTATTTGTTCCCCTACTGCGCCTGTTGCGCCAACTACTGCAACGTTAAACAATTTTTGATTTGACATTTGCGGTAATGCTCCCCTCGGTCTTATAAAAACTCAGAATAAAAAGCTTAATAATTAAAACGCTCTATAATGAGCGGTTGTAACTGTTTGCCTTGCAGCGCCGCCTCGCATGTTTCCAGTGCCAAATCCATTCTCGCAACTAGCGAATTGGGCTTCTGAACTGGATTATCTTGGCCAAACGGCACAAAATAAATATTTTTCGTTACGATCAGCTTCGCAATATTCGCCAAATTTAGACCAAGGCCATCATTCGTAGAAATAGCAATGACGATAGGCCTTCCATTGCGCATCTGTGATTTAGATGCCATAAGCACCGCACTGTCAGTCTGCGCATTAGCCAGCCTGCTCGTTGTGTTGCCTGTGCATGGAGCAATAAGCAGCACATCAATAAGCTTCGATGGACCAAGCGGCTCCGCTTGCACAATCGTCGAAATAATTTCATTGCCCGTAATCGCTTTGAGCTGTGTCTGCCACTGCTCCGACGTTCCGAATCTCGTATCTGTCGTCATTATAGTCTGCGATACTATAGGTACAACGTTCGCGCCGGCGTCTACAAACCGCTGGATTTGCGGCATAACCTCGGCAAAAGTGCAGTGTGACCCTGACAATGCATACCCTACTGTAAGCCCGGACCAATTCATTCCCCATTCCCCCGATTTATCAAGTCGTCCATAATCAATTGTGTTAAACAATCGGCTATGATTCGTCCAGCAGTTCTGGGTGCGACAATACCGGGGAGTCCGGGCGCGAGCATCGCCTTAATGGCCCGTTTCTCAGCAAAGCGGAAATCCGTTCCGCCAGGCCTCGAAGCCAGATCAATAATGACGCTTCGCGAAGGAAGATTTGCTATAATTTGCGCTGTGACTATCATAGTCGGAATTGTGTTAAAAAGCAAGTCAATATTGCCCGTATATTGCCGCAAATTGCTGGTGTAGAAAGGCTCGAAGCCCATTTCGAGCGCTCTTGCAAAATGCTCTCCCCGGCGCACCCCGACAAGTACATTCGCTCCTAATCCCTTTAACGTCCGCGCCAATGTAAACCCCGTTCTCCCGAATCCGAGCACCATGCAGGTGGAGCCATGAATCGTAATATCGGTATGTTGAATTGCCATCATCACCGCACCTTCTGCTGTTGGAATAGAGTTGTAAATCGCAACATCGTCGCGCTCAAACAACTCTACCAATTCCAGCTGATGCTGCTTGCAGAGGTCGCTCAAATATGGTTTGGCCATACCCGCGTATACTTTGCAGTGCTTAGGCAAGCGAGCCATATGGCGCTCCTCCAGCCTGATCTCGCTATCGCTGAATACAGCGCTAATGACGCCTTGGTCATCGGTTCCGACAGCAGGCAGCACTAAGGCGTCTACCCCATCAAACAACCGTTCATCATATTCAGCTTGAACGGCTCCCTCGGGCGTTGACTGCAGGCCATCAAAGCCTGATAGGACCACGGTCGCATCCAGCTCCGTCAGCTTGCGAATCACCTCGAGCTGCCTGGCGTCGCCGCCGATCAGCAGCACCTGAACGCCTGTTAGCATCGGCTTCACTCCTCTCTCGCGCATGTAGATATAGACTATCTTATGCCTGGGCCCAGAATGGGTGAAAAAAAAGACCGGAGCAGCTGCTCCGGTCTCAATTATTAAACGCCAGTATGTCCGAAACCGCCGCTGCCACGCACCGTATCCGGCAATTCGGCTGCCTCTTCAATAGTAACAACCGGCACCCTCTGGAACACCATTTGGGCGATGCGCTCGCCTCGTGCAATCGTGAACGGCTCCTGCCCCAAATTAACGAGCAGCACCTTCACTTCTCCGCGATAATCGGCGTCAATCGTACCTGGTGAGTTCAAGCATGTAATACCATACTTGTAAGCCAGACCGCTGCGCGGACGAATTTGCGCCTCCAGCTCAGCCGGCATTGCCATCGCAAAGCCTGTTGGAATGAGCTTGCGCTCACCTGGCGCAAGCTCTACAGGCTCTGATACAGCAGCCTGCAGGTCGAAGCCCGCAGCCCATTCGGACATTTTGCAAGGAAGCTTAATGTCTTCATTGCCCTCTACTCTTTTAAACAGTACGCGATACAAAACGATCCCTCCCAAGTTTAGATGCTGCCCTGTCGCTTGAACCTACCATTGCCACCGCAAACGGTGCCGCAAGCATTCGCTCCGTTACGCTTCTCACATCGTCCATCGTCACGGAATCAATACGCTGAAGCAGCTCATCAAGCGTGTAATGCCGGCCCAGCATCAGCTCATTTTTCCCAAGACGGGTCATTCGGCTGCTTGTGCTCTCCAGACTAAGAATCAGACTGCCCTTAAGCTGCTCTTTGCCCCGATGAAGCTCCGCATCCTCAAGCCCCCTGGAAGCAAGCTCCTCAAGCTGCTCCATCGTCAAATCGAGCACTTCCTTCGTTTGCTTCGGCGCTGTACCTGCATATAGGGTGAACAAGCCGCTGTCCGCATAAGAGGAGTGATAAGAATAAACCGAATAGGCGAGACCGCGCTTTTCACGGATTTCTTGGAACAGACGCGAGCTCATGCCGCCGCCCAGCGCATTGTTGAGCAGCACCATCGCATACAGCTTCTCATCCGAAATCGAACAGCCCTGAAAGGACAGGCAAAGATGGTTTTGCTCAGTTTTCTTCTTATAGAAAATATAGTCTCCACGGAATTCAGGCGCCTTCACTAGCTGAGGCATACCTTTTCGATCAAACTTGCCAAAATGCTGCTCCAGCAGCTCCAGCAGCTTGCCTTCTTCCACATTACCTGCGACACTGACAACGGTGTTGTCAATCGTATAATAATCGTTCATATAAGCGCGCAGTGTATCAGGCGTCATTTCAGCAAGACGCTCCTCTAGGCCCAAAATCGAATAAGCGAGGGGGTGATCGCCATATGCGGCACGCGATGCTTCATCATGCACCTTGTCATCTGGCGTGTCCTCATACATCGAAATTTCTTCCAAAATAACATTGCGCTCTTTTGCCAAATCCGCCTCATCCAGCTTGGAATTGAAAAACATATCCGAAAGCGCATCTACAGCCAGCGGCAAATGCTCATCGAGCACCTTGGCATAATAGCAGGTATACTCTTTGGAGGTAAACGCATTGACATTGCCCCCAATTCCATCGAACAGGTCGGCTATGTCTTTGGCACTGCGCTGATCAGTCCCTTTGAAAAGCATATGTTCGATAAAATGCGAGATCCCGTTATTTTCAGGCGTCTCATTCCGGGAGCCTGTTTTGACCCAAATGCCAAATGAAACCGAGCGGCAGGTGGGAATATATTCGACTACGACTCTTAAACCGTTGCTAAGCGTATATTTTTTCACGAAGGGTCCTCCTGTAAGCATGAATGTAAACACTATATCAAAATTATGGTTGCTGCTCAACATCAACGGGAATCCGCGCCTCCGACAGTGTCTCGCTCACGGTGCCAAGCACATAGCCTTGACGTTTGATTTCACGAATCATTCCGGTTAAAGCATCGCGCGAGGACGCTGTTGGATGCATCAGAATAAGTGCGCCTGGCTCCAGCCGCGATGAAATTCGCCGAATGATCCAGTCTGCTGTCGGCTTCGTCCAATCGACAGTATCTATCGTCCATAACACCGTGCGAAGCCTCTGCTCCGCCGCCACCTGCACCGTCATTTGGTTAAAATCGCCCGAAGGCGGGGCAAACCATTTATTCGTCACGCCAAGCGTTGACTTGAGCAGCTCCTCCGTGCGGGAAATTTGCAAATAGGCAGCATTTCGGCTGAGCTCGCTCATCTTCGGATGCGTATACGCATGATTGGACATTTCATGCCCCTCCGCCTGAATCTGCTTGGCGATTTCCGGATATTTCTTTAGCCACGAGCCATCGAGAAAAAAAGTCGCCTTTACCTCTTCCTTGTTCAAGGTTTGAAGGATCGGCGTTATGTATTCATTGCCCCAAGCAACATTGATCATTAGCGAAATCATTTTTTTGTTTGGATTGCCTTTGTAAACCGGATGCGGGCCTAAATCTGTTAGCTTAATGCGCGGGGCCGTCTCCCTGTACACATATAAAATCGGCGAGATTGAACCCGACGCTATCGTCTTCTCGACCGTGCTCTCTACGTCTACCTCCAGCCCATTATAACCGGGAATTGCCTTCCATACGCGGTCAATACGGGCATCGACCGGCTTAATGGAGCGGCTCGCTGCTTCTGCTGTGACAGCAGCACGAAGCTTCGCTTTATTATCATCTAGAATCGACTCATCCGTCTGCGTCGTTATGCCGCTTTCCCGTTTAATTGCGCTGATATAATCAGCAGTCCCTCCCGCATTCGCGCGAATGAATACGACCATAATCAGCATGCAGCCTATGGCTGCTCCTATTTTTCTCAGCACCTTCATTCACCTCGTCCCTCATTGCTCCATATGTATGAATTATAGGACGAGATTATGTTAGAGAGAAATGGGCCAACTTTTATTGAGAAGGAATTTTTGACAGCAAAATAAAAAGAGACAGATGGAATCTGGCTCTTTGCTTCGTTTATAAAAAAAGTATAAACGGGGTTGCCGTTTTTTTGCGGCAACAATCCGTTTGACGCAGAAATAGACTCCTACCAAACAAGAGAAAACCTCTGCACGCTAATATTTTGAGAAAGCACCTTACGGTGCCCCTGCCTTGTAACGTTGCAGCCGTTATTGTGCTGGTACAGTTGGCGTCAATACAGCTTTACGGGACAAGTTAATGCGACCCTGCTGATCAATTTCCGTTACTTTAACTGTAATTTGGTCGCCGATCGCTATGACATCTTCCACTTTAGCGACACGCTCGTTCGCAAGCTGGGAAATGTGCACTAAACCGTCTTTGTTCGGTAAAATTTCAACGAATGCGCCGAACTTCTCGATTCGCTTAACCGTACCTAAATAAATTTCGCCAATTACAACTTCCTTCACAATGCCTTCGATGATCGCTTTGGCTTTTTGGTTCATCTCTTCATTAGAAGAAGCAATATAAACCATGCCGTCTTGCTCGATATCAATTTTCACGCCAGTTTCTTCAATAATCTTATTGATGATTTTACCGCCAGAGCCGATAACATCACGGATTTTGTCCGGATTAATGCGAAGCGTGAGAATTTTAGGCGCATATTTAGAAAGATTTGGACGAGCAACCGATATAATCTCCGTCATTTTACCTAGAATATGCATGCGTCCTTCACGTGCTTGCTCAAGCGCCTGCTCCAAAATCGAACGATCAATACCGTCAATTTTGATATCCATTTGAATAGCCGTTACACCCTCAGCTGTACCCGCAACTTTAAAGTCCATATCGCCGAGATGATCTTCCATCCCTTGAATGTCAGACAAAATGGAGAAATGCTCACCATCTTTAATTAGACCCATCGCGATACCTGCAACCGGAGCTTTAATCGGAACGCCAGCGTCCAGCATAGCAAGTGTGCTTGCACAAATACTAGCTTGCGAAGTTGATCCATTCGATTCAAGCACCTCGGATACAAGACGAATCGTATACGGGAAATCAGCCTCAGACGGAATAACCTTCGACAAAGCGCGCTCGCCGAGTGCACCATGCCCAATTTCACGACGACCTGGAGGACGAAGCGGTCTTGCTTCACCTACGCTGAATGGCGGGAAATTATAGTGATGCATAAAACGTTTCGTTTCTTCCGGGCTGATGCCATCAAGAATTTGCACATCGCCAAGCGGTCCAAGCGTACAAATGCTGAGTGCTTGCGTTTGTCCACGTGTAAACAGTCCAGATCCGTGTGTACGCGGCAATATCGCCACATCACATTCGATTGGACGAATTTCTTCTGGCGCACGGCCATCAGGACGAATTTTCTCATGTGTAATCAGGCGACGAACTTCTTCTTTAACGATATCATAAAGCACTTCTTTGACATCGCCAAGCAGCTCAGGCGTCTCTGCATATACTTCATCGAAATGTGCAACCGTGTCCGCATTAACCGCATCAATAGCATCTTGACGCTCATGCTTCTCGGGAATGCGAATCGCTTCAACCAAACGAGCAGATGCAAATGCGCGTACAGCAGCATTTACTTCTTCGTTGACTGCATGAAGCGTAACTTCCATTTTTTCTTTGCTGGCAACTGCCTGCAATTGCTCAATTGTAGCAACGATTTTCTTAATTTCATCATGCCCGAACATAATCGCTTCCAGCATAACGTCCTCAGGAACTTCATTTGCTTCTGCTTCCACCATCATGATGGCATCTTTCGTACCAGCAACGACAACGAAAACATCGCTTTTCTGCTCTTGCTCAACGGTTGGAATAATTACGAATTCGCCGTCAACACGACCGACGCTCACGCCGCCGATTGGTCCGTTAAATGGAACATCAGAAATCGCCAGTGCTGCGGAGGTACCAATCATTGCCGCCATTTCAGGCGAGCAATCCTGATCCACACTCATTACGATGTTCGCGATTTGAACATCATTACGGAAGCCCTCAGGGAACAATGGACGAATTGGACGGTCCGTCAGACGGCTTGACAAAATCGCTTTCTCACTCGGACGTCCTTCACGTTTAATAAATCCACCAGGGATTTTACCAACTGCATACAGACGCTCTTCATAGTTCACCGTAAGCGGGAAAAAATCTAAATCTTTTGGCCCTTTGGAAGCGGTCACTGTACAGAGTACAACGGTGTCGCCATAACGTACGGTTACAGCAGCATTCGCTTGCTTCGCAAGTCTGCCTGTTTCCAGAACAAGCTTGCGTCCACCCAAAATCATTTCAACCTGTTGCAAACGTATCCCTCCTATGTTTCAAATATAATTTTAACGATTGACAAACATAACATTCGCCAGCAAGACCTCTATATCCTGCTTAACTCTCGCATATTACAAAAAGCAACCCGATTTTGCCAAGTCCGTAATGCCGGACAGCAAAACAACCAGGTTGCTTCTCATGAAACATGTTTTAGCGGCGAAGGCCGAGTTTTTCGATCAATGCGCTATAACGGTTAACATCTTTGTTTTTAAGGTATCTCAACAGCTTACGACGTTGACCTACCATCTTGAGCAAACCACGACGGGAGTGGTGGTCTTTCTTGTGCTCCCGAAAATGTTGCGTCAAGTTAACGATGTTTTCCGTTAGGATAGCTACTTGAACCTCCGGTGAACCCGTATCGCTCGCATGCGTTTTGTGCGTATCAATCAATTCTTGTTTACGCTCTTGTGTAATTGCCATCCTAAAGTCACCTCCTTGAACTTATATTCAATAATCGCCATTAGCCCAGGCGCCGTCGGTGAGAGCGGACATCCAAGCTAAGGTTCCAATTGCAGCTGCGTATTCTGACAAAAAAGTAGAATCGCAACGTGTTTTAGTATATCACAAGCCTATAGTAAAAGTAAATGCCATTAGGCAGCTATTCCACACCAAACTGACGCTTCGCTTGCTCAGCATCCGCATGGATTTGCCGGATAAGCTCATCTACACTGCTAAAACGCTGCTCAGGACGGATAAAAGTATGAAATTGCAGTTTAATGGGCTCATCATAAATAACTTGATGAAAGTCGAATAAATGGGCTTCCAGCACCGGACGAATATCTTCTTTATTAAAGGTCGGTTTCATCCCATGATTTAATACGCCATAATACGACTTGCCGAGTACGACCGCTGAAATGCCAAAAACGCCGAGGCGCGGCATGACATAAGGCAAGGAAACATCCACATTAGCCGTCGGGAAGCCAATGCTGCTGCCTCTGCCGTCACCGTGCACAACCGTTCCTGCTATCTCAAAGGGACGCCCGAGCAGCTTTGTCGCAAGCTCTATATCACCGTCGCCAAGCGCCTGTCGAATATATGTGCTGCTCACCTTTAAGCCATTATCGTATAGCGGCTCAACAATTTCGACCTGAATGTCCGGCTCGCATAACGCCTTCATTGCGGCGGCATTTCCTTGGCCCTTGTAGCCAAAATTAAAATCAAAACCAACTACAATTTGTGTAGCTCCTAATCGGCGAAGTACCTCGTCAACAAACTGCTCCGGCATAATCGCTGCAAAATCATGATCAAATTTGACGACTAGCACCAAATCGACACCTAATTCAGCAAATAGCGACTGTTTGACAGCAAGCGGCGTCAAGCAGTTGTAATATTGATCGCCACGGCCAAGCACTTCCTTCGGATGCGGGTTAAACGTCATAACCGCCGACAATCCTCCGGTTCTCTTGGCTGCAGCAACAACTTGCTCAATCACATTGCGGTGGCCGCGATGTACTCCGTCAAAATGTCCAATTGCAATAGAAAGCGATTTATTTCGCAGCTGTTTTGGCAGCTCAATTACCGGATATTCCAATGAGATCATTTCCAACGCTGATGCACCTGCAATTCCTATATGACTTTCCGATAACCAAGTATACGTTAGGTTACGAGAACACCTTGATAGGCGTGAGTACCGCTAAAGCATGATCGGCCTCAAAAATACCAATAAACAAATCATTTTCACCAAAAAGACGTACTGGCTTCCCTGCTTCAGGTTCCTCGTTAAGCAAGCGAAGCGGAAGCTTCTGTCCTTTAAGAGCAAGCGAAGTCAAACGAGCATCGACCTGAATCCTTGGCAAATGCTGGATACCCAGCTCAGCAGGCAATATAAACGGCGCTATACCCTCCGTGCCAAGAGCTTCAATCTGCTCCAGACTTACACATTGCTCCTTCGTAAAACCGCCAGACATCGTCCGGGTAAGCTCTGCCATCGCTGCTGGAACTCCTAGCGCATGACCGACATCTACACATAACGTGCGAATATACGTCCCTTTTGAACAAACAACAGAAAACGAGAAGCGTGGAAATTCCAAATCAAGCTCTAGGTCAAGCAGCTCAATTTGATGAATCGTTACTTTCCGCGCTTTGCGCTCTACTGTCTTGCCTTCACGCGCCAATTCATATAAACGTTTTCCGTCTACCTTTACAGCGGAGAACATCGGAGGAACTTGCTCAATTTCGCCCACGAAACGGCGCAGCACGCGAATAATATCTTCACGCGTTACCTGCACACCTGTTTGCTGCTCCGTGACTGTACCTGTCAAATCCTCTGTATCCGTTGCAAGGCCCAGCTGGATAACCGCTTCATACGCCTTGGGGCGCTCCTGCACATATTCGACTACACGAGTAGCTCGGCCAAGACATAGCGGCAAAACACCTGTCACCATAGGGTCTAGCGTTCCCGTATGGCCGATACGCTTCATCTTCAGCAGTCTTCTCACCTTGGCTACAACATCATGCGAGGTCCAGCCGGCAGGCTTCCATACTGCGATAATACCGTCCATCTGTTAGCTCAACGCCTTTCTGACCGCATCGACCAACTGGGTGATTGCTTCTTGAAGCGGCGCATCAATACGACAGCCAGCAGCACGGACATGTCCGCCACCGCCAAAAGATTGGGCAATCGCAGCAACATCCGCCGTCCCTGCTGATCTCAAGCTGGCTTTCACTCCGCCATCTTCCGTCTCTTTAAACATAATGCCGACTTCTACACCGTCAATGTTCAGTGCATAATTGACGATGCCCTCCATATCTTCCGATATCGCACCTGTCTCAGCAAAATCATCCTTATTGACATATAGCCAGCCAATTTGCTGATTGTCGCTAAACGTAAGTCTGCTAAGGCAACGCTGCAGAAGCTTGAGCTTGGACATCGACATTTTTTCGAGCAGCAGATCGGCCAATTTGTGACCCGGTACACCAATCGCCAGCATGCGGGAAGCAATATTCATTACATGTGGTGTCGTATTGGAGTAGCGAAATCCGCCAGTATCTGTAATAAGCCCGGTATATATAGCCGTCGCACATTCCAAATCAAAGGAAATGCCCGCACGTTCGATTAAATCATATAAAATTTCAACCGTAGCTGCTGCATTCGGACGAATCAATTGAACCGTACCAAAGCCGTCATTAGTTGGATGATGATCAATATTGAGCAGCTCCACTCCCGGAGCAAACAAGCTCTCCACTTTGCCCATCCGGCGATAATCAGCGCAATCGACCGCAATAACACGAGTATACGATTGTGTTGGCTGGGCTTTTGCATAATGAATAATCGTATCGAATGAACGCAAATGAGCAAGCCTTGAAGGCAGCTCACTTTCGTTAATCAACGTAGATTTTTTCCCAAGCTTCTCCAGCAGCCAACCGACGACAACCGTCGAACTAATGGCATCGCCATCGGGCTGCACGTGGGAGACGACCAGAAAGTCGTCCCCACCGCGCATAAAAGCAAGTGCATCATCCAACTGCTGCAAATAGGACGCAGCAGCTGTCATGATCGTTTGTTCTCCCCGTTAATTTCCTCGAGGATACCTTCAATCCGGCTTCCATACTCAATGCTGCTGTCGAATTTGAAGATCAGCACTGGCGTATGGCGCAAACGCATCCGCTTGCCAAGCTCAGAACGGATAAAGCCTGTTGCACGGCCGATTGCTTTGAGTGTTTCTTCCTTTTGCTCTTCGCTGCCCAGCACGCTCAAATATACTTTGGCTTGGGACAAATCATTACTCGTTTCTACGCCCGTCACTGTAATAAAACCGACGCGTGGATCTTTAATTTCTGTCTGGATAATTTGGCTGAGCTCTTTTTTAATCTGCTCGCCTACCCGACCTACACGAATTTTAGCCATGCTTTATTCACCTCTCTACTGACTCCATTACGAAGGCTTCAATAATATCCCCTTCTTTGAAGTCGCTAAACCGCTCAAGCGTAATTCCGCACTCGTAGCCTTGAGCAACTTCCTTGACATCATCCTTGAAGCGCTTGAGCGTATCAATTTTACCTTCGAATACAACGATACCGCCGCGTACGATCCGCGCCTCAGAAGAACGAGTAATTTTACCGGAAGTAATCATGGAGCCCGCGATTGCTCCGACTTTGCTTACTTTAAATACATTACGGACTTCAGCATGGCCGATAATGACCTCTTTGAAGATTGGATCAAGCATCCCTTTCATCGCTTGTTCGATCTCTTCAATTACGTTATAAATAACGCGGTGCATACGAACATCAACTTTCTCCTGCTGCGCAGCCAGATCAGCCTGCGGCTCAGGACGAACGTTAAAGCCGACAACGATTGCATTCGAAGCTGAAGCAAGGTTAATATCCGATTCTGTAATCGCACCTACACCGCTATGAATGATTTTGACACGCACGCCTTCGATGTCAATTTTTGCGAGCGAGCCTTTAAGCGCCTCTGCCGAGCCTTGAACGTCGGATTTAATAATAACGTTGAGATCCTTGATCTCTCCATCTTTAATGTGCTTAAACAAATCGTCAAGCGTTACGCGTGAGTTAGCGCCAAGCTCGGTTTGACGATGCTTAATTGCGCGGCGATCAGCAATTGCTCTCGCTTTACGCTCGTCTTCAAACACCATAAACGGATCGCCAGCAAGTGGAACCTCAGTCAAACCAGTAATTTCGACTGGTGTCGAAGGTCCAGCTTCTTTTAAGCGACGCCCCTTGTCATTAACCATGGCACGGATACGGCCGAAGCAGTTGCCCGCAACGAAAGCATCTCCAATTTTGAGCGTACCATGCTGTACGAGAACACGTGCAACCGCGCCTTTACCTTTATCCAGCTCAGCCTCAATGACTGTACCGCGTGCACGCTTGTCAGGGTTAGCTTTGAAATCATTGACTTCAGCTACAAGCAAAATCATATCGAGCAGTTCTTCCAGACCAATGCGCTGCTTTGCTGAAACGTTAACGAAGATCGTGTCTCCGCCCCACTCTTCCGGAACCAGCTCATACTCGGTCAAAGCTTGCTTGATTTTATCTGCATCAGCATCTGGCTTATCAATTTTGTTAACCGCAACGATAATTGGAACGCCAGCAGCCTTCGCATGGTTGACTGCCTCTACCGTTTGCGGCATAACGCCGTCATCGGCTGCAACTACGATAATTGTAATATCTGTTACTTGTGCTCCACGGGCACGCATAAGCGTAAACGCTTCGTGACCAGGCGTATCCAGGAATGTAATCTTTTTGTGGTTGGCTTCGATCTGGTAAGCACCGATGTGCTGAGTAATACCGCCAGCTTCTCCGCCCGTTACATTCGTTTTGCGAATGGCATCGAGCAAGGTTGTTTTACCATGGTCAACGTGACCCATAATCGTTACAACCGGAGGGCGTGGCAACAAATCAGCTTCCTCATCCGTTTCTTCTAACGTTTCGAACGTATCTTCTTCAACCGGAATTTTCACTTCTACTTCTACGCCATATTCACCAGCAAGCAGAAGGATTGCATCCATGTCGATCTCTTGGTTAATGGTAGCCATTACGCCAAGAACGATCAGCTTTTTAATTACTTCTGAAGCATCTTTATGGAGCAATTTCGCCAATTCGCCAACAGTCAACGTACCGCGTACGATGATTTTCTTAGGCGTATTGTCGATTTTCTCACGGAATACTTGCGGCTGATTACGCTGATTGCGTCCTCTGCCACCGCGATTATTGTTATTGTTGCGGCCAAAACCGCCTGGTCTGCCATCTTCAAACCGTTTTTGCCCTTGATTTGCACCTGGTTTTCTTGCACCAGGCTTGTTATTCGAATTGCCGCTTGTGCTTCTCGAAGCATCGCCTGCCGGACGGGACGGACCCGTTCCAGATGGACGACTAGCTCCTTGTGAAGCTGCTGGACGCGATGGGCCGCCACTGCTTGGACGGTTGCCTTGACCTGATCCTTGGTTAGGACGGCTATTTTGCGATGGGCCGCCTTGGCCAGAACGGTTACCGCCTTGCGATGGGCCTGAGCCCTGTGCTGGACGGCTGCCGCTAGGCGCTGCAGATCTGTTGCTGCTTGGGGACGATTGGGACGGACGTTGCTGTTGGTTGTTTTGCGATGTCGTTTTAATAGAATTCATAGGCTCCTGTCTATCTTGCATAATTTTTTTATTGTTTAATCCGGAAGCTTCGAGCTCCGGTTTAATGGCTTCTTGCTGTGGTGCTGGTTGCTGCTTCGGCTGAGCCGGCTTCGATGGCGCCTGCGATGTAGAAGATACAGTTGCCCCGCTGGATTCTTTCGCCCGCTTCGCAGCTGCGTTAGCTTTTATATCGCGGAAGAAGCCTTCCACTTTATTAACCATTTCGTTTTCCATCACACTCATATGGTTGTTTACGGGCATATCCAGCCGTTTAAGAATCGTTATAATTTCTTTACTGCTCATACTGAGGGATTTCGCATATTCGTATACACGAAGCTTATCTTTATTGTCCTTGCTGTCCTGTGGTTTGTTCAATATGATCCACCTCCGAATTTTGATTCAGATGACCCGCAATCATTTTTCCGAACTTTGCGTCAGTTACCGCCAGTACGACTCGGTCGAGCTTTCCTATAGCTTTTCCAAGTTGATTGCGGTCGAACGCTTCGGCGAGCTCTACCCCATAGGTGCTACATTTATCTTGAAACTTTTTTTTCGTATTTGGAGATGCGTCACCCGCAATAATAACGAGATGCACCTCTCCCTTACGTACCGCCTTGAGCACAATTTCATCGCCAGTAACCAATTTTCCAGCCCGCATGGCCATGCCGAGCGAGGACAAGCCTTTATGCATCTTCATCGCTTACCCGCTCCTTTTCTGCCAGAAACTCTTCCTCTACCGCAATGAAATCCTGTTCAAGCTGGTCGTAAATGGCTACGCCAACAGGTTGCTTCAAAGCTCGATCCAGTGCTTTCGTCTTTTTGGCCAGCTTAAAGCAGCTGACTTTCCCACACAAATAGGCGCCCCGACCAGCTTTTTTGCCAGTAAGATCAATTAGAATTTCCTCATCAGGCGTTCTAACGACCCGAATAAGCTCTTTCTTCGGTTTCATTTCCTGACAGGCTACGCATTTGCGCAGCGGTACTTTTCTCGGTCTCATCGCACACCCCCCTTTACCCGTTGATGAACGCAGCCGATGTATTAGTTAAGCCAGATCAATGGAAACCGAATCTTGCGGCATAACTGCCGTCATCGTTTTCGGACGACCGTACTCCTGCTCAGCTTGCGATTCACTCTTAATGTCGATTTTCCAGCCAGTCAGCTTCGCCGCTAGACGAGCGTTTTGCCCTTTAATCCCGATTGCAAGCGAAAGCTGGTAATCCGGCACGATGACGCGAGCCATTTTTTCCTGCTCGAAAACGATAACTTCAAGCACTTTAGATGGGCTAAGCGCGTTCGCAACGTATTCCTCTACATTTTCAGACCAGCAAACGATATCAATCTTCTCGCCCTTCAGCTCGCCAACAATTGTCTGTACACGCAATCCCTTCGGACCTACGCATGAGCCTACAGCGTCAACCTCGTCATTGCGAGAGAAAACGGCAATTTTCGAACGGAAGCCTGCTTCGCGCGCAACCGAGCGAATCTCAACGACTCCATCGTAAATTTCCGGAACCTCTAGCTCAAATAAACGCTTAAGCAGACCTGGATGCGTACGGGACAAAATGATTTGCGGACCTTTAGTCGTATTTTCCACTTTCGTAATATACGATTTCACTCGGTCGCCATGCTTGAATTTATCAGTTGGCATAAGCTCTGTAAGCGGCATAACTGCTTCTACTTTACCCAAATCAATAAACAGGTTGCGAACGTCCTGACGCTGCACGATACCATTCACAATATCCTCTTCTTTGTCGATAAAGGCATTGTAGATCAGGCCACGCTCTGCCTCGCGAATGCGCTGCGTAACGACCTGCTTCGCGGTTTGTGCTGCAATACGGCCAAAATCACGAGGCGTCACTTCAATATCTGCCACATCATCCAACTGGTAATGCGGATTCACCTCACGCGCCGCTTCTACTGTAATCTCCAAACGGGGATCAAGCACTTCGTCCGTCACCGTCTTGCGGGCATATACTTTAATAACACCCGTATAGCGGTTAATATCGACACGCACATTTTGTGCAGCGTTAAAGTTCCGCTTGTAGCTTGAAATCAGCGCTGCTTCGATCGCATCAATCAGCACTTCTTTGGCTATCCCTTTATCCCGCTCTATTTCCGATAATGCTTCAATAAAATCCATGCTCATTGGAACTCTGGTCCCCCCTTCAATAATAACAAACGTTGTTCAAGATGAAACGACCGAAAGCCGTCCCTTGGCGGTGCGGCACGTCTCATTCCGAGAAATATAGAGAAAGAATAACAAAATGAAATACTTTCCTATATTTTAGAAAACGATAGCGAGGCGTGCTCCCGCCACTTTAGCATAAGGAATGGCATGCTCTTTCTTGCCGACTTTGACTACAAGCTCTTCTCCATCGAACGAAATGAGGTCGCCTTCAAATTCCTTGGATGCGTTTATCGGCTCATAGGTTGTAATGTATACGTGCTTGCCGACGGCTTTGCGCACATCTTCGGCTTTCTTAAGCGGCCTTTCGGCGCCAGGCGACGACACTTCAAGAAAATAAGCATCCGTTACCGGATCGTTCTTGTCCAACTGTTCACTTAAAAATTCGCTAATACGGCCGCATTCGTCAATATCAATGCCGCCTTCCTTGTCTACTGAAACCCGGAGGAAGAAGTTGCTTCCTTCCTTGACGTACTCAATATCAACAAGTTCAAATCCATTTTCGCTTAGAAACGGTGTAACCATTTCTTCTACGACGGTTTTGATTTTGGAAATGCTCAAATTGCTGCTACCTCCCGTTCGGTCCAAACGATTGATTTGGCCTTTCAGACCCTTAAAGACCCGAAAACAAAACGTAAAGAGTGGGTTTCCCCACTCTTCTGCATCAAACGCTTATCAACATCATTGCCACGAAAATTATAACATAACCGCATAAGTAGTGACAAGAAAACTTTTCAAGTTGAAAGGCTGCACAAATGCCGATTTACCACGTTTTAGAACAGCGACAATTGGTTGGATTCCGGCAATCCGCGGAAGCAGCCCATCCCGCCAAGCACCTCAATAATCGTTTTACTTGCCTTCGACCTTTGCTGGAAATCCTCAATTGACAAGTACTCGCCATCGTTGCGGGAAGCCGCTATATTGCGTGCTGCATTTTCGCCAATACCCGGAATCGCCGCAAACGGAGGCACGAGCGAATCGCCATCAACCTGGAATTTTGTCGCATCGGAACGGTACAAATCAATCGGTTTAAAAGAAAAGCCGCGAGCTGTCATCTCAAGCGCCATCTCGAGCAGCGAGATGCTCGCCTTCTCCTTAGGCAGCGCAGCAAAGCCTTTTTCTTCAATTTCAATCAGCTTGCGTTTGATCGCATCATAGCCTTGGCACAATATTTCGAGATCAAAATCCTCGGCACGAACGGTAAAGTAGGTCGCATAATAAGCAATTGGATAATACAGCTTGAAGTAAGCGGTGCGCACTGCCGAAATAACATAGGCCGCCGCATGCGCCTTCGGAAACATATACTCGATGCGCAGACAGGAGTCAATATACCACTGCGGCACCTTGCAGCGTTTCATTTCTTCAATCCATTCATCCGAAAGCCCTTTGCCCTTACGCACGCTCTCGGTAATTTTAAAGGCCAGCCCCGCATCCATGCCCGCCTTGTATATTAAATAAAGCATTATATCATCCCGGCAGCCGATAACGGTTTTGATGTTGCAGGTTCCCTTCTTAATGAGCTCCTGCGCATTGCCAAGCCAAACGCCCGTTCCGTGCGACAAGCCGGAAATTTGCAGCAAATCGGCAAAAGAAGACGGCTGCGTCTCCTGAAGCATTTGCCGAACGAATTTCGTTCCCATCTCTGGAACTCCATACGTGGCCACCGGTGTCCGAATTTGCTCTGGAGAAACGCCAAGCGCTTTAGTCGAATTAAACATGCTCATGACTTTAGGATCGTTCATTGGAATCGTTGTTGGATCAACCCCAGTCAAATCCTGTAGCATCCGCATCATCGTCGGATCATCGTGTCCGAGTATATCGAGCTTGAGCAAATTCGTCTCAAAGGCATGATAGTCAAAATGAGTCGTCTTCCATTCTGCATTTACGTCATCAGCCGGATATTGGACAGGCGTTACATCCTCTACCTCGATATAATCCGGCACGACAACGATGCCGCCCGGATGCTGACCAGTGCTGCGCTTGACGCCCGTTACGCCTGCTGCCAGCCTGGACAGCTCGGCTCCGCGCCATTTTTTCCCGTTCGCTTCTTCGTATTTTTTGGCAAAGCCAAACCCCGTTTTCTCTGCTACCGTTCCAATCGTTCCGGCCCGGAATACCGCCTTTTCCCCGAACATGATCTTCGTGTAATTATGAGCTGTCGGCTGGTATTCGCCAGAGAAGTTAAGATCGATATCGGGAACTTTATCGCCTTTGAAGCCAAGGAACGTTTCGAACGGAATGTCCTGCCCCTCGCCCTTTAGCTGCTCTCCGCACTTTGGACAAGCTTTGTCGGGAAGGTCAAAACCGCTTGGTATGCTGCCATCGAGAAACCACTCGCTATGCTTGCACGCTGGATTTTTGCACATATAATGCGCTGGCAGCGGGTTAACCTCGGATATGCCGAGAAACGTAGCTACGACGGAGGAGCCAACCGAGCCCCTGGAGCCGACCAAATAGCCGTCCTCATTCGATTTTTTCACCAAACGCTCAGAAATTAAATAGTTCGCGGCAAATCCGAATTTAATAATCGGGACGAGCTCTTTCTCCAGACGGTCTATAACGACTTGCGGCAAATCCTCGCCATAAAATCCTTTTGCAGTATTGTAGCAGGTGGTGCGGATTTCCTCCTCCGCTCCCTCCATAATCGGCGTAAACAGCTCTGGCGGAAACAGGTCAAACGGTTCAAAGCGCTCTGCGAGCTGCACCGTATTGGTCACAACAACCTCATACGCCCGCGCGTCTCCAAGAAATGCAAATTCCTTAAGCATTTCATCGGTTGTCCGGAAATGGGCATCCGGCTTGCGCATGTCCTTCAGCGGACTAAAGCCCGTTATGCCATGAATGGCAATGTCACGGAACAGCTTATCCCTTGGATGCAAATAGTGGACATTGCCTGTCGCTATCACTGGCTTACCCAGCTCATCCCCAATTTGGCACACACGGCGGTGTGCTTGCTCAATTTCAGCACGGCTGCCGACGAGCCCTTTTTCCACCAAATGCATGTAAAAATCAATCGGCTGAATTTCCAGCACATCATAAAATCGTGCGACCTCTACAGCTTCCTCATAGGACTTATTCAGCACCGTTTCGTAAAACTCGCCTTTCTCACAGCCGGATATGACGAGCAGTCCTTCTCTCAGCTCCACCAGCTTCGTCCTCGGGATGCTTGCTACCCGTTTAAAATGCTCCGTATGGGAAAGCGAAACGAGCTTATATAAATTTTTCTTGCCGACCGCGTTCAGTGCATAAATACAGCAGTGAAACGGACGGCTGTTCGATAAGTCGATACCGACATAATCATTTAATTGATGAAGGCCTGTTACATTTCGTTCTGCCGCATCGCCAATCAAGCCGAACAATACGCCTCCCAAGGCAATGGAATCATCAATTGCCCGGTGATGGTTTTCCAGACTGATTTTGTACTTAGCCGACAGTGTATTGAGACGATGGTTTTTCAAGCTTGGATGCAAAAATCTCGCCAGCTCCAACGTATCGAGGACCGGATTTTTAATTTCCGGCAGTCCTAGCGATTTGCAGTTGGCCTGCAAAAACCCAATATCAAAGCGGGCATTGTGAGCCACGAGTACAGTGTCCCCAATAAATTCAATAAATTCGCGCAGCTTCGGCTCAAGCTCCGGCGCATCCTGTACCATTTCATCGTTAATATTCGTCAATTGCTGAATATGATAAGGAATTTTCTCATGAGGATTAATAAAGGTAGCAAACGTCGCTATTTCTTTCCCATCCTTCATTTTCACGCCGGCAAGCTCAATAATTTTGTTGTTAATGACGGAAAGTCCAGTTGTCTCAATATCGAAAACGATATATTCGGAGCCAGCAAGCGGCTGCTCCCGCGGATTAAGCACCATCGGAACCGCGTCATTTACTACATTAGCCTCCAGGCCGAACAATAGCTGAATACCGTTCTTTTTCGCTGCTTTCGCCGCTTCCGGGTAACATTGCACATTGCTGTGATCCGTAACCGCCATTGCTGTATGTCCCCATTTGGCTGCCATCTTTACATAAGCGTCAATGGGAGCTACCGCATCCATCGCGCTCATCGTCGTATGGAGATGGAACTCTACCCGCTTCTGCTCCGCGTTGTCTTTACGCTCCGCTGGCGCATGAACCTCGTGCAAATCATTCGGCATCATGACAAGCTCAGGCTCCTGCATAAAACGATCGTATTCAACTCTGCCCCTTGCCTTCACCCATTTGCCGTTGGACAATAGATCCAGCACTTTGACATCCTCTTTTGTTTTGGCGAACATTTTTAGAGACAAGGAATCTGAGAAATCGGTCAGGTTGAAGGTAAAGAGCGTGCTTCCGTTTCGCAGCTCCTTCTTTTCTAATCCAAAAACGGCGCCTTGCACCGTTATTTTCTTCTCTTCCTCCCGAATGTTCATAAGTGGAACCGGTTCTTCGCGAATGTCATATCCAACCGCTAGCTTTGCTGGCGGCTCGCCGTCATCGCCCAATTCCTCGGCTGCCGCGCTGGCCATAATTTGCTGAATGACCTCTCGTTCCTCGGCTACCCGCCGCTGCTCAAACTCCTCGTAAACCTCTGCTTTAGCTTCGCCAACAGCAAGCTTTACTTTATAGCTTCGGCTAAATTGCTGCTCATAAAATCGAGTGATTTCTTCGTCCATCCGCTTTTTGCGTGCCAGCTCAAGCCCCATTTCATCGAGCATCAGCAGCGTAATAACATCGCCTTCCGTCGTAATCGTTGCTTTGAGCAGCCAACCGTTAACCGAGGCTATTTCCTGCTGAGCCCACTCTTTGAAAAGCGGCCAATATTCGCTCGCAAGCTCCTCTGAAGAAAGCTGTTCATCGTATATAAATTGGAAAGAGGTATCGGCAATATGGGCAAACTTTTGCTTAACCGCCTGGCATAGTCCACTATAGGCCTTATAAGGAACCAAAGACGTTTTGCGTATGCAAAACGTCCACTTGCGGTTGTTTTTAGCGACGACAACCTGATCTATATAACCATCCTGAAAAAAGGATTGTATCATTTCCTGCGGTAATTCCGACTGCTGCAGCAGAAGCTCAAAGCGCTGCCTCTTGTTGTCGGTTTGGCTCATGAATTTATCCACTCCTAACGCTCGCTGGCTTATTTAAGGTATTGCAATGGGATGGCTCGGCTCGGTTAAGGGGGATCGTCGCTGCGTGAAAGGTTTGGCTTACGATCGCCATTGCCCTTGGAATTGTTGGAATAAACCACCCAACGGTACAATTCCAAGGGCAAAAGCGAACGCTAACGCTTCTCCAGCTCAAACCTTTCACTCCGCTTGCCCCCTTAACCTCGCTCTCCCCACTGCAAAAACCGTTTTATAAGCGCTCACTAAACCAGCACTTCTCATAGAAGCAGGGAAATGGTTGATTCCATTTCCCTGCCCTGCAATTGCTTTGAAATTAGCATAACACATCAAAACACAATACAAAACAATAAAATACAGAAAGATTAATTGCCCGGAAAACCACGCTTAGAGTCTAAGAATGAAAACGTGCTTTTGCTATACAAGGGCGGCTTCCTTCTAGTAAGCGCGAGCGAAAACGACCGTATGCTCGGCGGCATCGCCACAAACGAGGCATGTACTCTTTTTCTCTGCTGGCTCGAAAGGAATGTTGCGGCTTGTGGCGCCCGTCTCTTCCTTAACCTGCTTCTCGCATGCGTCCGAGCCACACCAGCCCGCAAGCACAAAGCCGCGCTGCTCCTCTTGCGATGCCTTCATCTCATCCAGTGTATTTACCGAATAAAAATGATCCTCGCGGAACTGCTTCGCTTTCTCATACATTTCATTATGGATCTGTACTAGCATCGCCTCTACTTCAGCGACAAGATTAGCCTGCTCGACTACCTTCTTCTCGCCGCTAATGCGGGATACGAGTACAACTTGCCCATTTTCCATATCGCGTGGCCCGAGCTCAAGACGAAGCGGAATGCCGCGCATTTCATATTCATTGAACTTCCAGCCTGGGCTTACATCAGAACGGTCATCCACCTTGACGCGAACGCCTGCTTTTTTAAGCTCGGCATACAGCTCATCTACTCGGTGGGCAACTTGGTCACGTGTCTTTGCTGGTCCAATTGGAATCATTATGACCTGTGTTGGAGCAACTTTCGGCGGCAAAGCAAGGCCGCGATCGTCCCCATGCACCATAATCATCGCCCCAATAAGGCGGGTACTCACACCCCATGAGGTCGTGTGGGCAAATTGCAGCTGATTTTCACGATCCAAATATTTAATGTCAAACGCTACGGCAAATTTTGTCCCCAAGTAATGAGAGGTTCCCGCCTGTACAGCACGGCCATCCTTCATCATCGCTTCAATCGAATACGTATCTACAGCGCCAGCAAAACGCTCCGAAGGCGTCTTTTGACCTACAACAACCGGAATCGCCAAAAACTCCTCAACAAAGTCACGGTAAATGCCCAGCATTTGCATCGTTTCCTGACGAGCTTCCTCTTCATTCTCATGCGCCGTATGGCCTTCCTGCCATAGGAATTCGCTTGTACGCAGGAACGGAAGTGTCCGTTTCTCCCAGCGAACAACGTTCGCCCATTGGTTAATGAGCAGCGGCAGGTCGCGGTACGATTGAATCCATTTGGCATACATATGCCCGAACATCGTCTCCGAGGTTGGACGAATAGCAAGGCGCTCCTCAAGCTTCTCGCCTGCTGCTTCCGTTACCCAAGGAAGCTCAGGATTAAAGCCCTCGACATGCTCCTTTTCCTTCTGGAAAAAGCTTTCTGGAATAAACAGTGGGAAATAAGCATTGCGATGGCCGGTTTCTTTAAAGCGACGGTCCAGATCACGTTGAATATTTTCCCATAGCTCATAACCTTCCGGGCGAAAAATAATACATCCGCGCACGGGCGAATAATCCATAAGCTCGGCTTTTTTGATGACATCAATATACCATTTGGAGAAATCCTCGCTTTGCGGCGTAATTTCCGAAACAAATTTTTTATCCTTAGACATAAAAGATTAAGACTCCCCTCGCACCAATCGCAAAATATCGTTATAGGTTACTACCAGCATCAGCAGCATAATGAGCGCAAAGCCGACGAAATGAACCATGCTTTCCCGGTTCGGGTCAATCGGTCTGCCGCGCAGCGCCTCCAGCCCGAGAAAAATAAGTCTGCTTCCATCCAGCGCTGGAATCGGCAACAGGTTGAAAATCCCCAAATATAAGCTCAGCATGGCGGTCCACCGCGTCAATTCAGCAATTCCCTGCTTAGCAATTTGGCTGGTCACCTCTGCTGTACGCACCGGTCCACCCAAATCATCCAGTTTAAAATCACCCGTTACGAGCTTCTTAAGCCCTTCAAAAATAATAACGGTCATCTGCTTCATCAGCTTACCCGCACCCGTTACCGTTTCTGTAATGGTTGCCGTTCGCGTCTTGTAAGTAGCAGTGATGCCGACTTTACCGACACCGTTGTCATCCGGAGCTGGCGTCAGCACTATTTTCTGCGCTACGCCGCCGCGCACAATGTCCATTTGGATCGGTACGCCAGGCGAGCCGCCAATAATCTCAATCATTTTATCATAATCCGTACCAATCGGCGTACCATTAATCGCTTGAATCATGTCTCCGCTTTGCAATTGTGCCTTTTCAGCCGGCATCCCCTTGCTAATCGAATCAACAAGCAAATTTTCCGGTGTTCCTGCGAGTTGAATATAAACGCCACACAATAAAAACGCCAGTACAAAATTCATAAACGGACCTGCAAAAATAGCACGCGCCCTCGCTGCTACCGATTTGCTCCCAAACTGTCTGTCCAGCGGAGCAATTTGCGTTTCTTTGCCTTTGGCAATCATTAACGCTTGCGGATGCAGGGAAAAACGTTCCTTCTCGCCCTCAATATCGAGCGTAACGAACAAATCCCTTTCGAGGTCTATCTGAGTCACTTCACCACGAATGACGCCGCTTCGCTCATCCAGACGGTCAAGGTATAGTCTCGTTACCTTATCGTCTTTAAGCTTAATTGCAATCGTCTGCCCGGAGGCCACGTCTACAATTTCCGGATCCTCGCCTGCCATGCGGACGAAGCCACCTGCCGGGACAAGGCGAATGGTGAATCTCGTCTCACCGCGCTTAATGGAAAGGAGCTTAGGCCCAAACCCAATGGCAAACTCCCTGACCAATATTCCTGCTCGCTTGGCAAAATAATAGTGGCCCCATTCATGGATCGTCACGATCACAAAAAACACGAGCACGGTTAATAAAACAATTTGAATCGTCTCCATATAGAGCCTCCTGTTCGTAACGGCCTGTACATAGATTATCATTATTCTCCTACCCGTTACAAGAGAACCGCAAGAGCAGCGTTCAAGTTACACAGTAGCAGCCATTTGACGCGCCCAGGCGTCGACATCAGCGATAGCTTCCAGCGTATCGACAACCGTTACAGGATGGCGAGATAGCACTTCCTCAATCGTGCGCTCAATATCCAAAAATTCGATTTCGCCAGCAAGAAACCGCGCCACTGCTACTTCATTCGCCGCATTATAAACTGTAGGGGCTGATTGTCCCGCTTTGCCGCATTCGAAGGCAAGACGCAGGCACGGATATCGTTCAAAGTCCATCTCTCGAAAATGAAGCTTGCCAATCGCCGCCAAATCAAGCCGGCCTGTAGGCGTTGGATAGCGATGCGGATAAGTCAGCGCATATTGAATCGGCACACGCATATCGGGAAGCCCCAGCTGCGCGATTACGCTATGGTCAGTAAACTCCACATAAGAGTGAATAATACTCTCCGGATGAACAAGCACATGAATTTGATCGTATGTAACATCAAACAGCCAGTGGGCTTCAATGACTTCCAGCCCTTTGTTAGCCATTGTGGCAGAATCAATTGTGATTTTGGCCCCCATAGACCAGTTAGGATGATTCAGCGCTTCCGCCACAGTAACGCCCTTCAATTGCTCGCGCGTGCGATCGCGGAATGAGCCGCCTGAGGCTGTCAGCGTAAGCTGATTTAGCGATCTGCGGTCTTCTCCATTCAAGCATTGAAAAATAGCCGAATGCTCGCTGTCGATCGGAATAATCGGCACACCCTTTTTCCGGGCCCTCTCCATCACGATATGCCCCGCCGTTACGAGCGTCTCCTTGTTCGCAAGGCCAATCGTTTTGCCGGCTTCAATTGCTGCAAGCGTCGCAGGGAGTCCTCTGCTGCCCACGAGCGCTGTAACGACGATATCAGCATCTGTTCCTTCAGCAAGCTCAATCAAGCCCTGCTCGCCGTAAGTGACCCTAGTTCCCGCAGGCAGCGAAGAGGCAACTGCTTCAGCCGCTTCCTTCGTTGACAAGCAAACGATGGATGGCTTGAAGCGGATTGCCTGCTCGATAAGCAGATCCGTATTGCTGCCCGCCGATAAGCCGACAACCTGAAAACGCTCCGGGTCGTTCGCAATAACATCCAGCGTTTGCGTGCCAATGGAGCCTGTTGATCCAAGAATCGTTATTTTTTTCATCTTAATCTCCTCTGACACTCGGTTTAGACATATGCTTATTGCTTGTTTTACAAATTATAAAGGAAGCAGTCCGGAGAGCACGATCAATGGAAATACGATTATCCAACTGTCGCAACGATCCAAAACGCCGCCATGACCAGGCAATACATTTCCTGTATCTTTTATATCACGTACTCGTTTGTAAGCCGATTGAATCAAATCACCAAACTGACCAGCTACAGCAGCAAGCAGCCCAATAAGAAGCGCTTTGCCAAATACGATGAAGTCGGGGAATAAAACTGCGCCGATAGCCGCAACAACTAGCGACAGCATAACGCCTCCAAGCGCCCCCTCAATCGTTTTATTTGGACTAATGGACGGCCAAAGCTTGTTTTTGCCAAAAGCCTTCCCCGCAAAATAGGCGCCAATATCTGAGGACCATATGCAGCCAAGAAGCAAAAATGTCCAAAACAAGCCATGATCGTCCATCTGTCTCACCGTATTCATTGCTCCAAAACCCACACCAACATACAGTGCACCAAGCAGCATAAGTGCCGCATGGTCTATTGTTGTTTTGTTTTTGGTCAAAACGGTTAAAGCAAGCAGCAGAAATGCAAGCACCCATGTTACAAACATGAAGGATGGCGTCTCTACCCCAATCAGGTTCCATGGTAGCACAAAAAACAGCACACCCGCGTATCCGAGCAATGAAGCCGGATGAGCCCAAGCTTGGCCGTTCATCTTGACATATTCAGTAAAGCCTACCATCGCGAGCAATACGAGCAAAGCGGCATATAGCCAGCTTCCCGCTACTGCAAGCGCAATAAAAAATGCGCCTGCTACTACTCCCGTCACTATTCGCTGTTTCAATGTATAGGTCACACTCCGTTATCGAAGCTTATAGTCCGCCATATCGTCGTACGCGCCGCCCATACTCCTCAATCGCTTCTTCCAAATGGGTCTCCGAAAATTCAGGCCAATAGACGTCCGTAAACCACATTTCGCTGTAGGCAAGCTGCCAGAGCATAAAATTGCTTAAGCGCAATTCTCCGCTTGTGCGAATCAGCAGATCAGGATCTGGAAGGTCGCGGGTCAGTAAATGGGAACTCATCACATGATCATCTATTTGGTCACAGGTGAGCCGTCCTTCTTGCACATCCGCTGCGATCTCCTTGACCGCTTCCAGCATTTCCTTGCGGCTGCCATAGTTTAGCGCAAAAGTAAGTACGAGTCCCGTATTATTTGCGGTCTTGCTCATTGCTTCGTCCAACGCTTTAATGGTAAAGGAAGGCAGGTCCTCCCTGTGCCCCATGACGCGAACCTGAACATTTTTCTCCATTAAATCATCTATTTCAATTTCTAAAAATTGCTGAGGAAGCTTCATTAAAAAATCAACTTCATCTTTAGGCCTTTTCCAGTTTTCCGTCGAAAAAGCATAAAGCGTTAAATATTTAACGCCGAGCCGGTCTGCTGCCATCGTAATACGTCTGACCGCTTTCATCCCGGAATGATGACCCGCTATTCGCGGTAATCCACGGTCTTTGGCCCAACGCCCGTTTCCATCCATAATTACGGCAATATGTTTAGGCACATTGCTCCATTGTGGCGGAGCAGCCGGACGTGGAGACGATTTGCTAAATTTAGCCCAAAGTCGACTGATCATCTTCGTTCCTCCAACCCGGATTTAACAAGCGTAAACGACTGCCGCCTGCCAAATAGAAGGCAGCTTGCGTTTCGCGTTGATATATAGGGCATTTTAAAAATAGAGCCTTATATTTAAACCAAACCCCACCTAACGGAGGGGCTTTAGCGAAATTATACTTCCATAATTTCCTTTTCTTTAGCTACCAATACTTTATCAACTTCAACGATAAAACGATCTGTCAGCTTTTGAATGTCATCTTGATGACGACGGGACTCATCTTCTGAAATATCCGTTTTTTCGAGTTTTTTCACATCATCATTCGCATCGCGACGAATGTTGCGAACAGCAACCTTCGCTTCTTCACCGAATCTTTTCGTCATTTTAACAAGATCGGTACGACGCTCTTCGGTAAGCGGCGGAATCGAAATACGAATCGTTGAGCCGTCATTAGCTGGCGTTAAACCAAGATCCGATTTCATAATCGCTTTTTCAATAGCTGCAAGCGATGTTTTATCCCACGGCTGAATCATCAGCGTACGGGAGTCCGGCGTGTTAATGTTAGCTAGCTGCGCAACGGGTGTCATTGCACCGTAATATTCAACCTGCACACGATCAAGCAAGGATGCTGATGCACGGCCTGCACGAAGCGTGGCCAAATCGCGGCGCAACGCACCGATTGCTTTCTCCATACGCTCTTCGGCATTTTTCTTAATAGCTTGAGGCATTATTTCACACTTCCTCTCACAATGGTGCCAATTTTTTCGCCCAGCACGACCTTCTTAATGTTATCCTGCTCTGTAATTGCAAACACAACGAGCGGAATATTGTTGTCCATGCATAGCGAAGATGCTGTTGCATCCATAACACCCAGATTTTTATTTAATACTTCCATGTAAGTAAGCTCTTCGAACTTGACTGCAGTTGGATCTTTGAATGGATCAGCAGAGTAGACGCCATCCACTTTATTTTTGGCCATTAAAATGACTTCAGCCTCGATCTCAGCAGCACGCAATGCAGCTGTCGTGTCTGTTGAGAAAAACGGGTTGCCTGTGCCAGCAGCGAAAATAACGACGCGTCCCTTTTCCAGGTGGCGAATAGCACGACGTCTAATGTACGGCTCAGCGATTTGCTGCATAGCAATCGAGGATTGTACGCGGGTTGGCACTTCAATTTGTTCCAATGCATCCTGTAGAGCAAGAGAATTCATTACTGTAGCCAGCATTCCCATGTAATCCGCCGTTGCGCGATCAATCCCTTTAGCAGTTCCTGCAATGCCGCGCCAAATATTACCGCCGCCTACAACAATGGCAACTTCAACACCGAATGCTACAACTTCCTTTACTTGCTCTGCAATAGAAGCAATTGTCGAAGCCTCAATACCGTAGCCATTATTTCCTGCCAACGATTCACCGCTAACTTTTAATACGATACGTTTAAACACGGGTTTTTCCAACGTTGCTTACCTCCATGAATGAATCTAAAGCTCTTAGATTGCATCCGGTTATCATAATATAAAGTTTTCTCCGCTTACGAAAGCAGGCGAGGCGGACGCCCCGCCCCGCCTTTGCGATCGGTTTACAGTTTAGCTTGCGACATAACTTCTTCTACGAAGTTATCAACTTTTTTCTCAAGACCTTCGCCCAACTCATAACGAACGAAACGACGGATTGAAATGTTTTCACCAATTTTGTTGATCTTCTCGTTAAGAAGCTCAGAAACGGTTTGGTCTGGGTTTTTGATGAACGATTGCTCAAGCAAGCAATATTCTTCATAATATTTGGAAATGCGGCCTTCAACCATTTTATCAACGATTTTCTCAGGCTTGCCTTCGTTAAGGGCTTGTGCACGCAAAATTTCGCGTTCTTTCTCAAGCTCATCGCCAGGAACTTCTTCGCGGCGAACGAATTTAGGGTTTGCAGCAGCGATTTGCATCGCGATATCTCTTGCGAACTCGCGGAATTGGTCTGTTTTAGCAACGAAGTCTGTTTCACAGTTAACTTCAACTAGAACGCCAATACGGCCGCCAGCATGGATGTAGGATTCAACAACGCCTTCAGTTGCAATACGTCCAGCTTTGTTAGCTGCTGCAGCAAGGCCTTTCTCACGAAGGAATTCAATCGCTTTCGTGATATCACCATCTGTATGATCCAAAGCCTTTTTGCAATCGAGCATTCCTGCTCCTGTTCTTTCGCGAAGTTCTTTTACTGCGCTCGCACTAACTGCCATTTTGAGCCCTCCTGAAGGTTTCGAATTATTTACAAAATATAAGAATTTATAAGTTTCCCCTTATAAATAGGCTTATATTTCTCGGACTGAAACGCTCCGCGCCGCCAGAGGACGGCTTTCGGCCGTTTCACCTTGGGTATTCGTGAGAAAAGGGCGGTGAGAGGCTTTCACCTTCTGACCGCCCTTCGCCTAATAGCTTACGTTTATTGAATTAAGCAGTTGTTTGCTCACCTTGGTTAGCTTCAACAATTGCATCAGCCATTTTGGACGTAAGCAATTTAACTGCACGAATTGCATCATCATTACCAGGAATGACATAGTCAATTTCGTCTGGATCGCAGTTTGTATCAACGATACCTACGATAGGGATTCCAAGCTTGCGTGCTTCAGCAACAGCGATACGCTCTTTACGAGGATCGATGATGAACAATGCGCTAGGCAACGATTTCATGCCTTTGATGCCGCCGAGGAATTTTTCCAAACGGTCTTTTTCTTTGCGAAGAATAATAACTTCTTTCTTAGGAAGAACTTCGAAAGTGCCATCCTCTTCCCATTTCTCCAAAGTTTTCAAACGGTCAATACGTTTTTGAATCGTTTGGAAGTTAGTCAGCGTACCGCCGAGCCAACGTTGGTTGATGTAGAAGTTACCGCAACGCTCAGCTTCTTCCTTAACGGAATCTTGAGCTTGCTTCTTCGTGCCGACGAACAGCATAGTGCCGCCCTCTGCAGCGATTGAGCGAACGAAGTTATAAGCCTCGTCAACTTTTTTAACTGTTTTTTGCAAATCGATAATGTAAATTCCGTTTCTTTCAGTGAAGATATAACGATCCATCTTCGGGTTCCAACGACGAGTCTGATGACCGAAGTGTACCCCAGCTTCAAGTAGCTGTTTCATGGAAATAACCGCCATTTCTTCAACACCTCCTGATAATGGTTTTTTTGTAGTGCCCTCCGCCGACGTCATCTTTCGCTAAAACTTCCACCTAAGCAGAAGCACCGTTAACGAAATTAATCAGCGTGTGTTTTTAACACCGTCAATTAATATACCATAACTGCATGACGTACGCAACAATCTCTAGGTGAAAATTACCGCATTCCGCCATTTTATTGTGAATTAAACGCTTTAACTTCCTCTGACGTCATCGGCTGTGTCGTAATTGTTGTAATGACTTCTTCAAGCGTTGGTGTTCCTGTAAATAAAAAATAACCGGCGCGAACCAGTTTCTTTTCTTGCTTCATTTTGCGAATAAATGCCGCTTGATCACTAATAAGCTGCTCCGAAGCCAACACTTTAGCCGCCGCAGTCAGATTTGTTCCTCCATATATGCGAACCATTTTGCGAGGTGACAACTCATCCGTATCTGCAGCAGCTGAAGAGTTGTCAGCTGGCGTTGCTGTCTGTTTTGGTGACGCTGCAGCGGAGGCAGTAGGAGCAGCACTCTCTACTGGCGATGGCTCAGGCGAGACAGCTGGTGAAGGCGCAGCTGTAGCAGTAGCTTTACCTTCTTCCTTATTGCTGCTCGTTGCCCGCTGCGCTTCAAGCATGGCGTCGACTTCACTTTGCGAATATATCTTTTCCCCTTGCTCTGTACTTGCGTTGTCGCGGTTATTGAGCTTTTGCTGGCTGGATTCGCCAATGATCATCATTTGGAGCAATAATGCACCGACAATAATACCAATACCCAGCCCGGTTAAAAACAAGCGATTTTTAAACACGGGTTCCCTCCTCCTGCTTCGCAAGCTGAAGGATAAGCTGGACTTCGCCCTTGTTCATATTCATTTTTTTAGCGATAGCCTCAATAGACCTGCCCTGCTGATGAAGCTCAAACAAATTGGGATAGCGCTGCTGGATCGTTTGCTTCGCTGACGGAGCTGGCTCTTCTAGCTCCTCAGGCTCTTCAAGCAGTGCAGCAGGAACAGGAGGAGCGGGTGAAGCAGCCATAGCAGGCGGCACCAGTGCGATTGGCATTGATACTGCGGCAGCCTTCTGCTGCTCTAATAATTGCTCCAAAGCGCTGTATTTCCGCTCTAGGTCCGCTAGACGCGCCTCGCTGCGCTGCGCCTTAGCACGTGCTTCCTCCTGCGATTGCACGATAAGTGCAGTAAGCTCCCGATTGTCCTGCTCCATGTTCTCCATAAACTGTTCCAGCGAAACTTCCATATTATTGACGGCTTGTGCAGCTGCGGGTTGTTTCCTTCTAGGCAAAAGCAACCCAAAAACAACGACTACTGCACCAAGCAAAACGATATATTGCCAGTTAGACATGATTGCTCCCACCTGCCTTTAAAGCGAAATATCTACATGATGTCCCTTATAGGGATGCACAGGGGGATGGCTTTCTTCATGCTTATCCTGCCCATCCTGTTTTTTGTGTTTGCCCTTGCGTTCATCTGAATACTTGCTTGATTCTTGATCCTGACGAACGTTTAAGCCTACAGAATGCTCTACTTCCGTATTTTTGTGACGAACTAGCTCGGTCTGGGCAGCTTGCTGCTCGGCAAGCTTCGTCTGATCCGACAACGGCTTATGATTCATCTGCCCTTGAAGTACGCTGGATTCCGGTGTGCGAGGAACCGATATTTGCAAATCAATAGGTTTGAAAGCCATCTTGATTACCTCCCTCTTCGGTCAGCTTGCTCAAGTTTTTACGAACGGTAATTAACCTGCGAGATGTCTCCATCTAAATACTGAAAGGAAACACGCTGCAACGGGTCTTTAATATATTTCGTATATCGGCCAATTACAATTTTGATTCCGCCATAAATCGTGTTATTGACGTCAACTCCAGCTTGGTCGCTATCCTCCAGCGTGCGCTCAATTTCCAAAATTCGCTCGCGGAACTGCTCGACTTCGGTCATCGACTGCCGTCTAGTCGCACTAAGCTTGATGCGCATCGCCATTTTGTCATCGGTCAGCTGCCCAATTGCAGCCAATTGATCCAAAATTACAAGCGCTTTATCTGCCTTATCCATACTCTCATTGTGTTGTTTAAGCTTTGTGCGCAATTCCAGAAGCTCCGAGCGGTGCTCCGGCTTTACACCTACTTCAATTACTGTAGCGGTAGACATTGTATTCCCAATGGTACGAGCCTTTACGCGCTCACCCGCTTGAACAGTCCCGCCAACAATCAGCCCCTTGGCTCCAGAGCAAATGACGTTGTTGCCAGCACGAACATTCGAGTGCATAATGCTCTGCGAGACGAGCACATCATCGCCAGCAATAACATTGCCATCCTGAATAAAGGAGCATTTCACATTTTTACCAGCTTTGACAAACCCTTTGTTGCCGGCCATAATGCCACCTGATATTTCGATGGAGCCTTCAGCGTCCAAATCGGCGCCTTCAACCCCGCCAATAATGCGAATATCTCCCGCAGATTTGATACGGAAGCCGCTAAGTACATTCCCGCGGATGACTACGGTACCGACAAAATCAATATTTCCTATTTTATAATCTACGTCGCCATTAACCTCGTAAATAGGAAATACATTGATTTTATCCTTATCCGTCATCGTAATGAGTCCGTCCAGCGCCGCATACATGGCAGTTTGCTCATTGTTCAGCACGACATTTTTTCCTATTTTAAAACGCGCTGCCTTGCCTTCTTTCGAAGCTACCTCATCCCCGGTTACCGTTATACCCGGCTCACCGGCAGCAGGGGCTACCAGCTCAGCAATCAGCTGACCACGCGTCACATTTTTCAATTGCGTCATTTCCTTGAAATCCACAGTGCCATCTTCATTTTCGGCCGGGCGCCGCTCTTTGCTTTTCATATCGTAAATAAATTGAACAAAGCCATCCTTGCCAACTTCAGCAGGCTTTCCTTCGGCAATTAAAGTTTGCTCTTTATAAAAAGCGAGCGGATTGTTACAAATGCTTTGAAGGACGCCGGGCACAACACCAACGCTCACTCCACTGCTTTGCACAAACTGCTCTAATTGTTCGACCGAGCATTCAAAATCATCCGTCAAACGTTTGAATGTCAAAAAGGCTGACATTTTATCTGCGGAAATTTGAACGCTCATTATAGTATCCAATAATTGACCTTCCATTACACGCCTCCACTCTAGTACTGCATTAGTTGATCTTTATGCTTGGATAAAGCTCCTCTAAGACGTAAAATAGCTTTGGAATGGAGCTGGGAAATCCGTGACGGCGAAAGCGACATCACGTCTGCAATCTCACTTAAAGAAAGCTCTTCATAATAAAAAAGGGAAACGACGATACGTTCTTTCTCCGTCAGCTTCTCTATTCCATTCACTAACGAATCTTTCAAATATACTTCATGGACCTTATGGTCAGGATTTTTTGCCCGTTCATCCACGAGCAGAGAAAGTCTTGTTTCCGATTCTTCCTCGCGAAGAGGATCCTCAAGCGAACATACAGTCGTTACCGCAATCTCTTGGAGCATCGTTGTAAACTCCTTTTCCGTTATGTTCAGATAACTGCTAATTTCAGCATCGGAAACCGAGCGTAAATACTGTTGTTCCAGCTTTTGATAAGCCTCTTCTACTTTTTTCGCTTTCTCTCTCACGGATCGCGGTACCCAGTCGCCTTGACGGAGACCGTCAATAATTGCGCCGCGAATGCGCCAGGAAGCATAGGTCTCGAATTGCAGCCCCCGACAGTAGTCAAACTTCTCTATCGCATCAATTAGTCCCATAACGCCATTGCTGGCTAGGTCATCCTTCGATACATTTTTAGGCAGGCCAATAGCCATACGATTGGTCACATAATCAACAAGCGGCAAATATTGCTCAATAAGCCGCTTCTTCGCTTCAATATCCCCTTCTTCTTTCCAGGCTTGCCACATCGGAATGTTTAAAGAAGCAATCATATTTTTCACCCTCCTGTCAGGTGACGTACTACTTTAGCCAGTTCTTCCGGTTCTTTGTTTTGTGCAGACACGAGCTGCGGCGGCGCTAATGGCCGAAACGGCTCTTGCTCTTGCGACATTTGCTGCTTGCCATCTGCCTCACCTTGTGCAGGGCGAGTATCCAGTCCGTCTTTCAACAGCTGATTTAAATCTTCGCTTTCGTCCGGCGTCGTTAAATCAAACTGTGATCCTACTCCATCTTCTTCTATAGCGCCGTTATCCAGTAGTGCCGGAGGCTTCAAAATAAACGTAAGCACCGCACGCAGTATAAACGCAATGACAACAAAGGCGATGAATGCATATACACTGCGTAGCAGTATGACTGTGACCGCATTTTTACCGAGTGAGAAAAGAATCGTTAATATAACACCCGTTAGTCCTAATCCGACATTCCATCGCCAATTTCCGATCATATTAATTCAAATCTCCTTTATTCCAAGCTGTACGCTGCGAATGAGTAGCAGACCGCTTCCGCTGTCAAACTCAATAGTGCGACCATAATTGCCGCCTGTATCCTGTGCAAAAACGGGAATCTTGAATTTGTTGACGATCTCAAGACAAGATTCGACATTTCTTGGACCAATGCGCATAGAGTCCGACTGCCCTGAAAAAGCGAACATTTGTGCGCCGCCAGCCAATTTCGCAACTATGCGATTTTGCTGTGCACCCACATGCTTCATCCGTTCTAGAAGCTCAGGAATGGCTGTATCCGCATATTTCGCCACGTTAATCGTCGACTCTCTTGCAATTTCAGAGGAAGGCAGCATGACATGCGCCATACCGGCTACTTTATTATACGGATCATATAGCGTAAGCCCTACACAAGAACCAAGCCCAGTTGTTTTGAGGACGGAACCCTCCGTTGCAATATTTAAATCAGCCATTCCTACCTTAATCAAATTTTGCTGTATCATTCGACATTTACTCCCAAAGCGCGGAAAATTTTTGTGAACGATTCAGGATCGGGTATGAGGAAAAAATGGCCTTCCAGGTCTTGGCAGTCTTCTAGAAATGTCGTTTCAATCAACAGCGCGGAATCACCCATCTCGCCATATTGCAGCAAGCCATAGCTTAAAATAGCACCCGCCATGTCCAGCGCAACAGATGGAACCGATGGAGCCATCGCCAAGTGAGTAAAATCAGCTAGCGAGGACAGATAAGAGCCTGTCAATATATTTCCGATTTCACATAAAGCTGAAAACTCCATTTCGGAATAGCCCGTCTCATCGTCATGAGGCAGTGCCAGCAGTTGAGTAAGCAAACGCTTTGCTGCATCCTCCTGAATAATGAAGAACATATTTCCTGGCGCTTCGCCTTCCACTCTTAAAAATACGGCGATGACGACCTGCTCTGTACCTCCAACGCGTTCGGCAATTTCTTCAAAGGGCAGCAGGCTAACCTTTGGCACTCCCATATCGACTGGCTTGTTAAGGAGACGAGACAATGCAGTAGCTGCATTGCCTGCGCCAATATTGCCAACTTCCTTTAGTACGTCGAGCTCAAAAGCTTCAAACTTGCTGAATTGTGGCACTTTTATCCCTCCAGTTGCATGAGCTGTTCGATCTCGTTTTTATTCAGCACCTCAACTAGATTTAACATAATGAGCAGCCTGCTGTCCCCAAGCTTAGCAATGCCGTGCAAGTATTTCGCTTTAACACCGCCAACGATTTCTGGTGGAGAGTCGATGTTGTCCGTATCGATATCTATGACATCATTCGCGGAATCGACAATAAATCCTACTTCAAGATCATCTACCGCTACTACTATAATTCGCGAATTATCTGTCGGTTCCTGCTCAGGTAGGCCAAAACGCCCACGAAGATCGACAACAGGCACAACCACACCGCGCAAATTCATAACGCCTTTAATAAAAGCAGCTGTTTTAGGTACGCGAGTAATCGGCGACATCCGCTCTATCGTTCTGACTTTATCTACTTCAATTCCGTATTCCTCTTCAGCTAGCGCGAAAACAATGACCTTCAATTCTTCTCCCATTGTGAAAACCTCCTATTTGATTAATGCGTTAGGATCAATAATTAATGCCACTTGGCCGTCACCTAAAATCGTCGCTCCAGAAATCGCCTCGATATTGGTCAAATATTTGCCAAGCGTTTTAAGCACGATCTCGTTTTGGCCGATAAACTCATCAACGGTGACCGCCGCCCATTTTTCTCCCTTGCGCACCACTACAATTTCGGTTTCTTCCTCGGCGCTATCATTAAAGTCAGGTGTCTCAAGCACACGGCTCAGCGATACAAGAGGAATAACAGTATTGCGGAATTCAATCATTAAATTGCCATGAACGTTCAAAATTTGCGATCTGCGGATAATGCTGGTTTCCACAATGGAGGATAGCGGAATCGCATATTTTTCCGAGCCCAGCTTGATCAGCATGGCCGAAATAATCGACAACGTCAGCGGAAGCTGTACCGAAAATTTAGTCCCTCTGCCAAACGCCGAATCAATGGTAACATTTCCGCCGAGCGATGTAATTTTGGAACGTACAACGTCCAGTCCTACACCGCGTCCAGAAATATCTGAAATTTTCTCAGCTGTACTAAAACCTGCTGCAAAAATCAGCATATTAATTTCGTCGCTGGACAGCTTTTTCGCCTCATCTTCGGTAACGACGCCGTTTTTGATCGCTGTCTTCAGAACGCGCTCTTGGTTAATGCCGCGTCCATCCTCTTCCACTTCAATGAACACATGGTTGCCGCTGTGGTAAGCGCGCAGGTAAATGGTTCCTACCTCCGACTTTCCAGCAGCAATACGTTCTTCCACCGTCTCGATGCCATGATCGACTGAGTTGCGAAGCAAGTGAACGAGCGGATCGCCTATTTCATCAATAACGGTACGGTCAAGCTCTGTATCCGCACCTGTGATGACCAATTCGATTTTTTTATCAAGCGACTTCGCCAAATCGCGAATCATGCGCGGGAAACGGTTGAACACCGAATCGACGGGAACCATGCGCAGCTTGAGTACGATATTTTGCAAATCCGTACTTACACGCGTCATATGCTCAACCGTCTCGGTCAAATCATTGCGCTTGATTTCGCTTGAAAGCTGTTCCAGTCGTACGCGATCAATCAGCAGTTCGCTAAACAAATTCATCAGCGTATCCAGACGGTCGATATCAACGCGAATTGTCCGATTAACAGCTGCTGGTGCAGCCGCAGCAGCAGCTTCTTTACGAGGTGCAGCCGCGGCAGGAGCCTTGTCTTCGTCTTTTTTCTCGATGACAGCGATTGCCGCTGCAACCTCTTCCTTCGCCTTCTTAATCTCATTCTCTGCTTGCTGGCTCGCTGTTGGCGTGCTGAGCAGATGAAGCGACTCCTCATCAAGCAAAGTCACAACTGCCGACTCTACTTCGGATACATTCATAATTTGCACGTGCAGATCTTCCAGCTTCGTCTGTGTAATTGTAAATACAGTGAAGGAACGATCGAATTTTTCCTGCTCCAAATCCTGTACAGAGGGCTCCGATTTCACAATCTCTCCGTGTGCTTCTAGCAGGTTGAACACCATATAGGCGCGAACGGCCTTCAGCAAACAGTCCTCGCGAATCGTTACATGAATATGATAGGCCTGATGACCGCTATCAATGGATTGCTTAAGAACCGAAGTCTGATATTCATCCAGCAGCAAAATAGGCTTGTCCGCACTGGCAGATTCGCCTGTAGCTGCGGCCTTTTGATCCGGCTCCGCTTGTTTATGCTCTCCGCTAAAAATCGACTGAAGTGCGGACACAATTGATGTCACATCCGCTTTACCAGTACCACCGTTAACGACATCCTGCACCATAGCCTCCAGCGCATCAAGACCCTTGAAAAGGGTATCAAATATAAAGCTGTCCATCTTGAGCTTGCTATTGCGAACAAGATCAAGCACATTTTCCATTTCATGTGTTAAGGCAGCCAGATCCTCATATCCCATCGTTGCCGACATGCCTTTCAAAGTATGAGCCGAACGGAATATATTTTGAACAATTGACAGATCTTCCGGCTCGCCTTCCAGTCGCAATAAGTTTTCATTCAAACTTTGAAGATGGTCGTTAGATTCGTCGATGAACATCGACAGATAGGCATTCATATCCATTGTATCGCACCTCCTGCTAGACTTGTGATTGCTTCAATCGTTATTTAAGTACACAGCTTTCTATGCGTGCAGCGATTTGTTGCAGCGGGAGCACGGTCTTAACTGCTCCGCTTTCGTAGGCGCTGCGCGGCATACCGTAAACGATGCAAGTTTCCTCCGCCTCGCCTATGGAGGTTACCGCACCGCTCTCAACCAGCTGCTTAAGACCCTTCGTACCATCGCTGCCCATTCCGGTCAGGATGACCGCATGACGCTTTAGCTCCTTGAAAGGAACCAATGATTCATACATCACATCTACCGATGGACGATGCCCATTGCGCAGCGGCTGCTCAGTTAAATGAATATAATAACCGGAACTATCTTTGCCAAGCTCTAAATGATAGCCTCCGGGAGCAACATAGACAACGCCCGGATGTACCCGGTCGCCTTGAGCCGCTTCAACGACATGCAGCGCACTGAAGCTGTCGAGACGCTGAGCCAGCGATTTTGTAAATTTGGGAGGCATGTGCTGAACCACTAGGACAGGCGCACCTAAATCCCTAGGCAAAGCGCTAATGACCGTATGCAAGGCACGTGGTCCACCTGTTGAAGCGCCGATTGCGACAATATGCTGAAACGATGTAGACCTTGGCAGCTCTTTTTTCGGCGGGGAAGGCTCTTCCGTTTTTTTGCTCGCTATAATTGGCGGAGCAACTGGCTTATATGTAGAGGAAGGCGCCACCGTTTTGGCTGCCGCTGGCTGTTCCGGCTTTTTGCTAATGCTGGGCGGCTTTATGGGCGGCGTAATTTCCGTTCTCTTCTTCGCCGTAGTAGGTGCAGCAAGCCGTGATGCTGCTTTTGTCTGTGCTTCGGTTGTTGGAGGCTTTTTCGTTTCTAACTCCTTTGCCTTATCTGGCAGCTCCATCTTCTCTTCAATGAATGAAGGCTTCCTCGCCTGTACGGCAGTTTTTAGCTTCTCAATCAATTGCTCCCCAACCTGGATAATATCATTTGTTGCAATGCCTGACGGCTTGCGTATAAAGTCAAATGCTCCAAATTGCAAGGCTTTGATTGTATCCCGCGTATTATCCTCACTAATGCCGGACAGCATAATGACCGGTGTCGGATTTTGTTTCATAATCTTTTGCAAAGCTTCAAGTCCATTCATTTCAGGCATTTCCAGATCAAGTGTCACAACGTCGGGCTTCCATTTTTCCACTGCTTTAACAGCTTCGGCCCCATTGGTTGCAGTCGCTATAATTGAAAACATTGAATCTTTTAAAATTAGGTCACTAAAAATTTTTCTCATAAAAGCAGAATCATCTACAATAAGTACACGATAAGGAGCCATCTTTTCCCCTCCCCTGATTAAAAGGACTATCTCGTTAGCTTGAATAATTTATGCAAAAATCCCTTTACACCGTTTTTAGCATCAGATTCCGGTCTATTGATTTCGAGAAAACGAACTGCAATTTCATGCATCGCTTTCGATGCTTCACTGCCTGGGTAGGCAATCGTGAAAGGAATCTGGCGTTTTACTGCCTTGCCCACATGAGCATCATCGGGAACAAGCCCAAGAAATGGCAAGGAGGCTTCTAGGAAGCGCTCAGCAGCCAAATTGATTTTATCTGCTGTTAGTCGACCTTCCCGCTTGCTGTCTGCCCGATTAACAACAAGTCTGAAATTAGGATGGATACCCATCGCTTTTACCATCTTAATCAAGGCATACGCATCGGTTATAGATGTCGGCTCTGGCGTCGTAACAACGATGGTTTCCTGAGCTGCGGCAATAAATCTCGCCGTTTCCTTGGAAAGTCCCGCTCCCGTATCAAACACAATAACGTCGTACAGACCTTGAAGCTTGGAAACCTGCTCCATAAACAAAGTCAGTTCTTTATCCGACAGCTCCAGCAAATCCTTGATGCCTGATCCACCTGCAATATAATGCAGCCCTTCGGGCCCTTCCTGAACGACATCCCAAATCGTTTTGTCCTGCTTGAACAAATGGTATAAATGGTAGGAGGAGCGTACGCCCATCAGTATATCAATATTGGCCATTCCAATATCGACATCAAAAACGAGAACCTTCTGACCCAGCCTCTGAAGCATCAGCGCAAAATTGAGACTAAAGTTGGACTTGCCCACACCGCCCTTGCCGCTGGTGACTGCCAAAATGCGCGTCTCGCGCTTGCTGCCTTCGCTGCTGCTTGCCTTTACCATATGTCGCAGCGCTTCAGCCTGATCATTCATCGTCTGCTTCCCCCAGCAAGTCAAACATATAAGCAGCAGCGTCAAAACGACCAATATCGTCCGGCACCGTCTGCCCTCTTGCCACATAAGTCGGTGTTAAACCAAACTTCATCACAAGGTTGAAAATAGAGCCGTACACCGCCGTTTCATCCTGCTTCGTAAACAATACCTTCTCGATGCCGTATTTCACAAAGTTTCCGGCTACTGACGTCATATCCTTCGTTTTGCCGGTAAGACTCAGCACAAGCACCGTTTCGTTACGATCATGCGATTGAAGCAGGCTATTCACTTCTGAGACATTCAGCTCATTACGGAAGTTGCGGCCAGCCGTGTCCATATAGATGAGCTCTCGGTCTTCAAGCTGCTTGAATGCCTTCGGCAAATCCATAGGAGAAAAAACAACCTCCAGCGGAATATTTAATATATTCGCGTACGTTCTCAGTTGGTCGACGGCTGCAATTCGGTACGTATCCGATGTAATAAAGCCTACTTTCTTGTTATGCTTAATCGTTTGATTAGCCGCAAGCTTAGCGATTGTTGTCGTTTTTCCTACGCCCGTTGGACCAACAAAATGAACGATTCTAGCCTGCTCATCAATCATGCCGGCAGCATATGGAGCCATCCATTCCAGCAACTGCCGTTTGGCTAGCTCCCATACTTGCGAACGTGTCAATGGCTCCCTTTGCTCCGCTTCCCGCTCAGAGATGATCGCCATTAGCTGATCGATCCACTCCGCTTCCAGCTCCTGCTCTTGAAGGCGGTTATGAAGCGCTTGTGCAGCTTCCGAAAATGAATTTCCTGCTTTCTGAGAAGAAAGCTGTAGGAGGGACTGCTTAATCCCTTTAATTTCATCCATCAGCTGTTCGCTTACCGGAGAAGCCGCTGCAACTGGCGCAGCTCTTGCCGGCGGTTCAATCGTAGCTGTAGCAGCTGCTGCGTTTGCCGCTGCTGCACGCTGCTGCTTCTGCATCGTCTCCGTAATGGCAGCCATTACGGCACTGACATCATCCGGCGCTTTGCGCTGCTGCGGCGGATTGTTTGGGGCAGCAGCGCTGGACTCAATAGCGGCAATAACTTCCATTTTCTTTTTACGAAACATACCCATGAAGCCGCCGACTTTGACTTCTTTCGTATTCAATATAACGGCATCCTTGCCAAGATCGCTTCGAATCATTGGCAGCGCCTCGGGAAGGGCATTGACCACATAACGTTTCACTCTCATAAATTCACCACCCCTACGCTCTGAACTTCAACGCTAGGTTCAAGCTCACTATAAGAAATGACCGGAACCTCCTGCATCGTCCGCTCCACAATCTGACGCAAATACATGCGGATTGTAGGTGAAGTCAACACAACAGGCTGCTGTCCAGACTGGATTTGCCGTGTAACCTGCTCATTCAGCTTGGAATAAATTTGTTGAGTGACGATCGGATCAAGCGCAATATAACTTCCCTGATCGGTCTGCTGCACGGATTCAGCGATTTTCTTCTCCATCGCTGGCCCGACTGTAATCACTTTAAGCTTGTCTCCCGATGCCGCAAACTGCTGAGTAATTTGCCTTGACAGCGCTTGTCTGACATATTCCGTCAGTACATCGGGGTCTTTCGTATAGTGGCCGTGATCAGCTAGCGTTTCAAAAATGGTCACCAAATCGCGAATCGAAACTTTCTCACGAAGCAGCTTGGCAAGCACTTTTTGCAAATCGCCAATGGATAAAACAGAAGGAATGAGATCGTCGATAAGCGCTGGATACGATTCCTTAACATTTTCAATAAGCGCCTTCGTCTCTTGACGGCCGAGCAGCTCATGCGCATGACGCTTAATAATTTCAGTCAAATGCGTGGCGACAACCGATGGCGGATCTACGACAGTGTATCCCGACATTTCCGCTCTTTCCTTCATCTGCTCGTCAATCCAAATGGCTGGAAGCCCGAATGCCGGCTCTGTCGTCTCGATACCGAGTACCGACTCATCATCGAACCCTGGGCTCATTGCCAAATAATGATTGAGCAGAAGCTCGCCTTTCGCAACCGTATTCCCTTTAATCTTAACCACATACTCATTGGGCCTTAATTGAATATTGTCGCGGATTCGAATAACGGGAACGACAAGACCTAGCTCAAGCGCACATTGCCTTCTGATCATAATGATTCGATCCAGCAAATCCCCGCCCTGCTGCGTGTCTGCCAGTGGAATTAGGCCGTAGCCAAATTCGAACTCGATTGGATCCACCTGCAGCAAGCCAATGACGCTCTCCGGATTGCGAACCTCTTCAATTTGCTGCTCTTCCACAAGCATCTCCTCTTGCTCCACTTGCTTCTCCTGCAACTTCTTCATTCTCCACGCTCCAAATGCGAGAAACGCCGCAAAGGGGAACGTACGAAGAACGCCGATTGGCGAAACGAGACCAAGCATAGCAATAGTTCCTGCAACTATGTATAAAAGATTAGGATATTTAAATAACTGTGCTGTTAAGTCCTGCGCCAGGTTCCCATCCGATGCAGCCCGTGTAACGATTAAGCCTGCTGCTACCGAAATTAGCAATGCTGGAATTTGACTGACGAGGCCGTCCCCGATCGTTAGAATCGAATAGGTTTCGAGTGCCTCAGCAAACGCAAAGCCATGTACTGCCATCCCGATTATAAATCCACCAACCAGGTTAATAATGAGAATGATGATGGATGCAATCGCATCCCCTTTTACAAACTTACTGGCACCGTCCATAGCTCCATAGAAATCTGCTTCTCTTTCAATCTTGGAACGACGAGCCCGCGCCTGCTGCTCATTAATGAGCCCCGCGTTTAAGTCGGCATCAATACTCATTTGCTTGCCGGGCATCGCATCGAGCGTAAACCGTGCTGCTACCTCGGCCACCCGCTCAGAACCTTTTGTAATAACGATGAACTGAACGACGACGAGAATAAGGAAGACGATAAACCCGATTGCGATTTGCCCACCGCCGACCCATCTGCCGAATGTTGCGACAACTTCCCCTGCTTCTGCATGCTGCAAAATGTTCCGGGTTGTGGAAACGTTGAGCGCTAATCGAAATAAGGTCGTAACAAGCAAAATGGCGGGAAAGATGGAAAACTCCAGCGCTTCCTTCGTATTCATTGCAATAAGCAATATCATTAAAGCAACTGAAATATTCAGGATAAGCAAAATATCGAGCAAAAGAATAGGGATGGGAATAACCATCATGAGCACGATGCCTATGATCCCGAGTAAAACGATAAGATCTTTTGGTTTCATGACGCTTCCTCCTCCCTTAAATTACGATGATTTGACACGGCCTTTCAGCTTGTAAACGTATGCGAGCACCTCCGCCACCGCCTGGAACAGATCTGCCGGTATGGCATCTCCGATTTCGGCGCGTTCGTATAATGCTCTGGCAAGCGGCTTATTTTCCATCGTTATAACGCCGTGCTCTTTGGCGATTTCCCTAATGCGCAGCGCCACATGATCCATGCCTTTGGCAATAATAACGGGCGCCTCCATATTAGAGGAATCATATTTCAAGGCGATTGCAAAATGCGTCGGGTTCGTAATAACGACATCTGCATTCGGAATTTGCTGCATCATCCGCTGGATGGCCATTCGCCGCTGTTTTTCACGGATGCGGCCTTTAATTAGCGGATCACCCTCTGATTTCTTATGCTCATCCTTAATGTCCTGCTTGGACATTTTCATGCTTTTCTCATTTTCATACTTTTGATACAAATAATCGGCAAAGGCAAGTATGACTAGTGCAGCACCGATCTTAATCCCCAAATTAACTGTCAAACCAGCTGCAAAGGCGAAAATTTGTTCAACAGATAAATCTGAGAGCGAAAGCAACCGGCTCCAATCACTGGCAATCGTCTGATAGACCAGCAATCCAATGATTGCAAGCTTGAGCATGCTTTTAAGCATTTCCACAATCGAGCGCATTGAGAATATTTGCTTTAATCCTTGGAGTGGATTGAGCTTGCTGATCTTCAACTTAAGCGGCTCTCCAGTAAGCAGAAATCCAAATTGAGCAACGTTGCCAATAATGCCAACCAAAATGGCTATCGTAAATATCGGCAACAAGAAAATCAGCATTTGGGTTATTAGCGTATAAAATAAGTTGAAAACATTTTCTGAGGTCAGCTCCATAAGCAGCCAATTTTCGAATATATCATCGAACATCGTCATAATACGCTTTTTGTAAAAACCGCCAAACATAGCAAAACCAGCGAACGTAAACAATAAAATGAAGGAGCTGGGAAAATCCGCCGATTTGGAAACCTGCCCTTTTTTACGTGATTCCGAGCGTTTTTTCGGGGTTGCTTTTTCCGTTTTTTCTTGGCTGAACAGCTGCAGGTCGAGCTTTAAGCGATACAATTGCACCATTACAGCCCCCTTTACCCGTTCGGCCCTTTGAAAATAACGAATAGCTGCTCCAGATTATCAAACATAATAGAAAAGAGCCGTTCATATAATCCGGCAAGTCCCGGCATTAAAAGCACGAGCAAAATCATTCCGATAATGAGCTTGAGCGGTATTCCAATAACAAACACATTGTATTGGGGCGCTGTTTTGGCTAGAAACCCCAGCCCAACATCGGTTAGAAACATAGCAATGACCAGCGGTGCTGCAACTTGCAAAGCTAGAAGGAAGGTGTTTCCAACTGCCTTTACTAAAAACTCGCTAATGCTGCCACTGCTGATTCTCGCAAAAAACTCTCCAGCAAGCGGCATCCATTTGTAACTGTCCATTAGCCCTTTAAGCAAATAATGATGACCATTCAAGGAAAAGAAAATGACAATGAGCATAAGGTATTTAAAATTGCCCAGCAATGGTGCCGAAGTGCCCGTCAAAGGATTGACGACGTTCGCCATTGCAAAACCAATTTGCAAATCCATTAATGCCCCTGCTGTCTGTACGACCACAAAAAATAAATAAACAACAAACCCGAACAGCAGGCCAATCAATATTTCCTGTACAACGTAAAGCACATAGCTTGCATCCGTAGCCACCGTCTGGTTCACGCCATAAGTGAGAAACACAATAAAGGATATAAAAAAACCTAGCCCAAGCTTCGCAACATTCGGCACCATTTTACCTGAAAACATCGGAGCCACGACGAAAAATGATGTAATTCGACAAAAAATAAGCAAAAAAATAGGAAAACTTTTTTCGATAAGCTCCATCGCTGCGATTCACGCCTATCCGATATATTTATACAGGTTGTCCAGCAGATTATAAGTGAAATCGACGATCGTATTTAAAATCCACGGCCCAAACAAAACAACGGATGCAAAAACCGCTACGATTTTCGGAACAAATGCTAAGGTTTGCTCTTGAATCTGGGTAGTCGCTTGAAAAATACTAACCAATAGTCCGACAACAAGAGCGATAGCGAGCATAGGTGCGCTGCTTTTTAAAACTACAAATACAGCCTCGCTTGCCAAACCGATAATAAAATCGGCACTCATTGAACATCCCCCTTACAGTCGTCAGGTATTGAAGCTTAATAACAAGGATTTGACTATCAAATACCAGCCATCTACCATGACGAACAGCAAAAGCTTGAACGGCAATGAAATCATTACTGGCGGAAGCATCATCATCCCCATCGCCATCAATGTACTCGCTACAATCATATCAATGACGAGAAATGGTATGAATATTAGAAAGCCCATTTGAAAGGCTGTCTTAATTTCGCTAATCGCATATGCCGGAATGAGAACCGTCAGTGGAATATCCTCGAATGTTGCCGGCTTTTCCGTCTTCGTGTAATCCATAAACAGCTTCAAGTCCTTCTCCCTCGTCTGCTTGAACATAAACGCCTTCATCGGCACAGACGCCTTCTCGAAAGCCGCTGTTTGGGAAATTTCCCCTTTCAAATAGGGCTGAAAGGCTACCTCGTTTACTTGACCAAAGGTAGGGGCCATAATAAAAAAGGTTAAAAACATCGCAAGTCCGATCAGCACTTGGTTCGGCGGCATCATCTGCGTACCGAGGGATGTTCGAACAAAGCTTAGCACGATAATAATGCGTGTAAAGCTGGTCATTAATACTAGAATAGCAGGTGCTATGCTTAGTACAGTAATAAGCAACAATATCGATAGCGCGCTAGGGTTCGGCTGATCACTGCCCGTATTGCCAAAGTTAATTTCTACGTTCGGCAGCGGTTCAGCAAAAGCATGTGATTGAAATATGAGTCCGGTTAACTGTACCGCAACAAGAGCTATCCACCATTTATTTTTCATGATCATCATTCAACCGTTCATTAGGGTTAGGGTCTTTGAGGAGTGCTTCGAGCTGCTGCTTGCGATCCGCCTGACGATTCATCTTGTCCTTGAGCACATTCTGAAACGAAGAAGCATCATTCCACTGTTCATCTCGTGGTTCCTGCTCGCCAGTGCCTTGACGAAAGCGTGAGATTAAGCCCGTCAAAGCGCTAGGCGACCAGCCACCCTGCACTTGCCTCTCCATTGCCTCAATAATTGCCTCAGCCTGTGCCTCATCATCAATCTTATCCAGCAAGGTAATGTTCTCACCAACCCCTACAATATATAGACGGCCTGCAAGCTCAACAACTTGAAGCGAATGATTTTGACCTAAGGAAATGCCCCCGAGCGAGCGAAGCGAACGATTTGTTCCTCCGAACGCTCGGTTGCGCCGCGAGAGCCATTTAATAACAACAATGATTAACCCGATAATTAGCAACAAAGAAAAGATAACCCATACCACACTACCTGCCATGTTGGACGGGCTAGTATATGGTGATTCAGGCTGGCTCGTCTGAGCTGCTCCCGCAAAAGCGGCGGCAGGCAGAACGGCCATGCCTGAAAACAATATAAGCGTTACACGAGCTTTAAGTTTGACCATCGCATACAACCGTTAGCCCAGCGTTTTCTTGATTGCTTCAATAACACGGTCAGCTTGGAAAGGCTTTACGATGAAATCTTTTGCTCCAGCTTGAATGGCATCAATAACCATTGCTTGCTGTCCCATTGCAGAGCACATAATGACTTTTGCATTCGGGTCGATTTTTTTTACTTCTTTAAGTGCTGCAATGCCGTCCATCTCTGGCATCGTGATATCCATTGTAATAAGGTCCGGCTTTAATTCCTTAAATCTTTCCACTGCTTGTGCACCATCTGGTGCTTCACCAACTACCTCGTAACCATTTTTGGATAAAATATCGCGGATCATCATGCGCATAAATGCTGCGTCGTCTACGATTAGAATGCGGTTTGCCATCTTTTTCTTCCTCCTAGGATGCTATTGTAATTTTTGAATTCGGTCCCATTGGCTTACGATATCGGTTACACGTACGCCGAAGTTCTCATCAATAACGACAACCTCGCCTTTTGCGATCAGCTTATTGTTAACCAGAATGTCTACAGGCTCACCAGCAAGCTTGTCCAGCTCGATAATAGACCCTTGAGACAATTCCAAAATATCTTTTATTTGCTTCTGGGTCCTTCCTAATTCTACGGTAACCTTCAGTGGTATGTCGAGCAGTAAATTGAGGTTTGTTTCATCGCCTTGAATATATGGCGCATTATTGAAATTAGCAAACTGCACAGGCTGGACATTCACATTGCGATTGGCTGCATGGCCATATGTATTCGGGCCAGGCGGCTGCATCATCGGCGCTTCATAATATCCCGCTGGCGGTTGTTGTTCTTGCTTCTGCAACGATGGAGCCGTAGGCTGCGCTGGAGCGCTCTGTGGCGCTTGCGGAGCAACCGGAGGGGCTTCTACCACCGGAGGCGCTTCGACTATTGTCGCGCTCTCTACAGCCGTCTCTTCACCCATAAGAATAGCAACCATTTGCTTAGCAAAAGAAACTGGCAGTAGCTGCATAATTGTCGAATCTATCAAATCTCCAATTTTAAGACGGAATGAAATTTTTATGAATATATCTACCGGAGGCAGATGACCCATTCCCCCACCGTTGTCTACATCGAGAATATCAATGCCTGGCGGCGATATATTGACAAAACGATTGAAAATAGTAGACATCGACGTTGCAGATGACCCCATCATTTGATTCATCGCTTCTTGGACGGCGCTAATGTGAATCTCATTAAGCTCTTCATCTGTAGGATTACCTGACCCGCCAAGCATTAAATCAGCAATAATTTGTGCGTCTCTCGTCTTAATGACAAGCGAATTTATTCCTTGAAAGCCGTCAACATATTGAACACTTACTGCAACATGTGGCTTTGGAAATTCATCTGACAGCTGATCTCTGCGAATAAAGGTAACTTCCGGCGTCGTAATATCCACCTTCACGCCTAGCAATGTGGACAAGGCAGTTGCTGCGCTTCCGAACGTAATGTTCCCTATTTCACCAAGCGCATCCTGTTCCATAGCTGAGAGGAAATCTGATAACTGAACATCATCGGCAGATGGCTGTTCAGCATCCGTACTGCCAGAAGATTGATTTAGTAACGCATCAATTTCCTCCTGCGACAAATAATCTTTACTCGTCATATTCTTCTCCCGCTCCTTCGTTCACAACTTCATCAAGCTGAATAGCCAACCGATCTTTCACGGAGCCTGGACTGCCGATGAACTTCAATTTATCGCCTACCTTAATATGCAGGCCTTCCCCTACCGGCTTGCTAAGCGAAATGACATCTCCGACATTAAGACCCAGAAACTCTTGAATGGTAATGGAAGATTCACCAAGCTCGGCAACAATCGGCAGCTTCGCTTTGCTGACGCGCTGCTCCAGCATTTCAACTTCCGCTGGAATACGCTCCTTTTTCTGCGAAACGAACCAATGATGCGCCGACAAACGAGGCATAACGGGCTCAATGACAACGTGGGGTATACAAAGATTGATCATCCCCGTCGTTTCACCGATTTTCGTACTTAAGGATATAAGCGCGATTGTTTCATTCGGCGATACGATTTGCATAAATTGAGGATTCGTCTCAAGTGCTTCCAGCCGTGGAGATATATCAATGATTGTTTTCCACGCCTCTTGCAAACTCTCAAACGTCCGGCTAAAAATCTTTTCCATAATAATCGTTTCGATTTCAGTCAAGCTATTGATTTTGGAAGGCGCAACTCCTTGACCGCCAAGCATACGATCCAGCATCGCGTAAGCGACATTTGGATGCACCTCCATCACCATACGTCCTTCAAGCGGCTCCGCCTCAAAGATATTCAATATGGTCATCTTCGGAATCGAACGAATAAACTCATCATAAGGAAGCTGCTCGACCTGAACTACACTGATTTGAACGAAAGTACGAAGCTGCGCTGAGAAATAGGTTGTCAAATATCGCGCGAAGTTCTCGTGTATGCGAGTCAAGCTGCGAATATGATCCTTCGAAAATCGAACAGCGCGTTTGAAATCATAAACTCTGACTTTTTTCGTTTCTTCTTCCTTTTTTAAATCCTCAGCATCCATCTCGCCAGAATTTAGGGCCGCCAGCAGCGCATCTATCTCATTTTGCGATAAAACATCAACCAAATTTTCTCACCCCCTTCAAGGAATGTCGCCAACCAGCATTAAATGTTGGTCATGATAAACGCTGTTATTTCTACCTTGACCAGCTTCTGCCCTTTATCCAAAATCGGATTAATTTCATTGAGCAGCTTCGATTCCAGCAAATCCTCGCCTTTAGAGCCATTCAACTCTTCAGCCGTCATATCTGCAAGTGCCCGGTTAATAATCGGCTTAACTTCGATTTCAATGATTTTATCAAAATCTTCCTTCGTCTTCTTGCTGTCCAGTTGGAAAGCAAAGCTAACGACAACGACTTTGTTCGAATCTTTCAAGTTACGCTTGAATTCTTTAAGCTCTGAGGTTACTTCGACACGCTCATCGGCAGTAAGATGCTTGACTTCAACCTCTTGGTTAGCCGAATCTTCTTTTGTACTTCCCATTATTGTGGGCCACATAAACCAGGCCACAACAGCAATTAATACAATTGACAGCAGTATAGTTACTAACCATGGCAACATTTTTTTCATCTCTATGGACCCTCCGTCTGTTCACTCTTCTGGGCCGCCGCATATACGCCGATCGTACGAAGATAATTCTGGATCAGCAGCAAAAGCTCCTGCGAGCTTTCCACCACTATAAATTTCTTTCCAGTGGTCAAAGTAATAATGGTATCGGGCACTTCCTCCACCACTTCAATCAACAGAGCATTGATCATGAGCTTAGTACCATTAATACGAGTCACTGTAATCATAAACTGCCCCCTCACATCGCGGGGGAGGCGCTATAGCCCCCCACCTGCGTCATGCCTAGCGATTATCGTTTCAGATTGACAACCTCTTGCAAAATTTCATCAGAAGTCGTGATGATACGCGAATTCGCTTGGAAGCCGCGCTGAGCTACGATCATTTCTGTGAACTCGCCTGTCAAGTCAACGTTCGACATTTCCAGTTGTCCAGCTACGATTGCGCCTGTTCCAAGATCAGCGTCACCTGCAACGGTTCTGAAGGCTTCAATATCTCCGTCTGGATTGGCATTATTCGTCATACGATAAAGATTACCGCCCATTTTTTCAAGACCGCTTGGATTAATGACTTTGACTACTCCAATCTGAGCAACTTCTTGTGTTCCATCCGCGGTAATACCGGTGATCATCCCATCTTGCCCTATTGTGAACGAAGTGACCTCTGCTGGCAAAGTAATAACACCACCACCATTATCTAATACAAACAACCCATTTGCATTTACAAGCTGCCTGTTTGCATCAAGTGTAAAGTTTCCGGCTCTGGTTAAGTAAGAAACCTCAGCGTCTGCAGTAGGGCTCACTTGAAAAAATCCATCGCCGTCAATGCGAAGATCCGTCGGTTGGTTTGTTGTCATTGCACTGCCTGGCGTATGAATGGTATCAATAGAAGCAATGCTGACACCAAGTCCGATTTGCTTCGCATTCACACCGCCCTGCTCGCCTTCAGTCGAAGCAGTAACACCCGCTGTTGTTTGGCTTAATATATCGCTGAACATGACGCGGCCGCCTTTAAAGCCCACCGTATTAACGTTCGCGATATTGTTGCCGATGACATCCAGCTTCGTTTGAAAACCGCGCATACCTGACACACCGGAGTACATTGATCTTAGCATAGTATTTAAGCCCTCCTAAATTTAGGTTTATCCTTTTGATTAGTTGGCTGCCTCTGTCGGTCAGCAGCCTGAAGAGCCTCCGTATTGGTCCGGCTCTAGCTTAAAATAACGGCGCTGTCTATTTGCGTGAACACATTGCTTTGCATTTGCTTGCCGTCCATTGCAGTAACGACTGTACGACTAGGCACATTCACGATCATCGCGATATCCTTAAAAACGATTAAAGAGTCAATCGCGCCTTTAGATGCCGCTTCGTCAACAGCATTTACAATTTTCGTTATTGAATCGGCTTGAAGCTGAATGCCACGCTGCTTCATCCTAACTTCAGCATGATGGCTGAATTTCAATACTTTTGAATCAAGCAAATCCTGAAATTCACTTGGCTGCTGTGATTTTAGCCCCGCCGACTTCGCATTGTTTAATGACGAGGATTTGAGTGGAAAATAATGTCCAATCTTTACGCTGTCGCTCATGAGGTTTGTTCCTCCCCGCTATCAGCAGCGGCCTCGCTATCAGGCGTTTCAGCATCACCAACACTTTCAGTTGGAGCATCCGTTTCAGGCTCCTCCGTCTCTGCTGGAGTCTGCTCAGAAATAGTAACGATGTCACTTACTTTAATCATCGTGTTATCTTCAAACTTGGCATATAATACCCCGTCTGTTGCTACAATCGACTTCACAACATCCGTATACATGACGGTGCTTCCTTTATCATCAAGCTCCTTCCATGTTACGCTCTTGCCAATCATTGTAGATGCACTGCCAATGTCCGAATTCAGCTGTGTAAGCTGCTTATTCATATTCATCAACTGCTCGACTGAGGTGAACTGCGCCATTTGGGCAATAAACTCTGTGTTGCTCTGCGGGCTTAATGGATCCTGATTTTTAAGCTGTGTGACGAGCAATTCGAGAAATGCGTCCTTACTAAGCGATGTTTTATCATCCTCGGTCTTTCCTGCTGTTTTAACATTGGTCTGATCATAATTCGGCCAGACTACTTTATTCGTAACGACTGCCAATTCCATCACCTCCATCCCGCAAATGGTTGCTCATGACCCTAACCTCACTTTAGACAGTTGCGTTAACCGACCGTCCGTAGCCCATATCCTGAATGGCGATTTGCTCGATTACATCTGCTTCAAAAGCAGCTTCATCCGCTCTGTTTCCGCCTTTTCCATTGTTGTTCCGATTCGTGAATTGTTGATTGGAGCCTTGTCCCTGCCCGCCGTTAAATAGCTCTGATGCAGCTTGACCCTGCGTCACTTCAAGCTTGTCAATCGTTAAGCCCTGGGATTGCAGTGCCAGTCTCAATTGCGACATTTGGTTGTCCAGCATATCCTTGGCCATTACCGTATCCGTATGGAAAAGCGCCGTCAATTGACCATTTTGCATCGTGATCCTAACATCAACCTGGCCCAGTTGTTCAGGGAACAGCATGATTTTAGCCTCGTGCTTCCCGTTCAATGAAGAAATATCAAACTTCTGTACGATAAGCCCCGTCATGGATTCCGCAAATTGGTCTGCAAGTACGTAAGGCTGAGCGACTGCTCTCGTTGCCACGCTAGTCGTTGCCTGCTTAAGCGAATGAGCAAAGTTTGCATTTAAATTACCAGCCAGAACAGACTCATCATCGGCTGTATCTGCCGTTTCTTCAACCAAAGTTTCGGCTGATAAAGCTTCCGCTACTGCGCTTTTCAAGGCGATAGTATGCTGTGACTGCTGGTTCAAACGCTGAAGCCATGCAGCTGTTTGCCAAGGAGCAGCCTCATCCGTTGCAGCTGGCTCAAATATCGCCTGAGCATTGCTGTTATTGCGATCGGCCGTGCCTGCTTCCTTCTGCTTCAGCAGCAGTTTCTGCAAAGCTTCCAGCTGCTGTGCAATCAGCTGCGATGGCTCCTGCTGCTGAACGCGTTTCGCAGAGCCCTGCTCAAGCACATTAGCAAGCTGAATCAATGCATTTTCCAAATCATGCTTTACAAGCGCAAATTGTGCTTTTACTGCAACGTGATCATTCCCTGCGTCCTCTGCTTGAACGAGCTCCTCTGAGGAAAGCAGCTCATCAGGCTGTTTCAAAGTGACAAGCGGAGAACCTAACAACGCCAGCAATGCCTGCATCTGCTCCAGCATCGCTTGCAAATCTGCCAATTGGGCTAGTGCAGCCTCATCGGTATCAGCAGCATCCAATTCATCCATTTGCTCTAGCAGCCCATCAATAGCGGCAAGCAAATCCTGATTGTTCGTTTCTCCAAGCAACCCGGCTACATTTAGCGCAGTCATCCGAATTGTTCCGAGTGCTGCCGCATCTGTCGTATTTGCTGGAGTTGTTGTACCAGTACCTGTTCCTGCTTGGCCATTATTTAGTTGACCGTTTAGCGTTTGGGCAAAAGCCGCATCGCCTGTACCCTTCACTTGGGCATTCACACCAGCGGAAGGAGCCGCCGCCTGTGAAGCTGCTGGTGATGATAAAACGTCCATTTTTTTCACCTCCCCTCTATTTACCCGCCATCAGCTTCGAAACGATTTGCGCTGTTACTTTATCATTCAGCGTCGACATCTCGCCAACAATATTGGATCTTGTTGTGTCATCTACCGCGTTCAAAATCCGCAGCACCTTGCTGGCACTTACATCCGACATCGTCATCAGCAGCTTGGCAGCGCTTTTCGCATCCATAGCTGCAAACGTTGCACCTAGCTGCGTCGAATCCAGTGTAGAAGTCGTGGCAGTCGTGGTAGCTGTCGTCGACTGGGCATTTTTAAGCTGCGATTGCAGCGCCGCAATTTGCAAATCTTTCGCCGAAACGGTATCCTTCAGCTTCAGCGTCGCATCAGCCGCCGTTTTCGGCGTCATTTTCTCCAACACTTTCACACGATCATTAGGAGCCATCGCATCGAGCACGAGCACCATTTCATCAAGCGTCATGCTTTCTAAAATAGGTGCAGCCTTATTAGGAGCAATTCGCGCGTACATGCTAGCAAGCTCTTTAATTTTGGCCGTGTAGGCCTCATCCTCAAGCGCCTTTGTTGCATTTGACTGTTTCAACTGCTCAATTTGACTCTTCAAGCTGGCAATTTCCTTTTCCTGATCCGTTTTAAGAGTCGACGTCTCCGTCAATTGGCCCTCTTTCTCTGTCAGTTGAGCTTGCAGCTCGGCAATTTTACGAGTCATATTTTCTGCCTTGAGCGTTTCATCTGTGCTTTCACCGCTAGCAGACTGCGGGTTCGGCAGCACATCTTTGAGCAATGGAATTGAATTTCCGATCGTTAGCGCCTGATTTCGCATATCGCTATTAAGAAGTATTAGCAATATACCGAGCACAACAATCGTAAACAACACCGGGGTCATAAAAAACATAGCCCGCTCAAATCCACTATATCCTTGTTTCTCCACATCTGTATCTGCCACTGATTTCACTCCCTCTAACCTTGCGCTGCAGCCGGATGTTTACGGCACGCTTACCATGAAACGGACCGTTGCCATTTCATCCAACTCGTTTTGCTCCTTTAGCTGCATCGCATACCGGAAACGTTCCTTCTCGTTATCCTTTGCCTTCAACCATACCTTCTCATCCTGCATTTTGTCCGAAAGCTTGATCCGATTTTGCTCGACGACCTTTTGCGCCCGTTTCACTTCAAGCATTTTAGCTTCAATACATGAATCCAAATATTCCACATATTGTTGAATGGTCTGAAGTTCAGCCAATGAAACGCCAGACTGCGAAGACTGATGCTGCTTCTGCTCCCATTCCTCTCGGCGTTCACGCAATTGCTCGACGGTTAGCTCGGCAGCCTGGAGTTCTCCAATTGAAGAGGACAGAATCCATTCAGCCTGCGTTTTTTCACTTGTCTTCAGATCAACGATTTTCTGGTAGGAATAACGAAAAGCTCCCATTCAACGCTTCATCTCCTGTAAAAATCAATTATTAGCCGCTCTTGAGCCTCTTCCAAGGTGACTTTTTCATCTGTTTTTTGTCTCGTGAACTGATGAATCGAATCAATAAATTGCATCGCCAAATCAATTTCTTCATTAGAACCGCGTTGATAAGCCCCAATATTGATGAGGTCCTCCGAATCCTTATAAATAGATAACAGGCGCTTCAACTGATTAGCCGCATCCTGCTGCTCCTCCGTAATAATTTCTTTCATAACCCGGCTTACGGATTGCAGGACATCAATGGCTGGAAAATGTCCTTTATGTGCAAGTTGACGACTCAGAACGATATGGCCATCTAAAATCCCCCGTACCGCATCTGCGATCGGCTCGTTCATATCATCCCCATCTACTAAAACCGTGTAGAAGGCGGTGATAGATCCTTTCGGGCCCGTACCCGCTCGTTCCAGCAACTTAGGCAAATTCGCAAATACCGAAGGCGTATACCCTCTCGTAGCCGGCGGCTCGCCAATCGCAAGACCTACCTCACGAAGCGCCATAGCGTAACGCGTCACGGAGTCCATCATAAGCATGACGTTTAGACCGCGATCACGAAAATATTCAGCAATGGAGGTGGCAATCAAAGCCCCCTTCATCCGTATGAGCGCCGGCTGGTCCGAGGTAGCAACGATGACGACTGAGCGGGCTAACCCCTCAGGCCCCAAGTCCTTCTCAATAAACTCAAGCACTTCACGGCCCCGCTCACCGATTAACGCAATGACATTGACATCAGCAGAGGTGTTTCGGGCAATCATGCCGAGCAGCGTACTTTTCCCTACACCCGACCCGGCAAATATACCTACACGCTGGCCCCTGCCAACGGTCAGCAAACCGTCAATAGCTCTAACCCCAATACCAAGCGGCTCCAGAACACGTGGGCGCATAAGTGGATTGCTAGGCTCATTATGAGTAGAATAATGCTGCATTCGGCTTGGTAAAAAAGAACCGTCCAGTGGCTGACCGAGGCCATCCAGCACTTTTCCAAGCAATTCGGAGCCAACCTGCACACTAAGCGGCTTGCCTGTTCCTACTACATCACAGCCTGAGCTGATGGAATGCAGATCGCCAAGCGGCATTAAAATAACTTTATTGTTCCGAAAGCCTACAACCTCAGCTTTAATCGGCTTTGCGCCTTTATTGGGATAGATGTAGCACACATCACCGATACTTGCATCAGGACCTTCCGATTCAACGGTTAGCCCGATAACCTGTGTGACCTTCCCATTCACTCTTATTGGATCAATTGCTTGCAAATGCTCAACATATTTGCCTGCCTGCAATGAACTATTGCTCATCAGCAGGCCCTCGCTCGTCCCTTGACTGGTGGGCAAACTGTACCAGCTCGCGCTTTAATTCAGACAGCTGTGTATCGATGCGGGCATCAATGCTTCCGTAAGCGGAACGAATAACGCAGCCAAAATCTTTAACGGTTGCATCCGGCAAAATTTGCAATTCAGCTTGAGAATCCACCGCCAAATTCAGCTCTTCTTGAGCAGCCTGAACGAATGCCAACTGACCAGGTGCGACGCACAGCGTGATAACACCTTGCTCTCGTCTTCTTGCAAGCGATTTTTTAATCAGCTCAATGACCATTTCTGGAGCTTGCTCAAGCTGTTGTCCAATTACCTTTTCTGCAACTGCGCAGCTAAGCTCAACGAGAAAAGGTTCTGCTTCCTGAATAATTTGCTCACGCATCGTATAAGCGGAAGCTAGAATCGAATTCGCTTCGAGTAGCTTTTGCTCCCATTCCTGCTTGGCCAGCATATTCGCTTGCTCGATGCCTTCCGCGAAACCACGCTCATAGCCATTGCTACGGGCAGCTTCTGTCGTCGCTTCGTCTTCAAGCCTCTTCTCCAGCCACCATGCCTCCACATTCGCTTCAGCCTCAGTCAGCATTTGCTCACACTGAACTCCCGTTTCCCGCAATCTTTCTTCTGCAAACTGCCTGGCATCAGCAATAATTTGATCACGCAGCGTAATCGTTTCTTCATCAGGCTGTTCTTCTTCAGGAGCTTCAGCTTCGCCATTCGCATCTGCTGCGAGTGTCGCATACTTGTTCTTCCAGTAAAGCTCTCTTAGTTGATCAATAGAAACAACGCTTGTCGATTTAATCAAATTAGACAATGATATCATCTCCTCCGCCACGGGCGATAATGATTTCACCTGATTCCTCTAATCTACGAATCGTTGCGACAATGCGGGTTTGGGCCTCCTCTACGTCACGCAATCGGACTGGACCCATAAACTCCATTTCTTCCTTGAATGTTTCCGCCATACGCTTCGACATATTTTGGAAAATCGCATCTCGCACTTCTTCACTAGCAACTTTAAGCGCAAGCTGCAAATCGGCATTTTCGATATCGCGGATAATCCGCTGAATCGAACGATTGTCGATGTTAACAATATCTTCGAAGACAAACATCCGTTTTTTGATTTCTTCTGCAAGTTCTGGATCTTGAATTTCCAAAGAATCGAGAATGGTACGTTCCGTACCGCGGTCAACACCATTCAAAATTTGAACGATAGCGTCAATACCGCCAGCATTTGTGTAATCCTGAGTGACAGTAGCTGAAAGCTTCTGCTCCAGCACACGCTCCACCTGAGAAATAACTTCTGGCGAAGTGCTGTCCATAAGCGCAATTCTTCTGGCAACTTCCGCCTGCTTCTCTTGCGGCAAAGAAGATAAAATATGCGATGACTGGTCCGATTGAAGATAGGACAACACGAGCGCGATCGTTTGAGAGTTCTCATTTTGAATAAAATTGAGTATTTGCATCGGCTCTGCTTTGCGGGCAAAATCGAATGGTCGTACCTGCAAGGTAGCAGTCAAGCGATTTATTACTTCCGCCGCCTTGCTCTCTCCTAGCGCCTTCTCCAAAATATCTCTGGCGTAAGTAATACCGCCCTGTGAAATATATTCCTGAGCTACACAAATTTGATTGAACTCGCCTAAAATGGCTTCACGCTCTGAGCTATCAACTTTACGCACATTAGCAATTTCAAGAGTTAGCTGCTCAATCTCATCTTCTCTTAAATGTTTAAAAATTTGAGCTGATACCTCAGGGCCTAGTGTAATTAGCAGGATTGCCGCTTTCTGCCTTCCGGTTAGCCCATTCATTGATTTACTCATGCAAACGACCTCTATTCATCGACAAGCCAAGTCCGAAGTAAATTAACAAATTCATCCGGCTTGCGTTTGGCGAGTGTCTCAAGATTTTTCCGTGCCTGACTGTCATTGCTTAAGCTATCAAAATCAAGGGTAGGATATTCTACAGCGGTTGATGCTACAACTGCTTCCTGTGCTTCAGCTGTTGCTGCTGCGGCCGCTTGCTGTCTGCGTCTGCGAACGAGCAAAATGATCAGGCCGGCAATAATCGCAAGCGCTGCTGCTCCAATTCCAATTGCCCATCCCATTGATAAGCCGCCAATCGTGTTTGCAGCGGTGCTTTCAGCAAATGTTTGTCCGATAAGTGAAACCTTTTTATTAATTAAATCGTCATTATTTACATCTTGACCTGAATCAGCAAGCTGCGCACGCACTAAACCCGTCAAAAATGTCGTAATCTCTGTACGTGATTCTGGAGTGAGACGACTTGCTTCAACACCAATGCTAATGGATAGATCTTTAATTACGAAAGGCCCTGAAATCGTGGTACGATTAATTTTCCCAAAATCGTAATTAACAGTAGAAGAGCTTTGTTCCGAGGTGGAATTTCCAGAACCATCTGTTGCTGTGTAGCCCGGCACATCTGTCTCGCCCGTTCCTGCTACACCGCCTGCACTGGAGCTGCCACCTGTAGAAGAACTGGTTTGTTCCGTTTGACTTACAATAATTCCGTTATTATTATTGTCAGGCAGCGGTACAACCTGCTGTTCCTCCGTCTTCTTATTATCGAAGTTCAAGTTACTTCCAATGCTGATAACCAAATTTTCAGAGCCTACTATCGGCCCTAGAAACTGTTGAATATTTTTTTTCAATTCCGCTTCATATTTGCGTTGAATTTGGAACTGGCTGTCAACTGCTTCAGCGGTACCGGCAATCGTACCTCCCGCTTCAGAGGATAAAAGCTCACCTTGCGGACCAGAAATGGTGATGCTGTCCACTGTTGTTCCTGGAACTGCTGTTTTTACTAGATTGTAATAACCGTCAATTTCCTTTTGAGTTGGACGATAGCCAGCCATAAACTCCAATGAGATGGAAGCCGATGCCTTATCCTTCTCTTCTGGAGTTAGAAACACGCTTTCTTCTGGCAAGTTCACAAGCACCTTAGAGCTTTTCACACCTTGCATGCGATTTAACAATTGTTGAATCTCACCATTTAAGGCACTTAAATATTTGACATTAAATTCATTTTCGGTTGTGCCGAAGGTCGAAGAGCTCTTTGTAAAAGCCTCAAAACCGATTGATCCATTTTGCACAAGTCCAAGCGAGCCAATCGTTACTTTCGTACGTTCTGCAACTGCGCTTGGCACAGAAATGCTAGTTCCACCACTACCTAGCTCATAAGGGATACCATTACTATCCAAATAGTTCATAATCGCTGCCGAGTCTGTCGTATCCAGGTCTCGAAAAGCCAACTCATAATCTGTTCTACTAAATATAACAGTCAGTAAAATAATTGATAACAATAGTACGCCTGCAGAAGCCCCCAAGCCTATTTTCTGTTTTTTTCCCATTTGACTCCAGAATTGCGAAATTCTCAGTCTAAATTGGGCGATTTTCTCATTCACCTTGTCACCTCACCCAAATTCTTTGCCAGGTTTTTTATCGTTCATTATACCTGCATCCGCATAATTTCTTGATATGCCTCTACAACCTTGTTGCGGATTTGTGAGGTTAGTTGAAGACTAAGCTGCGCTCTTTCGCCAGCAATCATGACCTGAGAAACATCAACTTCACCAATTAAAAACTTATCGTTAAGCTTATGTACATCTTGTTCTTGGGCACTAACACTCTCAATTGCATTATTTAAAAACTGACTAAAAGTTTGTGTAAGCTCTGCCGGAGTAGCTTGCTCTACAGATGCAGTTGTCATCGTCTTTAAAGGCTGCATCTGGTTTGTTGAAATGGCTTGAATCACTATATTCCTCCTCGACTATTGTTTATTTGTTGATGCTATTTCCCTATTTCCAATGCTTTTACAAACATCGCTTTAGAAGAATTAATGGCTGTGACGTTCGCTTCATAAGAACGCGACGCCGAAATCATATCAACCATCTCTTTGGCGACATCCACATTCGGCATATTTACATAGCCGTTTGAATCGGCATCAGGATGGGTAGGATTATATACAAGCTTCGTTGGGGCTGTATCGTCGATGATTTTCACAGCCTTAACCCCGCCAGTCGTTGTATTTTGTCCCATTTTGGCATTCAGCGTATTGGAAAAGCTTGATTTCAACGGCTCCAAAACGACCATCTTCCGTTTATAAGGCACGAACTGTCCGTTCTCATAACCAGCACGCGTCGTTTCCGCATTCGCAATATTTGAAGAAATAACATCCATTCGCAGGCGCTGTGCGGTTAGAGCAGAGGCGCTCGCATCAAATCCGCTGGAAATTTTCACTCTTTAGCCTCTCCCTTCAATTGCTGTTCGCATCATTTTAATTTCATGATTGATTTGTTGCAGGTAAGCGTTGTAGCTGAGCTGGTTTTTCGCAAGCAAAGACATTTCTCGATCAATATCCACATTGTTCTCATTATTGTTCATGGCGGTGTCTTTATCGCTTATGACTTGAGGCGTAGGATTGACCGGACCACCTATAGGAATGTGCCTTGCATTCGTAAGCTTCCCTTTCAGCTTAGATGAGCTGTTACCCATTTGTTGTTCCAAAAGCTGCTCGAATTCAACCTCTGACCGTTTAAAATGCGGGGTGTCGTTATTAGCAATGTTATTTGCAATGACGTTTTGCCGCATTTCTGCTGCATGAACAGCCCCCTCCAGCCTTTGGAATGAAGATCCGCTTAATAAGTTCACTTTATTATCACCACTTTCGATAATTAAAAGATCCTACTCATTAGTTATTCAACACACTTCGTAGCATTCCTGCTTTGTTCGACATTAAATTATTAAAAAAATGAGATCACGCTGTCGATATTTGCCGACATGTTTATATTCATCAATTACCTAATTTATTACAATAAGAAAAAAGCCCTATCTTTATAAAAAGACAGGACTTTTTTAGTCATATAGACTCATATTTCAAGATTTAATTTTTTCCAACTCTTGAAGAAGCTGGTGATTTAATATCTTAATGTAAGTTCCTTTCATTCCGAGCGATCTAGTCTCTATGACCCCCGCACTTTCTAATTTCCTAAGGGCATTTACGATTACAGACCTAGTAATACCGACCCTGTCAGCAATTTTTGAGGCTACAAGCAGCCCCTCCTTGCCTTCCAGCTGTTCAAAAATATGCTCGACTGCCTCAAGCTCACTGAACGATAATGAACCAATAGCAACCGACACGACAGCGCGACTGCGTGCCTCATGCTCAATTTCTACCGAACGCTCACGCAATATTTCCATACCGACAATCGTGGAGCCATATTCCGCCAACACTAAATCATCGTCATCAAACGCGCCCTGATGCCGTGTCAAGATTAGCGTGCCTAAGCGATCCCCGCCGCCTGTTATTGGAACAACCGTCATAATTTCCTGCTGCCCCAGCGATGGAAAAGTCTCATAAACCCCAGCATCCGGCGCCACATTCGTAACTGATTCCGTCATTTCAAGAAATTGCTCATTGCTTTCCTGCGGGAAACGAAGCTCTTCCGCCGACATGGAACGCAGCGAGTCATGATCATGCGGATTCACAGCCGCACAGCCAAGCACCTTCCCCTTGCGGCTAACGACAAATACACTCGTTTGAATGGTGCTGGACAGCACCTCCGCCATTTCCCTAAAAATAAGCGGTTTGCCCGCCGCCCGCTGCAGCAGACGGTTTAGCGTCCTTGTTTTTGTTAATAACGTCATGCCATTGCCCCCTAAAACTCATACCAACTACAATATATATTGACTCAAATCTTTATTTTGTGCAATGCTTCCCAGCTTTTCACGAACATATTCCGGTGTGATTAGCATATGGTCAAGCGTAATATCAGGCGCTTCGAAGGACAGATCCTCCAGCAGCTTTTCTAAAATCGTATGCAGTCTTCTTGCTCCAATATTTTCGGTATTCCGATTCACTTCTGCGGCAATAGATGCCAGCTCATGAATGGCCTCATCTGAAAATTCGATCTCAATGCCTTCGGTTTGCAGCAGTGCTGTGTACTGCTTAGTCAGCGCGTTTTTGGGTTCCCTCAAGATGCTCACAAAATCGTCAAGCGTAAGCGATGTAAGCTCCACCCGAATGGGGAAACGGCCTTGCAGCTCAGGAATCAAATCGGATGGCTTCGCAATATGAAAAGCACCAGCCGCAATAAAGAGCACATAATCCGTTTTCACCGGGCCATATTTTGTCATAACCGTCGAGCCTTCAACGATTGGCAAAATATCACGCTGCACCCCTTCGCGCGAAACGTCTGGGCCATTGCCACGCGAGGAGCTCGCAATTTTGTCAATTTCATCGATAAAAATAATGCCGGACTGTTCCGCGCGTGTTACCGATTCCGAAATCACATCATCCATATTGATCAGCTTGTTTGCTTCTTCCTGAATAAGCACTTTACGCGCTTCCTTAACCGGCAGCTTGCGCCGCTTTGTTTTTTTCGGCATCAGCTGTCCGAACAGTTCCTGCATATTCATGCCCATGCCTTCGGGACCTTGACCACCAGCTAGCATGTCCAGCATATTCGGAGCTGCATCTTCAACCTCAACCTCGACCATTTCATTTTCCAGCTTGCCAGCAGCAAGATCCGCCTGCACCTGAGCGCGTTTCTGCACAATCGTCTGATCATGCTCCGGTTCTTCAGCTTGCAAATTGTCATTTTGCTGATTTCCAAACAACATTTCAAACGGATTTTTTTGTGTCTTTTCCTTTGCTTTCGAAGGAACAAGCAGCGTCACCAGCAATTCGTTTGCAAGCTTCTCCGCTTTATCTTTAACCTGCTCGGTTTTTTCCGTTTTCACCATGCGGATCGCTGTCTCAACCAAATCACGCACCATGGACTCAACGTCACGGCCAACATAACCTACCTCGGTGAATTTAGTCGCCTCCAGCTTCACGAAAGGCGCTTTTACAAGCTTAGCCAATCTGCGGGCGATTTCGGTTTTACCAACGCCTGTAGGTCCGATCATTAAAATGTTTTTCGGTACAACCTCGTCACGCAACGTTTCATCAAGCTGACTTCTGCGATAACGATTGCGCAAAGCGATTGCGACCGAACGTTTTGCAGGCTTTTGACCAACAATATACTTATCAAGCTCCGCTACGATCTCTCTTGGTGTTAACGCTGCATTTGCCATATTAATCTCCTCCGCTTAAGAGCCGATTTCTTCGACAATAATATTGTGATTCGTATAAACGCAAATATCTGCCGCAATTTCCAGAGCTGAACGCGCCATTTCTTTCGCATCCAGATGAGTAGCATGGCGCTTGAGTGCTCTAGCCGCCGACAAAGCAAAGCTGCCACCCGAGCCAATGGCCAAGATGCCGTCATCCGGCTCAATAATTTCGCCATTTCCTGAAATCAGCAAAAGCCCCGTCTGATCCATAACGAGCATCATGGCTTCCAGCTTGCGCAGCACGCGATCCGAGCGCCATTCCTTCGCCAGTTCTACAGCTGAGCGCTGCAAATTGCCATGATGCTCTTCAAGCTTCGCCTCAAACTTTTCAAAAAGCGTAATGGCATCAGCAACCGAGCCAGCAAAACCTGCGACGACTTGCCCGCGATACAAGCGGCGTACTTTTTTCGCTTTATTTTTCATCACCATGCTGTTGCCGAACGTGACTTGGCCATCCCCAGCAATCGCGCCTTTCCCCTCGTGACGGACTGCACAAATCGTCGTTGCATGAAATTCCATTTCCATCTCTTCGCCTCCTCTATGCAAATACGCCTGTACGGATCAAAACCTTCAAAATAGCTATGTCACAATCATTAGTTATTTACCAAATGCGTGAAATGCTCCTGCTTAAATTTCTCAATACCAGCGAGCGCACGGTTTGCAATCGCTTCATTCTTTTCCTTCTTGCTCTTCATGCGTTTTTCAAGCGGCGGAAACAAACCAAAATTTGCATTCATCGGCTGAAAATGCTTGAAATCCGCAGTCGTAATGTACTGCGCCATGCTGCCAAGCGTAGTGTCCCCAGGAAGCACAAGCGGCTCAAGATTGCGTGCAAGCCGGGCAGCGTTAAATCCAGCGATTAAACCAGAAGCTGCCGATTCCACATACCCTTCAACACCCGTCATCTGGCCCGCGAAAAATAAGGTAGGACGATTTTTAAGCTGATAGGTCGGCTCTAGCAGCCGTGGCGAATTTATAAACGTATTGCGGTGCATAACACCGAAACGCACAAACTCGGCATTTTCAAGACCCGGTATTAGCGAGAATACCCGCTTCTGCTCTCCCCATTTCAAATGAGTTTGAAACCCAACCAGGTTATAAAGTGTACCCGCAGCATTGTCCTGACGCAATTGAATGACGGCATGAGGCAGCTTGCCTGTATGCGGGTTCACAAGTCCAACCGGCTTCATCGGCCCAAACAGCACCGTTTGCTTGCCGCGACTCGCAATCACCTCGATTGGCATACAACCTTCGAAATAAACTTCCTTCTCGAAATCTTTAATTTCTGCTTTCTCGGCATTAACGAGCGCTTCATGGAAAATTTCAAATTCCTCTTCCGTCATCGGGCAGTTCAAATAAGCTGCCTCTCCTTTATCATAGCGAGACGCGAGATAAACCTTGCTCATATCAATAGAATCCTTCTCCACAATTGGCGCCGCAGCATCATAGAAATAGAAATATTCTTCACCCAGCAGCTCGCGTACTTGTGCGGACAAGGCTGGGGCTGTAAGCGGGCCCGTCGCAATAATGACGATTCCGTCCGTTGGAATTTCCGTTACTTCCTCATTGCGGACTTCAACGAGCGGATGTTCGTGCAGCAGGCGCGTTACTTCGCCGGAAAATCCATCCCGGTCAACTGCAAGCGCTCCGCCTGCCGGAACCGCATGACGATCAGCGCAGCCAAGAATGAGTGAATCTAGCTGGCGCATTTCCTCTTTCAACACACCTACAGCATTTGCAAGGCCATTGGCACGCAAGCTGTTGCTGCATACCAGCTCCGCAAACTGATTCGTATGATGGGCTGGCGTTTTCGTCTCAGGCCGCATTTCATAAAGTACAACTGGAACGCCTTGGGATGCGATTTGCCAAGCCGCCTCGCTGCCGGCCAGGCCAGCTCCGATAACGGTGACTTTTGGATAGGATGATGATGACAATGAACTTACCTCCAAATCATAATACGCGCTTCGCGCAAATAAATATCATTTTTTTATGGAATTGCGGGACAAGCCTACAAGACGGATAAAACACAGCTGTCCTCCCTATAAGGGAGGACCGGGTCCACTAACATGTGGAGCTGTGCGCAGCGTTTTGAGCTGCTCTATGCTTCTTCCTGTTCTTCATCTTGCAGCTCTTCTGAATAATCACATGTAGGACATTGCAGCTTTGCACCGTTGCGATTGCGTTTTTCTACCAGCATGCTTTCGCATTTCGGACATGGCTTGCCTGAAGGCTTATCCCATGAAACATAATCGCAAGCCGGATACGTATCACAGCCATAGAAAATCCGGCCTTTTTTGCTGCGTCTTTCAATAATTTTACCTTCCTCACATTTGGGGCAAGGCACGCCGATATCCTTAACGATCGGCTTCGTATTGCGGCAATCCGGAAAGCCAGAGCATGCGAGGAATTTGCCGAAGCGTCCCATTTTATAAACCAAATGACGACCGCATTTTTCACAAATTTCATCGGAAACCTCGTCTTGAATTTCAATTTCCTTCATTTCCTCTTCCGCTACTTCCAGACGCTTCTCGAACGATTCGTAGAAGGTTGTGAGCACTTTGACCCAATCCTGTGAGCCTTCCTCCACATGGTCGAGATCCCCTTCCATGTTAGCTGTAAATTCAGCATTAAGAATTTCCGGGAAAAACTCCTCCATCAGCTGAATAACAAGGTCGCCAAGCTCAGTCGGCATAAATTTCTTTTCTTCTATCGCCACATATCCGCGCTTCTGAATCGTTTCCAGCGTCGGCGCATACGTACTTGGGCGCCCTATGCCGAGCTCCTCTAGCGTTCTCACGAGCCTTGCCTCTGTAAAACGCGGCGGCGGCTGGGTGAAATGCTGTTTAGGTTCAATCGCTTCCGCTGGAATTATATCTCCTGGCTCGATTGGCGGGAGAAACTTATGCTCTTCCTCTGCCCCATCATCGTTGCCCTCCACATATACTTTCATGAATCCGGCAAACTTGACCTTCGATCCATTCGCGCGGAACTTCACTTCGCCAGATAACATATCAACGGTCATCGTATCGAGAACGGCCGAGGACATTTGGCTGGATACGAAACGTTCCCATACCAGTTTGTACAACCGGAACTGATCGCGGCTGAGAAACGGCTTCATCGTATCTGGATCACGCATAACTGCCGTTGGTCTGATCGCCTCATGCGCATCTTGGGCATTGCTGTTCTTTTTCGTATAGACGCGAAGCTGCTCTGGCATATAAGGAGCGCCATAGCGCTGTGTAATATATTCCTTCGCTTCTTCCTGTGCAATCGGGGATATACGAGTGGAGTCCGTTCTCATATATGTAATTAGACCGACTGTGCCTTCCTTGCCTAGCTCTACGCCTTCATAAAGCTGCTGGGCAACCGACATCGTCTTAGACGCCCTGAAACCAAGCTTACGGGCGGCTTCCTGCTGCAGGGAGCTTGTAATGAAAGGAGGTGCAGGATTGCGCAGGCGCTCCTTTTCCTTCACTTCCGCTACTTTAAAATCGGAGCCGCTATCCATCGCATCCAGCACGGCTTGCATTTCCTGCTCGTTGCCAAGCTCGCGCTTCTCGCCGCCGATGGAATGGTATTTGGCCTCAAATGGAACACCATTTTGCGATACCTTTGCAGTAATCGACCAATATTCTTCCGGCACGAATTCGTCGATCTCATTTTCACGGTCAATAATCAGCTTGACGCATACGGACTGTACGCGGCCAGCGGAAAGGCCTTTTTTGACTTTTTTCCAAAGTAGCGGGCTGATTTTGTAGCCGACAAGACGATCTAGAATACGCCGTGCTTGCTGTGCATTTACCAGATCCATATTGATTTTGCGCGGCGTCTTAAAAGCATCCTTAACCGCCTGCTTCGTTATTTCATTAAATACAACGCGGCAAGTATCCGAGGCATCAAGCTCTAAATAATGGGCCAAATGCCAAGCAATAGCCTCCCCTTCGCGATCCGGGTCAGCCGCCAGATAAACATGCTTCACTTTTTTGCTGGCGCTTTTGAGCTCTTTCAATACGCTGCCTTTGCCGCGAATCGTTATATATTTTGGATTGAAATCATTTTCAACTTCGACGCCAATCTGACTTTTTGGCAAATCGCGAATATGGCCCATGGAAGCCTTAACAATATATTTGCTGCCTAAATACTTGCCTATTGTTTTCGCTTTGGCTGGTGATTCGACGATAACTAATGAGTCTGCCACGTTAGGCGCCCCCCTCTCTACTGCTTGTTACAATGCTATATATAGCGATCCAGACTGCTGCTCGATCCTACGTTTTATACATAAATTTATCAGAAGAGCGCTTAAATGTCCAAAAGGAACCGCAATCAGCTGGTGTAATTCATTAATGGATAATGGCCGCTCTCGCAGCAGTGCGATAATTTTTCGTTCATCAGCGGACAATTCCTTGTCCGATTGAATCTGTGAAGAGGCAGCAGAACGCGAATGCTGAAGCCATTCATCGCCAAGCCATCCGTATTCTTCGAAAATATGCTCCGCCGCGCTAACCAGCTTTGCTCCTTGGCGAATGAGCGCATTGGGACCTTCGCTTTTGGGAGAAGAAATCGGGCCTGGCACAGCGAATAAATCACGGTTCATATCCAGCGCTTGTGCAGCAGTAATCAAAGAACCGCTGCCAATCGCACCCTCTATAACGAGTGTGCCAAGGGAAAGTCCTGCGATAATCCGGTTGCGCAGCGGAAACATGCCTGGATGCAGCGGTGTGCCGATTGGCGTTTCCGAGAGCAACAGCCCCTCTTCCGCTATTTGGCGGTACAAAGTTCTATTCTCTGAAGGATAACAACAATCTACGGCGCATGCAAGCACAGCTATCGTGCTTCCAGCTCCACGCAGAGCCGCTTCATGCGCCTTGCTATCGATTCCGCGTGCCAAACCGCTCGCAATAGTCATCCCGCCTACCGAAAGCTGCTCAGCAAGCGTAGAAGCCGTATGGCGGCCATATGCGGTAGGATTACGCGTTCCGACGACTGCTACAATGGGACGCTTCAACAGCTCCATCCGGCCAAGCGCATACAACACCCACGGCGGCTGCGGAATTTGCAGCAAATATTTTGGATAGGCCTCATCAAGCGGTGTAATCACTGCTGCTCCTAGATTAGCCGCCTTTTCATAGGACGAGCCTGGAGCAACAAGTCCTTGCCCTATTCTCTTAGCAGCCGATCGTGCCTGCTGGGAGCTGAAGCCTGCCTTAACATAGGCAAATTCATCTTGACCGCCGCTCTCTCGCCACGCGCCGCTGGCTACCGCCTTCTGAATTGTGCGCCAGCCAATACCTTGCACTTCACTAAGCATGATTATAATTTGTCTGCATTCGTCATAATTACGGTCCATAAAAATCGGCCTCCATTATAATGAGGCACGCCCTTACATTCCTTCCTATTGTGCGTTACATGGCTGGAGAATGCAAGTCGCCCTCTCATCTTCATAAAAAAAAGCAACCTTCCAGCTCCCGCAAACGGGAATTGAAAGGTTGCTTACCTTTTTTAAAAACTTTATTATTTTGCAGCAGTTTTACACTTTTCCAACAGGCCTTGCTCTTCAAGCACCGATACGAGTGTGGAGCCCATATCCGAAGGGGTTGGTGCTACTTTAATTCCGCATGCTTCAAGCGTAGCGATTTTTTCAGCAGCTGTTCCTTTGCCTCCGGAAATGATTGCGCCAGCGTGGCCCATACGTTTGCCTGGAGGCGCTGTTGCGCCGCCAATAAAGCCTACAACCGGCTTTTTCATGTTGGCTTTAATCCATTCTGCCGCTTCTTCTTCCGCAGTGCCGCCGATTTCACCGATCATAATAACCGCATACGTATCAGGGTCGTCATTGAAACGGCTCAAAATGTCGATAAACTCGGAGCCTTTCACTGGGTCGCCGCCGATACCAACAGCAGAGGATTGTCCAATGCCGCGAGTCGTCAGTTGGTGAACCGCCTCGTAAGTCAATGTTCCCGAGCGGGAAACAACGCCTACATGGCCTTTCGTATGAATGTAGCCTGGCATAATTCCGATTTTACATTCGTCTGGTGTAATAACACCTGGACAGTTAGGGCCGATTAGCGTCGTCTTGCTGCCTTCCATATAACGCTTAACTTTGACCATGTCCAGTACCGGAATGCCTTCCGTAATACAAATAACAAGATCAAGACCAGCGTCAACCGCTTCAAGAATCGAATCAGCTGCAAATGCCGGCGGCACATAAATAACCGAAGCCGTAGCGCCTGTCGCTTTCACCGCTTGTTCAACGGTGTTAAACACTGGAAGCGATACCGTTGAACCGTTTTCAAGAGTGATATCAACGTTAGTTCCGCCTTTGCCCGGCGTTACTCCGCCTACCATTTGCGTACCGTAATCGAGTGCGCCTTTCGCATGGAACAAGCCCGTTGCGCCTGTAATCCCTTGCGTAATAACTTTAGTATCTTTGTTTACCAAAATGCTCATCGAATCTCACATCCCCGTCCATGAATTCATACGCGTATTTATTTCACGAGAGCGACAATTTTCTGTGCGCCGTCTGACATAGAGTCCGCTGCTACGATGTTCAGTCCCGACTCGTTCAGCATTTTTTTACCCAAATCAACATTCGTGCCTTCCAGTCTTACGACAAGCGGACGATCCAGGCCAACTTCCTTAGCTGCCGAGATAACGCCATCCGCAATAACGTCACAACGCATAATGCCGCCAAAAATATTAACGAAAATACCTTTAACATTTTCATCGGACAAAATGATTTTGAACGCTTCTGTTACTTTTTCTTTCGTTGCACCGCCGCCTACGTCCAGGAAGTTCGCAGGGTCGCCGCCATAATATTTGATAATGTCCATGGTCGCCATAGCAAGGCCTGCGCCATTAACCATGCAGCCGATGTTGCCATCAAGGGCAATATAGCTCAGATCGAATTTGGAAGCTTCGATTTCTTTCGCATCTTCCTCTTCCAGATCGCGCAATGCGACAATATCCTTATGACGGTATAGGGCATTGGAGTCAAAATTCAGCTTCGCATCCAGTGCCATTACTTCACCATCGCCAGTTACGACAAGCGGATTGATCTCAGCAATAGAACAATCTTTCTCAACGAAAGCGTTGTACAAGGAGATCATGAATTTTACAGCCTTGTTAACAAGCGGAGTTGGAATGTTGATTGCATAAGCAAGCTTACGTGCTTGGAATACCTGCAAGCCTACAGCTGGATCAACGATTTCCTTGAAAATTTTCTCAGGGGAATGCTCGGCCACCTCTTCAATCTCAGTGCCGCCTTCCTCTGATGCCATAATGACGACGCGGCCTGTGCCACGGTCAAGAACAGCGCCGATATAATATTCTTTCTTGATGTCGCAGCCTTGCTCAATAAGAAGACGCTTAACCTCTTTGCCTTCTGGACCTGTTTGATGCGTAACGAGCACTTTTCCAAGGATTTCTCCTGCATATGCGCGAACTTCATCCAAGCTTTTTGCGACTTTAACACCGCCAGCTTTACCGCGGCCGCCCGCATGGATTTGTGCTTTTACAACAACAACTTTCGTACCAAGCTCTTCTGCTGCTGCAACCGCTTCATCAACGGTGAACGCAACTTTGCCCTCAGGCACAACTACACCATACTGTTTCAATAACGCTTTGCCTTGATACTCATGGATATTCATTGTTGAAATCCTCCATTTCATAGACCAAAATCAGTCGTATGTACACAAACATCTATTATCATAGCATTTTTCCTCTGTTGTTACCTTATATTCGTGCAAGAAGACTTCGGCTTTTTTGATATGAATTCAATCTCAATTTGAGATTAAACGTCAAAATCCGCTATTTTACTGCTTTTTGATCCCCTTCACCACCCGTTCATTCAACATTTGACAAAAATGGACAACGCCCATTATGATTAGTTTGCACCAAGCAGGCTTGTACTACTCCATAAGAACATTTATTGCTGCATTTCATTTAAAATCATACACGAAACATACAGGACGTAAGGAAGCACCTTCATCCCACTATTTGGAGGTGCTTTTTGTTATGTTCAGCTTAATGCAGAGCGCAACTGTTTATGGCGTCGAAGGCAAAGAAATTGCAGTCGAGGTTGATATTGCAAGCGGACTGCCGCAAATTGCGGTAGTTGGGCTGCCTGATCCTGCCGTGCGGGAATCTGTAGAGCGGGTAAGGGCTGCGATTAAAAATAGCGGATTTACCTTCCCGATGGAGCGTATAACCGTCAACCTCGCCCCTGCCGTTTTACGTAAGGAAGGCACCGCGTTTGACCTTGCCATAGCCGCCGGCATTTTGGCGGCTAGCGGACAACTAAATGCGGCTCACTTTCATCACACGATGATGCTCGGCGAGCTGTCGCTTAACGGCTCTATTAGGCCGGTAACGGGCGTGCTTGCGATGATCGAACAGGCTAAAAAATCAGGCATCCGTCGTGTGCTGCTTCCAATCGCAAATGCTCCAGAGGCTGCCTGGATAGCCGGTATGGAGCTGTTTGGAATCACGCATTTAATGGATTTGCGTCCATCAGGCAGCGAGGGACTGGAGGCCATTCGCTACACTGCTGAACCATGCAGTGGCAGCAAGGGTTATATAGGGCTGCTCACTGAAAATAAACCTCTGCTTTCGCCAGATTGCGGTGACTACAGCGATGTTATCGGTCAGCAGCTAGCTAAACGTGCGCTTATTATTGCTGCTGCAGGACGGCATAATGTGCTGTTTTCAGGCCCGCCAGGTACCGGAAAAACGATGATGATTCGCAGGCTTCCAAGCATTCTCCCGCCTCTTTCGGAGCAGGAGGCAATTGAAGTGACCAAAATTTACAGCGCGGCCGGAAAGCTTTCTACTGACAATCAGGGCCTTATTGCGGCTGCCCCTTTTCGCGCCCCGCATCATACGATTTCCACAGGCGGACTTGTAGGCGGCGGCTCTGTGCCAAAGCCCGGCGAAGTGACGCTCGCCCACCATGGCGTGCTGTATTTAGACGAGCTCCCTGAATTTTCCCGGCAAACACTTGAGGTGCTAAGACAGCCGTTAGAAGATGGAATTGTGACAATCGCTCGTTCTAGCGCCGTCTTTCATTTTCCAGCACGGCTCATTTTAGCTGTTTCCTTTAATCCGTGCCCGTGTGGATTTTCAGGCCATGAAACGATAGATAAGCGCTGTATATGCACAGACGCTGTAATTGCCCGTTATAAATCCAAGCTGTCCGGTCCGCTTCTCGACCGCATTGATATTCAGCTTGAGGTTCCCCAGCCCATTGATCTTGGTCGTTCTCTAACAAATAGCCATTCAAAGAACCTTTCTTCCGAAGAGATGCGCCAGCAGGTTGTAGCTGCGCGAGCGTATCAGAAGGAGCGTTTGTCAGAGCTAAAAATTAATACGAATGCAGGCTTGTCCGGCTCAGCCCTGCACCGTGCCATGCTAATTCGACAGGATGCTGCGGAGCTGCTTGGGCACGCTCTCCAGACACTCCCTATTAGCATGCGCGCCCATGACCGAATTATGCGACTATCGCGAACGGTAGCTGATGTTGAGGGCAGCCCGTATGTCGAGGTTCAGCATATCGCAGAAGCCATTCAATACCGTAAGCTATGCAAGCTATGAATTGAAAAAAGGAGCAACACCGCCCATTGTGCAGTGTTGCCCCTTCTTATTTTTGAATGAGTATTTCCCCCATCTATTCAAGGGGACACACACGGAGATGGACACGCACTTTTCATCAATGTTCCTCATGCCGCTATACACAGCTAAAAAGCTGCTATTATATGCTTCAGTTCATGAATGGCATCGTCGTGCTCCAACGTAATAGCGATAACATCAAAACGAATGCTCTGCTCCAGTTGCCCCGTCAGCTTTAAATAAACCTGTGCTGTCTCTCTTACTTGCTTTTGCTTGCGCCAGTCTACGGACTCTGCTGCTATTCCGAAACGCCCGCCAGATCGGCGTGTTCGCACCTCGACAATTACCAGCTTGTCTTCACCGTGCATAATGAGATCCAGCTCTCCCGAACGGCAGCGCCAGTTGCGCTCCACAAACGTATAACCAGCAGTCAGCAAATAGGCTTCTGCGGCAGCCTCCCCTAGCTTTCCGGTCCACTTCCGTTTGTCAGCCCGTTTGCTGCTTGAAAAATCAGAGTCGCCTGCCTTGCTATCAGTCATTCAAATCCCTCGCCTTACGATCCGAACGATAAACAAAGCTGAGTATTTCCGCTACCAGCGTGTAAAGCTCAGGAGGAATCGTTTGATCAATGTCCAGCTTGGACAAAACCTCCACAAGCGAAGCATCCTCCTGCAACGGTACACCGTTTTCCTTCGCTTTTTCGATCAGCTGCTCTGCTAAATAGCCTTTGCCCTTCGCAACGACGACAGGAGCTGTACCGACGCCTGGCTCATATTTGAGCGCAACCGCCCGCCGAATCGGTTCAGATTTATTATTGTTGTTTTCTTCGGAGCTCATGCTTTCAGGTCAACCCCTTTATAACGCCCTGAAAGAAACGTCCTCGGAGCCGTAATATGTCCTTCTGCTGCTCCCTCAGCTGCTCTTTCTTCATTCTCCACAATCGGCGAGGTCCGAAGCGACAACAGCTGATAGCCCGCCTGATTCAGACTTTCCGCTACTTCCGTTCGAGATGACTGAGCAAGGCCTTCCATTGCAGGATGATTGTTCCACAGCGTCAAGCTTACGATTTTATCCACGACTTGTACATCGACTACCGTATCTCCAAGCGTTTTCATGGATAAATCAAATACTAGGCGGCAATTTTCCGCATCCAGCTCGCCCTTGCGGCCACGCCGCGTTTGAATATGAACCGATGTAGTCTGATTGCCGTCATCACCCTTAAACGGAACGAATACGGTGAGATGGCTAAAAAGAGCACCATTACGTTCAGGCGACATCAGCAGCTGCTGGCCTGTAATATGCTGCACCAATTGCTGTGCCGTCTCTTTTAGAGCAGCAGGCGCGTCATCAGAATTAGATATTGCAAGCAGCACGCTTTTCAGCGATTCTTGCACGCTCTGCTTGTTCTCTTGAGCAAGAGCAAGCAGCGGCTCTGCTTTATGCCCTTGCGACGCATTCGCCGAAAAATCAGCCTTCAGCAAGTCAGTGCCCAGCTTGCCACCTTCTGGCAGCTTGTCGCTCGCTGCTGCTGCAGCTGCCTGCTGCTGCGCTTGGGCGCCTGCCAGAGGACCCTCAGCTGTCCCAGAACGCTCTTGCAGCTGAGCCGCGCTTCCATTGCGCCCAGCTGCGTTATCCCCGCGCAGTGCCTGTTCTGAGCTGCTACGGGCCTGATTGGCAGCGCCCGCCTCTGGTTGTGCGGCCTCTTGCTCACCAGAGCCTGCTGCTGGCTGTGTCTGAATGCCAAGCAGCTGCTTACCAAGCTGCTGCTCGTGATCGACACCGAGCCATTTCATCATCTGACCAAGCCAGTTGGCCGGGCTGACCTCTGCCTTGCCTGCCGCTCCTGCTCCTGTCAGAGCGGCGGCACTGCTTCCAGCAGCAGCATCGCCTTTGCTCGCTGCCACAGCCGCTTCAGCTCCGCTCGCCTTCGCGGGCTGCCCACTGCCTGCGGTCTCCGCCGCTCTCGCTGCGGCGGCTCCCGCTTCTGCTCCGCGCGGCTGCAGCGCATTCGCGCGCCCGGCTTCGCCAGCGGCGGCTCCCGGCTTCTCGCCGTCGCCAAGCCCTCGCAGCAGCTCTGCGCCTTCGCCGAGCAGCGCTTGCAGCTTGCCCAGCTGCTGTGCCAGCTGGGCCTCCTTCCCGCCCGCCTGCGCCTGCCCGCTGGCGGCCTCCTTTCCGCCGGCTGCAGTCGCAGACGTCACCAGCTGGCTCAGCTGGTCCAGCAGCTCATGTGCCGCTGGACCAAACATTACCTGCTGTAACGCACTAATCGTGGCAGCCGTCACAGGCAAACCGCGCTTGAATGCCGAGGCAGCCGCCTGCATCCATTGCTCCGTATCCGCACCGCCGGGCATAGCTGCCCCCGCTTGCTGAAACACCTGTGCGGCATCCTTATTCAGCGGGATGCCTTCCTGATTCAAGTTCTTTATGATTTGTGCGGCCCATTTCTGGTCAGGCAAAGCAAACTGCTTAAGCAAATCCTTGATGGACTGCTCCGGCAGCTCGGCAAGCGCGGCATCTATTTGCTTCAGCATAATAAGGCCGCCTTCCGCCTGCGCTCCGACCTGAAGCATCGCTGCTTGCCCGGCAGCCAGCGGCACCTCCAGCTTTGCCCTTACCTGCACACCATTAATTTGCACGATCGCTTCATTGTTGTCCGATACCTGCAACACCAAGGCGCGTACCGTTTGTCCCGGCTTAAGCTCTGCCGAGCGTATATCCGTTCCCGACGCATCGCCCAGCATGCTTCTCATCATTTGTCCAATATTCATTGCCATCGCTCCCGTTTTACGATGAAATTCAGCTTAAGCCTGTCAGGCTCCATCCGGCTTCTCTAACTAAACATGCTTTATTACCTTTATCGGCTTTTAGCCCTCCTATGATGAATCAGCTTTTCCGCTGCCCACTCACGCCATCCTAAATAACCCTGTTTATACAAAAAAAAGACGGCACATGCACTGCACCAGCAGCACGCCGTCTTTCTTTATAATATTAGCTGTTTACACTTGTCTCAACAGATCAAGCAAGCGCCAGACCGTTTTATGCTGTCATCCATATCTCGATTTGCTCATTTAAAATAATTGCTGCTGCTCCGCAAATATTTTTCCAAGAAAGGTTTTGCGATGAAGCGGACTCGCGCCATACTCTAGCAGACGCTCGCGATGCAGCTTGGTTGGATAGCCTTTATGTACCGCTATGCCGTATTCTGGATACTGCTGCTCCCAATCATCTACACATAAACGATCACGCGTCACTTTCGCCAAAATAGATGCAGCGGCAATCGTCTGGCTGTTGGCATCTCCCTTGATGATCGCAAGCTGCGGCTTTGGCACGTCCACCTTCTCCGCGTCGATGAGCAAATAATCGGGCTCTATCGCCAAAGATTCGATGGAAAGCTTCATCGCAAGCCTAGCCGCCTGCTTAATATTTATGCGGTCGATTTCAGCTGCGTCCACACAGGTAACCGACCATGCAATACACTTCTCAATAATGATTTCATAGAGCTGATCGCGCTTTTTCTCCGAGAGCTTCTTCGAATCATTTACCCCTTCAATGACCAGATCAGGCGGCAAAATGACAGCAGCAGCGACGACATCGCCGAACAGGCAGCCTCGGCCGACCTCATCAACACCTGCAATCGCCTTGTAGCCTTCACTCCACAGCTTACGTTCATACTCCAGCATATCCGCCGATCCTCCGCTTCAAATCCTCAGGCATACCAAGAACAATCATACAATCAAAAATCTAGCTATTTTGCTTCCACGGTGCTTCAAGCGAAATATGGCCGAACTTGCCTGCACGCAGCTCCCGCAAAATAATGCCCGAAACCTTCTCTAGGTCAACACGCGCTCCGCTTTGCAGACAACCCCGCTTGCGTCCGATTTCCTCCATCACCTTGACGATTTCATCAGACTCATTCGTATCCGGCTGCTCCATCGTAATATCAAAGCGCTCTTTCACATTTTCCCAATAACGATCAACCAATTCTTTCAAAGCAAAAAATGCAATATCTTCAATATTCAATACCTGCTCGCGAATCGCGCCTGTCATCGCGAGGCGATAGCCAACCAACTCGTCCTCAAACTTTGGCCACAAAATACCAGGCGTATCGAGCAGTTCCATATCCTTGCCTGCTTTTATCCACTGTTGGCCTTTTGTCACGCCTGGACGGTCGCCAGTAAGCGCAATATTGCGACCTGCCAGACGGTTGATCAGCGTCGATTTCCCTACGTTCGGAATGCCGACAATGAGCCCGCGCACCGCTCTTGGATTTATTCCCTTTGCGATTTGGCGGTCGATTTTTTCCTGCAACAGCTCTCTTGCTTTCACTGGAACCTCGTTTACCCGCGTTCCTGTTGAAGAATCGACCGCGATACATTCATGGCCTTCTCCCTTAAAATACGTAATCCATTGCTCAGTCACCTTAGCATCTGCTAGGTCAGACTTGTTGAGCACGATCAGCCGCGGCTTGCTGCCCAAAATTTCATCGACAATTGGGTTACGGCTGGACATTGGAATACGCGCATCAAGCAGCTCAATCGTTACATCAATCAGCTTGAGCTTGTCCTGTATTTGTCGTTTCGCTCGTGTCATGTGACCGGGGAACCATTGAATCGTCAATTTCTCACCTCATTTGAATGCCATTTAATGCTTAATAAAGCTAATCTTGTTGAGCGGCCAGAAAATAACTTCTGCCCGTCCTACAAGCTCTTTATCGGAAATATAACCAAGGGCACGGCTGTCCTGGCTGTTGCTGCGATTGTCGCCCATTGCGAAAATCGTATCCTCCGGAACAATCGCTTCCGTTATTCGCTCATTAGGAAAATCTGATTCATTATTATAAAGCTGACCATTTGCATGAGCCTGCTTGATGGCATCCGCAATATATGTCTCTTCCAATTTCACATCATTAATGAAGACGTCATCGCCTTGAACTCTAATGGTATCTCCTGGCAGTCCAATGACGCGTTTAATAAAGTCTCTGCCCTGCTGCGGAACATGGAACACAACGACCTCGCCTCTGTCAGGCTCACGGAATTTGTACAATATTTTATTCACAATGAGACGCTCACCGGTTTCAAAGTTTGGAAGCATCGACTCGCCTTCAACCATGAACGGTGCAAACAGAAAACTCCGAATAAGGACGACCAGCACGACCGCTATAGCAAGTGCTTTGATCCATTCTACCGTTTCTTTCATCGCTTTAGCCTTTTGGCTAGGCGCTGCTTTGTCAGACTCAGCAGATGGAGTAGCCGTTACGGCGCTATCTGATGTGATTTCAACTTCATTTTCATCATTACGTGATTGCTGGTCCATAAAAACGCCTTCTTTCCATCTTCGAATTCATACTTTCTGACAAGCTGTAACAATAACGAAAGGGAGCTTGTTTAACCAAGCCCCCTCTTGTTTATTCGACTTAACGAATTTCTTTAATTCTAGCTGCTTTACCACGAAGGTTACGTAGGTAGTACAGTTTAGCGCGACGTACTTTACCACGACGTGCCACATCGATACGATCGATTTTAGGCGAGTTCAACGGGTAAGTTCTTTCGACGCCAACACCGTAGGAAATTTTACGTACTGTAAAAGTTTCGCTAATACCGCCGCCACGACGTTTGATTACAACGCCTTCGAATAGCTGGATCCGCTCGCGGGATCCCTCGATAACTTTAACGTATACTTTCAACGTGTCACCGGGACGAAAGTTAGGAAGGTCTTTGCGAAGCTGCTCTTGCGTAATCGCTTGTACGAGATTCATCTTGGATTCACTCCTTCCACCATAGACGTTCTTAATAGCTCTCCAACTTCCCATCTGAAATTGGGTCATGACCATTAGCGGACCGTCCGATTAATACGAACAACATTTGAAATCATACCATATTTAAACCTAGATTTCAACATCTTTTTCCGGGCTTGCCAACATTATCGCTTAAGACTGCTGTTTGTCCAACGAAGCAAGCCATTTACGCTCCTTGGCGGTCAATTCAGCCTTCTCTAGCAGGTCAGGACGTCTATCCCGTGTACGAAGCAGCGATTGCTCGCGGCGCCATGTCTCGATGCGACTGTGGTGTCCGGAAATCAGCACCTCCGGCACCTCCATATCGCGAAATACAGCAGGTCTTGTATAGTGCGGATGCTCCAGCAAGCCTGTGCTGTATGAATCCGTTACTGCTGATGTTTCATTGCCAAGCACACCGGGAAGCAGGCGTGCTACACTGTCGATGACAACCATCGCAGGAAGCTCCCCGCCAGTCAGCACATAGTCGCCAATCGAAAGCTCATCCGTTACCAAATGCTCGCGTATACGCTCGTCATAGCCCTCGTAATGGCCGCAAATCATAATGAGATGCTCTTCCTTCGAAAACTCCTCTGCCTTCTGCTGGGTGAAGGTTTCCCCCTGTGGGCACATTAACACAACACGCGGACGAGCCCCTGTTCCGGCCTGCTCCATCAAGTGCTCAACAGCCGAAAATACAGGCTCTGCTTTCAGCACCATGCCTCCTCCACCGCCATACGGATAATCGTCTACCGTATTATGCTTATTGCCAGAGTAAGCTCGAAAATTAATAGCATTCAGCGATACAATGCCTTTTTCCCGTGCCTTGCCAAGAATGCTTGCGCCAAATACGCCATCGAACATTTCAGGGAAGAGCGTAAGCACATCTACTCTCACGCTAAATCAACCCTTCCATAAGATGAACGGTTACTAGCTTCGCAGCAATGTCTACGTTAAGCAACACATCATCAATAACGGGAATAAGCACTTGGCTTCCTTTACCTTTAGGACGGTCGACGACCCATACATCATTGGCTCCTGGTCGCAAAATTTCCGAAATGATGCCCAGTTCCTCGCCCTCGTCTGTTACCACGCGGCAGCCGATAATTTCGTGGAAATAATATTCCCCTTCGTCCAGTTTACCAAGCTGCTCCTCTGCTACCTTTAGCAGCCATCCCTTATACTTCTCCACTTCATTAATGTCATTATATCCCTTAAGCTTAATAATATAATTTCCTTTATGCTCACGGGAACCTGCAATTTCTACCTCCAGCTTGCTGCCATGCTCTTCATGAATCATAGCGAGCTTATTGCCGACTGCAAAACGCAAATCTCCAAAATCGGTCTGGGAAAGCACCTTGAGCTCGCCGCGCAAACCATGCGTATTAACGATTTTTCCAACTGTAAACCATTTGCCGCTCATTATTCATGTATCCTTTCTTTGCTATATAAGCTGAACGATTAATTAATATGGGGGGTTCTATTGAGGTTGAAATCAGAAAACAAAGGCTGATGCTTTCGAAGAGGCTTTCCTTCGGAAAGCTGTAGCTCTCTCCAGTTCCAACCTTTCTCTTTCGTTTCTCCCTTCCCTCATCATTTGCCTTCATTCCACATATATAGTTTTCTTTTTTATAATCAGGATTTTGCATAAATCAATGAAACGCAGAACGCTGCTGTAGCTATATATGTGCCACTCAAGGCCATTTATGCAAAATCCTCATGATACACGCATAAACGGCTGACGCCGACCCGAAAAAAGGCGGCAGCAGCCGTTTTGCGTAAAACACGAAAATATCCATTACGAATATCATTCTGTTTTATGTTTCATTCCGGGAAATCTAAGAAAGTATAAGTATGAAACGTATACTTTCTTAGATTTTGAAAAAGGGTTAGGATAATTAACCCTAACCCTCTCCGAATACGTATTACGATATGATGTCCACGATAACCCGCTTCTCTGATTTGACAGCTGCGGAGGTCACAACTGTACGCATCGCTTTCGCAATGCGACCTTGCTTGCCGATAATTTTACCGACATCCTCCGCATGAACCGACAGCTCATATACGATGCCGCGGTCATCGTCTCTTTCTTTCACGCTAACGTCTTCCGGATGATCCACTAACGCCTTTGCTATGACAAGAATCAATTCTTTCATTTATAAAGGCCCTCCGCTGTTCAACAGTTATTTCTGTTGCTTAAGCTCATGGAACTTTTTCAGAACGCCTGCTTTGGAAAGCAAGTCGCGAGCTGTATCCGAAGCTTGCGCTCCGTTTTGCAGCCATTTCAAAGCTTTTTCTTCGTTGATGGATACTTGAGCCGGTTGTGCAACCGGGTTATAAGTACCGATCTCCTCGATAAAGCGACCGTCGCGCGGCGAACGGGAGTTAGAAACAACTACGCGATAAAAAGGGGCTTTGTGAGCACCCATACGTTTCAAACGAATACGTACTGCCATGTGAAATTCACCTCCTTCAATTAATAAACCTACTTTAAATTAAAACGGAAACTTCATACCTTTGCCCAGCATGCCTTTCAGACCTTTCTTGCCGCCCTTAAGGCCTTTAGGCCCCATCATAGACGAAAACTGCTTCATCATTTTGCGCATGTCATCAAACTGCTTAATCAGTCGATTGACTTCAGCAACCGATGTTCCGCTTCCGGCAGCAACCCGTTTCCGGCGGCTGTGGTTAAGAATTTCCGGCTTTAACTTTTCTTCCTTCGTCATCGAGCGCACGATCGCCTCAACACGGCCGATTTGCTTCTCATCAATTTTCATATCTTTAAGTCCTTTGACCTTGCCCATCCCTGGAAGCATATCCATCAACTGATCAATCGGCCCCAAATTCCGCACCTGCGCCATTTGCTCCAGAAAATCATCAAATGTAAACTCGGCCGTACGCATTTTGCGCTCCATCTCGGCAGCTTTATCTGCATCAATGTTCATCTGTGCTTTCTCAATAAGCGAAAGCATATCACCCATACCAAGAATACGCGATGCCATCCGATCTGGATAGAACGGCTCAAGCGAATCAATCTTCTCACCCATAGCGGCAAACTTGATTGGCTGGCCCGTTACAGCTTTGACGGACAATGCCGCACCACCGCGGGTATCGCCATCAAGCTTAGTCAATACGACACCTGTCAACTCAAGCTGCTCATGGAAGCTTTGAGCTACATTGACCGCATCTTGACCTGTCATGGCGTCAACAACGAGCAGCACTTCATCAGGCTTAACCAGTTGATGAATTTGTTTCAGCTCGTCCATCAGCGTTTCATCAATATGAAGTCGGCCCGCTGTATCAATGATGACATAGTCATTATGATTTTCTTTAGCATGCTGTAAGCCTTGCTTCGCAATTTCTACCGGGGAAGCTTGATCGCCAAGCGAAAACACCGGTGCATTGATTTGCTCGCCGAGCACTTGCAGCTGCTTGATCGCAGCTGGACGATAAATATCGCCGGCTACAAGCAAAGGCTTATGGTTGCTCTTCTGGAGAAGCTTGGCAAGCTTGCCGGACGTCGTTGTTTTACCTGCGCCCTGCAAACCAACCATCATAATAACCGTTGGCGGTTTATTCGCTTTCGCCAGCTTGCTTTGCGTACCGCCCATCAGCTCGGTCAATTCTTTATTAACGATGTTAATAATGACCATGCCCGGAGTAAAGCTTTTCTCCACTTCCTGACCAATAGCCTGTTCCTTTACTTTGGCGATAAAATCTTTGACGACTTTAAAGTTAACGTCTGCCTCCAGCAGCGCAAGACGCACTTCACGCATCGCCTCGTTCACATCAGCATCGGACACTTTGCCTTTGCCCTTCAGCTTACTAAAAACGTTTTGCAATCGGCTTGACAAGCTTTCAAATGCCGCCATGATCCATCACCTCCGTTATTTCATTACCTGTTGTTCGTCGTTATTAATTGCTCAATTATATCTAGTATTCCCTGCTTGGCATCAGTTCCAAGGGAAAGCTCCGTTACGCTATTTCCAAGCTGCTCAGCAAGCTGCTGCAACGCTTCATGCTTCTCCAGCAAGCGAAGCTTGCCTTCATAGCTTTCAAGCACCTGCACCGCGCGCTTCACATGCTCATAAACCGCCTGCCTGCTAATGCCGGATTCCGCTGCAATTTCACCAAGCGAAAAATCGTCGTGAAAATAATATTTAAGTGAAGTCCTCTGCTTCTCAGTGAGCAAGGGCTCATAAAAGTCAAACAATAAATTAATTCGGGTCGTCTTCGCAAGGGCGTCTGGTTCACTAACATTCATGACCTTTGCTCCTTCCCGTCAAGGGTAAATCCTTTACACCTAAGCAACGTCTCTTATCTTACACGATTGAAGCAGGCACTGTCAAGCTTTCAACCTTGTCAGTTCGAAATACATGCCTTTCAGGCCAAGCAATAACGACTTCGTCGTCCTTCTAGGACGTGCGTAAAGCTTTGTCGGAGAAATATAAGAGGAGTATATGGGGTAAAGCTTATGCTCCTTTTATATGTTCAAAAAACTGAATTATTGCTGCGTTTCCGCCTCTTCCGACTCTTCCTGATCTTTTATTAGACCAGCAAACAATGCGTGAACAAACTGCTCCGAATCAAACTGCTGCAAATCCGTCATCTTCTCGCCCAAGCCAACCAGCTTGACAGGCAAATTCAGCTCATTGCGAATAGCGATGACGATACCGCCTTTAGCCGTACCATCAAGCTTCGTTAATACGAGGCCGGTTACACCGCTTTTCTCGCCGAACAGCTTCGCTTGGCTGAGTGCATTTTGGCCCGTCGTTGCATCGAGCACGAGCAGCACCTCATGAGGCGCATCCGGTATTTCACGCTGAATGACGCGGAAAATTTTATTGAGCTCTTCCATCAGATTGGACTTATTTTGCAGCCTTCCAGCGGTGTCACAGAGCAAAACATCTACGCCGCGCTGCTTCGCCGCCTGCACCGCATCGAACATAACCGCCGCCGGATCGGAGCCGGACTGCTGCTTAATGACATCAACGCCTACGCGCTGACCCCACACCTCAAGCTGCTCAATGGCTCCGGCGCGAAACGTATCGCCCGCTGCCAGCAGAACGCTTTTACCTTCACTTTTATACTTATGAGCCAGCTTGCCGATTGTCGTCGTTTTACCAACGCCATTGACGCCAACGAACAAAATAACTGTAATACCGCTGCTCGACATGCGAAGCGCCGTTTTCTCATTGTCATCACCTTTGAGCAACTCAACAAGCTTTTCTGACAATACCGGATGCAAATCAGCCGCATCTTCGATTTTGCGTTTTTTCACTTCCGCGCGCAGCTCGTCAATCAGCTTCATCACGGTATTGACGCCTACATCGGCACCGATTAAAATTTCCTCAAGCTCCTCGTAAAACTCCTCGTCAATCTTTTTCCGGCGCGTAATTAGCTCTTCTACCTTTTCAACAAAGGCTGTACGGGTTTTGGACAACCCTTCTTTAAATATCGTAGTGACCGCTTCCGTTTTGGAAGCGATGCTTTCCTTCAATCTTTTGAAAAAACTCATCGCGATTACTCCTCCGTCTTCGTAGCTATCCTATGTTCTTTCCTCATTGTAAAAGCCGCAAGCTACGCGGTAGCCTGCTCCGCTTCCTCCTCCAGACGCACCGATACAAGCTTCGATACGCCGCCTTCCTCCATCGTTACGCCATACAGCACGTCCGCTTCCTCCATTGTGCCTTTGCGGTGGGTAACGACGATAAACTGCGTCAGCTCGGAAAACTCACGCAAATATTGGGCAAATCTGGATACGTTAGCCTCATCAAGCGCTGCTTCTACCTCATCCAATACACAGAAAGGCACGGGCTTCACCTGCAAAATAGCAAACAGTAGCGCAATTGCCGTAAGCGCACGCTCGCCGCCAGAGAGCAGCTGCAGGTTTTGCAGCTTCTTGCCAGGCGGCTGAGCAACGATGTCTATGCCTGTATCAAGCACGCGATCCGGCTCAACCAGCACAAGATCTGCTCGTCCGCCTCCGAACAGCTTGGCAAACACGACGCTGAAGTGGCCTCTGATCAGCTCAAATGTCGATTTGAACCGTTTCGACATCTCCTCGTCCATTTCGCGAATAACTTGATAAAGCGTCGTTTTCGCTTCCACCAGATCATCCTTCTGCTCCGATAAAAACTCATAACGCTCCTTGACGCGCTCATACTCGTCAATAGCGCCAAGATTCACATCGCCAAGCATCGTAATTTGGCGCTTCAAATCACGAACCAAATTTTGTGTGCCGATGACATCCTCAGGCACAGGGTACTGCTCCCTCGCCAGCTCAATGCTAAGCTCGTATTCCTCACTAAGCTTGCGCAGCAAATTGTCAAGCTCCACATCAAGGCGATTCGCGGCGATTTCATTTTGGCGAAGCTGCTCCTCGATTTGGCGAAGCTGCGTACGCTGCTCCTTCGTCTCGCTTTCACCCTGCTCCAGCTCGCGAATCCGATCCGCTCTCGCCGAGCGCTGCAAATCCGTCTGCTCCGAGCATTCCTGCTTCTTAAGCTTCAAATGATTTAGCTGCTCCACCTGCTGAACGCTTTCTTCCGCATGGCGAGCAATCTCCTCTTCCTGCTGTGCAAGCAGCGAGCGAACATTTCCAAGCTCCTGCTTCGCTCTAACAATATCAGCTCGGACACGGGCGGCTTGGTCTTCAAACGACTGCTTCTCTTGATCTGTCTTGGCTAAGCTGATCTTCAAATCCGTCAGCTGCCCTTGCAGCGCTTCCTTCGCTGTTTCGCTCGCTTTACGGCGCTCCTCAGCAAGCTTGATTGCCTCCTGGAGCCTCGCTTCATCGGCTACCAGCTTCTCCAGCTTCGCCTGCGCCTCCTCAGCTGTTGCCTGCATCGTTTGCTGCTCCGCCAAATGGCTGCTGCGATCAGCCGAATACAGCTGCTCCTGCTCATTAAGCAGCTTTTCCTCCGACAGCATCTGTTGAAGCTCGGCACGCACCTGCTGCTCGTCAATACGCGATTGCTCCGAACGAGAACGCAGCTCCTCCATATTTTGCGATCGGATCGACTGCTCCTTGCGAAGATCGCTGAGCTTGTCGCGCAGCTGCTTCATTGTGGCCTCGGCTGCCGTAATTTCCTGATCAAGTCCTTCAATTTGCCGCTGCCGTCCAAGCAAGCTTGCGCCTTTCTTCTGCAAGCTTCCGCCTGTCATCGAACCCCCGGCATTTACAACATCGCCCTCTAGCGTTACAACCCGATAGCGATATTGGCATTTTGAGGCAATGCGGTTTGCCTGCTCCAAGTTCTCTGCAAGCAATACATTGCCGAGCAAATTTTGAATAATAGACTTATATTGCGGTTCGCATGAGACAAGATCAGCAGCAACTCCAACAAAGCCTTCGGTATTTTCTGCCAGACGTTTGTCATGCTCCGGCACTTGCCTAGCGCGAATGACATCCAAAGGCAGGAAGGTAGCTCGGCCCAACTGACGCTGCTTCAAGAACGCAATCGCTGCACGTGCTGTCTTCTCATCCTCCATGACCACATGCTGAAGCGCCCCGCCAAGTGCCGTTTCAACGGCAACCTCGATCCGCTCTGGCACGCGCACTAGCTCGGCTACCGCGCCATGAACGCCGCTAATGCCGCCGGATGTGCGGCGCGATGCTTTGAGCACTTCCCGAACGCCGTGCATAAAGCCGTCAAGTGCATCCTGCATTTCCTTCATCGTATCGCGACGAGAAATGCTGGCATCGATTTTTTGCTCCCATTTGCGAATAGCTGCGGCCGCTTCATCCACATACTGGCCAGTCTGCTTCGCTTTTTCAGCCTCATCTATGTATTTGTTGCGAGCACCATTGATATCTTTTAAAATCGCTTCCAGCTGTGCTTCCAGTTGCGCGCGTCTAGCCCCGCTTTTCCGCTTCTGCTCTTTCCACTTCAGCTCATCCTCGCCAAGGCGCTCCATCCGCCGACCGACAGCCTCCTTCTGCTGCTGGGCATAACGAATTTCATTGCGCAGCTCCGCCATCGCACTAAGCACATCAAGCAGTTCGCCCTTTAATGTCTCCTCTGCATCCGGCGCGGCTCCGCCTGCGACGCCAATAAGTCGGGCTTCCTCCTCCATCAGCCTTGCTTTCAAATCGGCAAGCTGCAGCTCCAGACCAGCTGCACGGCTGCGGAATTCGGCTTCCTCCTGCATCAGCGTGCCAATGCGGGCATCCTGAGACGCGGCGGATTCCACAAGCTGCGCCTTGTTATGCTCCAGATTGCGTTTGCGCTCCTTCAAAACCTCGCCGTAGCCTTCACATTTCTCATAATCCTCGCTGTATTGCAGCATCGCTTCATGAAGACGGTCAAGCTTCTCCTCGATTGTGCGCAGCGCAAGGCGATCCTTCTCCAAATGCGCATCATGCTTGCTCACAACCGTTGACAACTCAAGCTCGCTTTGCTTGAGCACCTCAAGCTTAGCATTTGCCTCCGACCACGATTTATGGACCGTATCAATGTTATGAACGTACATGGAAATTTCTTTCGTGCGCAGCTGCTCTCGCAGCGCTTTATAATGAATCGCTTTCTCCGATTGCTCCTTGAGCGGCCCTACCTGATCCTCAAGCTCAGTAACCAAATCGTGAATGCGCAGCAGGTTCTGCTCGGTCTCATCCAGCTTCTTCTGCGCCTCCCGCTTGCGCGATTTATATTTAACGATGCCGGAGGCCTCTTCAAAAATACCACGGCGGTCCTCAGACCTTGTACTTAATATTTCCTCGATTCGGCCTTGTCCGATAATCGAATAAGCTTCCTTGCCGATTCCCGTATCCATAAACAGCTCGGTAATATCCTTGAGCCGACACGATTGCTTGTTAATCATATATTCACTGTCACCGCTGCGATGGACACGGCGGGTTACTGTCACTTCATTGTATTCCAGCGGCAGTGCTCCATCCGTATTGTCAAGCGTCAGCGACACTTCACCATAATTGACTGCTTTACGCGCGTCGCTTCCGGCAAAAATAATATCTTCCATTTTGCCGCCGCGAAGACTTTTGGCGCTTTGCTCGCCCAGCACCCAGCGGATGCCGTCGGAAATATTGCTTTTGCCGCTGCCATTGGGACCGACGACTGCCGTAATCCCTGTAACGAATTCCATCTCCGTCTTATCGGCAAACGATTTAAAACCTGCTAGTTCAATACGCTTAAGGAACATAAATTGTCTTTCACCTCACCCGCTATTGTACCACAAAATACAGACGCCGGATAATCTCACTTTATGCTCTCTGAAGCTATTATTTCAGGCGTTTTTGGGCATGGACATCTCCGTACAAAAAAACTGGTTAAATGAATCAGCATTCTGCCTGCCTTATTCTTTGCTCGCTGCCTTGATAGCAAGGGATATGAAAATACAACGTCGAATAAAAGTAATTGATCGGTAGCTTCACATTTTTCCCGACATGAAAACGAACCTAGCACATAGAAAAATGACTTATAGTTAGCCTAGACAAGCGATTAGAACATAACCAACAAAGAGGAGGAGTCGCTTTAATGACACCAGCGCTGCAATCAATTATCGAGCATTATTTCCCTCTAAATATTGTACAAACTGAACCCGTGCCCTTTGGGTTAACTAATACAACCTGTTTTGTAATAGTAAACGACCAAAAATACGTAGCACGTCATTATGACCTGTATACGAAGACCTCAGAAAGCTTGCACTTAGAAATGGAAGTGACAGCATTTCTATTGCGCTCAGCTCTTCCCTTTAATATCCCTTCGTTTCTGCCCACGCGAAATGGAGACTTGTCTGTGACGTTATCAGACGGGTCATTAGGCGCACTCGTAACCTTTATTCAAGGAACCGCTCCGCCGATTCAAATACCTGATGATGCTTACTTAGTTGGCAGCGTCGTCGGTGAAGTTAGTGCAAGGCTGAAAGCATATGAACAACCAAAGAATTTTAAATATAATGGAACTCCGTTTACTAGCTTGTATCAGCTGCATCCTCTTGCGACGGCAGAAATGATAGCTGCTTTCTGGAAACAACCGCCTTTTCCCGTTACAAACGAGCAAAAACATTATTATAACGAAGCACTGCTTTCAGTTGAATCAAATCGTGAAGCTTTATTATCCTTACCCTTGCAAATGGTACATCACGACTTATTAGTATTCAATTTATTATCCGTAGACCGCTGCATTACGGGAGTCTTGGACTTTGATTTCCTCTCGCTTGATATCTCCTTTTTGGAATTTGTAATTAGCCTCAACCATGTGCTCCAAATGTCTGGCGGCTCCCTTGAAATGGCGGCAGCGTTTATTGAAGGGTATGTATCATTTCGAACCTTGTCATCTGAGGAATTGAGCCAACTACGTACGTTAACCCGTTTGTACCATATTGCGGTTCTACACATATATATTGGACAATTCTGGGCAGGAAAGGACATTTCTAACGCCTTTTCCTACATTGCGAATCAACTAATGGAGCGGGATAACTGGTTGGAGCATAACGAAGACCATCTAAAAGGGTTAATATCAACGTACACATAGTCATATTTAAAAAAGAGGCCGCCGGGATTTATTAATATCCCAGTAGCCTCTTCCTATAGCTTCCTATTTACGGCTGAGCGGAAAGGGAGTGCCACGCTTCTTCCGCTGCGCGCTGCTCCGCTTCCTTCTTCGTCCGACCACTGCCGCTGCCGCATCTGGCATCACCCAAAATCACTTCCACGACAAACTCGCGATCATGTGCCGGTCCGCGCTCCTCAGTAATTCGGTATTCTACTGTACCGAGTCCATGATGCTGAGCGCGCTCTTGCAGCTTGGATTTGAAATCCTTCACAAGCAGGCCATAATCGTTCGATTCGATGTGTGGAAACACATGCTCTTCGAGAAATGCACGGGCCCGGTCCATACCTGCATCGAGAAAAATCGCACCGACAAACGCTTCAAACAAATCCGCCAGCAGCGCCGGCCTTTGTCTGCCCCCTAACTGCTCCTCACCCCGTCCCAGCAGGACGTAGGCGCCAAGAGCAAGCCGCTCGGCAAAAAGGGCAAGTGACGGTTCACATACGACCGAGGCGCGCATACGCGTAAGCTCGCCCTCCGGCCGGCGTGGATAGGAGCGAAACAGAAACTCCGAGACGAGCAGCTGCAATACCGCATCGCCCAAAAATTCCAAACGCTCATTATGCTCGATCGTGCCATGCTTATGCTCATTGACATACGACGTATGCGTGAAAGCTTGCTTCAGCAGCCTATGTTGTTTGAAGCGTAGCCCCAGACGCGACTGCAGCTCGCTTAAGGAATCATGCTTCATAAACTTTCATCACGATCGTCGCATTATGACCGCCAAAACCGAAGGAGTTGGACATTGCGATACGAACATCCGCTTTGCGCGGCTCATTCGGCACATAATCCAAATCGCATTCCGGATCTTGGTTGTCTAAGTTAATCGTTGGTGCAATGATACCGTTTTGCAGCGTCAAGCCTAAAATAACCGCTTCCACTCCGCCGGCTGCGCCAAGCAGATGTCCCGTCATCGACTTCGTTGAGCTAACTGCCACTTTATAAGCGTGATCGCCAAATGCCTTCTTAATCGCTTTCGTTTCTGAACGGTCGCCTACCGGCGTTGAAGTGCCGTGAGCATTAATGTAATCAACCTCTTCAGGCGCAATTCCAGCATCTTTGAGCGCTTTCACCATACAGCGCGCTGCGCCGTCTGGATCTGGCTCTGTCATATGATGCGCGTCGCCGCTCATGCCATAACCAATAATTTCAGCGTAAATCCGTGCTCCGCGTTTTTGAGCATGCTCGAGAGATTCCAATACGAGCACGCCTGCGCCCTCACCCATAACGAAACCATCTCGGTCTGTATCGAAAGGACGGCTTGCCTTACTCGGCTCATCATTGCGAACGGACATCGCACGCATGGAGCAGAAGCCGGCCATACCCGTTGGACGGATAGTCGCCTCAGCACCACCGCACAGCATGACATCAGCGTCGCCGCGCATAATCATTTTATACGAATCGCCAATGGAATGCGTACCTGTCGCACAAGCGGTAACCGCTGTGCTGTTCGGGCCCTTCGCGCCTGTAAGCATGGATACTTGGCCAGATGCCATATTCGCGATCATCATCGGGATAAAAAACGGGCTGACGCGCTTCGGGCCCTTCTCCAGCAAAATATTATGCTGATCTTCCCAAGTGCCAAGACCGCCAATACCGGAACCAATCATAACGCCAACGCGTTCCTCATCAGCATTTTCACCGATTTTCAAATCCGCATCCTTAACTGCCAATTGGCTGGCTACAGCAGCGAACTGCACAAAGCGATCCATACGGCGCGCTTCCTTCTTGTCCAATCCGAAATCCTCTGGATTGAAGTTTTTGATTTCTGCGGCAATATACGTTGGGTATTCCGAAAAATCGAACGCTTCCACAACGGACACACCGGACTTGCCTGCGAGCAAATTGCCCCAAAACTCCTCCAGCTCATATCCGAGGGAAGTCATAACTCCCATACCTGTAACGACAACTCTTTGCTTCAATTCGATTCACCTCTATGAACTGCAATATAGATAACACCCTGCTGCTCTGTCTTTTATATATAAATAGCTCTTACGCTCAATTCATCTTCTCAAAATAATCACATGCCCTAGATGGAGAGAAGTCCCGTTTGTGACAACGGGACCCAGGCTTCCTTAGTTAAGAGATTGTATGTACTTAACAACTTCTCCTACTGTTGTGATTTTCTCTGCATCTTCATCAGAGATCTCCATATCGAACTCGTCTTCAAGCTCCATGACCAATTCCACGACATCGAGCGAGTCAGCGCCGAGGTCATCTTTAAATGAAGCTTCAAGCGTTACTTCCGCTTCGTCTACACCTAGGCGGTCTACAACGATACGTTTTACGCGATCTATTACTTCGGACATCCGGTTCACCTCCTCCTTGGTATTATACGAGAATTAAAACTAAAATGCCATACGTAACCGTTTTAATTCCCGGCAAAGCTCTTGCGGCCCCATATTTACATGTACATGCCGCCATCTACATGAACGGTTTGACCCGTCATATAGCCTGCTGCATCAGACGCCAGAAAACGTACAGCTGCTGCAATATCTTCTGAGCTGCCAAGGCGCGCAAGCGGAATTTGACCAGCAAGCGATTCCTTCATTTCTTCCGGAAGCTTGTCTGTCATTTCAGTCTGAATGAAGCCTGGCGCGACGCAATTGACCGTAATGCCACGCGAAGCGAGCTCCTTCGCGCTGGCCTTTGTTAAGCCAATAACGCCTGCCTTAGCAGCAACATAGTTAGCTTGTCCAGCATTGCCAAGCACCCCGACGACGGAAGAAATATTAATAATACGGCCTGAACGCTGCTTCATCATAGAACGAGTAACTGCTTTGATGCCATTGAATACGCCCTTTAAGTTCGTCTCAATAACTTGGTCAAACTCCTCTTCCTTCATACGCATTATGAGGTTGTCTCTTGTAATTCCGGCATTATTCACCAAAATATCAATAGCACCGAACTGCTCCAGCACATCCTTGACCATAGCATCGAATTCAGCTGCCTTGCCTACATTAGCCTGCAGCACAATAGCACGGCGTCCAAGCGCCTCTATAGCTTGAGCTGTCTCAGCGGCTGCCGCCTCGCTGCCGGAATAGTTAATAGCAACATCTGCCCCTGCTTCTGCCAGCGCGATCGCAATCGCTCTGCCAATCCCACGGGAAGCGCCCGTTACAAGCGCCTTCTTGCCTTCCAAATTCGCGAACATGATAAAACCTCCCCCTATTCGGCTGCTTGCAAAGCGTCTATAGCTGCGATGCTGTTAAGCGAAATCACCTTGACGGATTTATCGATTTTTTTGATCAAGCCAGCAAGCACTGTGCCTGAACCGATTTCCACGAATGTATCTACACCTTCAGCGATTAAATAACGAACGCTGTCTTCCCACAATACTGGCGAGTAGACTTGCTCGACAAGCAAGGCGCGAAGCGCCGACGCATCCGTAACTGCACTAGCTGTAACGTTAGCTACAACCGGCACAGCTGCATCGTTCATGCTTATGCCTGAGAGTACGCCAGCAAGCTGCTCAGCAGCAGGCTTCATAAGCGAGGAATGGAAGGGGCCGCTTACCTCTAGCGGAAGAACCCGCTTGAAGCCAGCTTCCTTGCCGCGTTCAACAATGGCCGCAACGCCTGCCGCCGAACCTGAAACGACGATCTGCCCTGGGCAGTTCACGTTCGCAAGCTCCACAATATGGCCTTCTTCCGTAACTGTGCGGCAAAGCTCGGCAAGCGCCTCGCGCTCGGCGCCAAGCACAGCCGCCATCGCCCCATGTCCGCCCGGAACCGCCTGCTCCATAAAAAGACCGCGAGCACGTACCGTACGAACAGCATCCTCAAAGGACAATACGCCTGAGGCAACTAGCGCGCTGTATTCCCCAAGGCTGTGGCCTGCTACATAGTCCGCCTTCAAGCCCCGGCCTTCTAACGCTTGCAGCAGCGCTACGCTAACCGTAAGCAGGGCAGGCTGCGTATTCGCCGTCTGCTTTAGCGCGACCTCCGGTCCTTCGAAAATAATTTCGCTCAGCTTAAAGCCAAGCGCTTCATCCGCCTGTTCAAAAATCAGACGCGAATCCGCAAATGCTTCATAAGCATCCTTACCCATCCCTACAGCCTGAGCACCTTGTCCTGGAAAAACAAAAGCAGTCTTACCCATCCTGCAATCCCTCCGTTACCAAATCAATACAGAGGCTCCCCAAGTCAGTCCGCCGCCAAAGCCGACGAATACGAGAGCGTCTCCTTCTTTTACCCGGTTTTGTTCAACCGCCTCTGCCAGCGCCACCGGAATAGATGCTGCGGACATATTGCCATAGTTGTTCAAGTTAATCATGCATTTCTCTTCAGGCAAATTCAAACGGTTAAGCGCCGATTGAATGATTCGGATATTCGCTTGATGCGGGATAAGCAAATCAATTTGATCCTTCGACATATCCGCTTTGCGAAGCGCTTCCTCTGCTGCACTGCCCATAATGCGCACTGCAAACTTGAACACATCATTTCCAGCCATATGGATAAAATGCTGCCGCGATGCGACACTTTCCTCCGTAGCTGGCATGCGGGAGCCGCCGCCGCTTACTTTCAGCAGCTCGCCGCCGCCGCCATCTGCTCCTAGCTGAAAAGACTTAAAGCCTCTGCCTTCCGCTACCTCGCCAAGCACAACCGCTCCGGCACCGTCACCAAACAAAATGCATGTATTGCGGTCTGTGTAGTCCGTAATACGCGAAAGCGTCTCCGCGCCAACAACAAGCACATGCTTATACAAGCCGGAAGAAATCATGCTCGTCGCTGTTGCAAGGCCATAAATAAAGCCTGAGCAAGCCGCGGAAAGATCGAATGCTGCCGCCTGCTTGGCTCCCAGCTTCTCTTGAAGCAGACAGGAGGTCGATGGAAATGCCATGTCTGGCGTTATTGTCGCCACGATAATGAGATCAATATCCTCTACCGTAAGTCCTGCAGCTGCAATGGCAGCCTTGGAAGCTTCATAAGCGAGGTCTGATGTTGCTTCCTCAGGAGCAGCCATCCGGCGCTCGCTAATTCCGGTGCGGGTAACAATCCACTCATCGTTCGTTTCTACCATTTGTTCCAGCTGTTGATTCGTTATAATACGTTCAGGCACATACTTGCCTGTACCAATAATGCCTACAGGATGCAAATTCACCACAACACACTCACTTCCCGCTTATTTCCGCTGCAATCGATTCGGTCAGCTTGCCTTGAATGGCAATTCGCGCCTGGCGAATCGCGCTTTTGACAGCTACCTCGTCGGAAGAGCCATGGCATTTCATGACGAGTCCGTTCAAACCGAGCAGCGGTGCGCTACCATGTTCTTTATAGTCCATTTTGTTTTTGAGCTTGCGCAGCTTCGGCAGCATAATCGCTCCGGCCAGCTTGGTAAGCAGCGTTTCGCCAAATGCGCTTTTGATGAAGCCAAACAGGG